>CALFDH010000038.1 GCA_937950405.1 uncultured Meiothermus sp.
TGCAGGGTGAAGAGCGAGCCCAGTAGCTGTTCCACCGAGTCCAGGTGGCGGAAATGAACCTCCAGGGTGCTCCTTTCTTCGGGCTTGACCCAGACCACATCGGCGGCCTTGCCGGGCGCAAAGCTGCCGATCTCCTCTTCCAGGCCCAGAATTTCAGCCCCTGCTAAGGTGGCCAGGTACAAGAGGTGGGCCGGCGTTAGGTTAAGGCTTTCTAGGGCGTAGCGCTGGGTTAGATAGGCTTGCAGGCCCTCCTTCAGCAGGCTGAAGCCGGTACCACCCCCCACGTCCGAACCCAGCCCAAAGCGAACCCCATGGTGCAAATGCTGTCGCATGGGGAAAATGCCGCTGCCGATGAAAGCATTAGAACTAGGGCAGTGGGCCACGGCGGCCCTTGCCTCGGCCAGCCGCAGCAGTTCGGGCTCGGTGGGGTGCACGTTGTGGGCAAACACCGAGCGCTCCCTCACCAGGCCAAACCGGTCGTAGGTCTGGAGGTAGTTTTCGCTCCAGGGGAAAAGCTCGGCCACGGTGCGAATCTCCTCGGTGTTTTCGTTGATGTGGGTGGTGAAGTGCAGGTCGGGGTGCTCGTGCAGAAGGGTCTGGCAGACCTCGAGCAACCCCTCTGAGGCCGAGAGGGCAAAGCGTGGCGTGACCGCATAGCGCAGTTTGCCGCGCCCATGAAAGCGCTGGATCAGCATTTTTTGCTCGGCGTAGCTCTTCTCGGGGGTGGTGTGCAGTTCGGGCCTCAGCAGCCGATCCGAGCACACCTGCCCCGCAATAATGCGGAGCCCGACGTCCTCGGCAGCTCCGAAAAGGTTGGCGGTGGCCCCCTGGAAGTGCGAGCCAAACACCAGGGCCGTGGTGGTGCCGTTGCGCAGGAGCAGCTTGACGAACTCCCGGGCCAGCTCACGGGCCAGTTTGTTGTCGGAAAGCCGGGCTTCTAAGGGCAGGGTGCGCTTTTCCAGCCAGTCGAGCAGCGAATAGCCCATGGCCCCTATCACGCGGGTTTGCGGGTAGTGCACATGGGTGTCCACCAGCCCCGGCAGCAAGACCCCCTCGCGGCAGTCCTGCACCCGCGCACCGGGAAACTGCCGGGCCACCTCGGCAAAATGGCCCACCGCCGCAATCCGGCTCCCGGCAATCGCCAGCCCGCCATCGGAAAAAGCTTGCAGGGCATCAGCCTTGCGGAAGGGGTTTTGGGGGGTGTGAACCACCAGGCCACGCAAAATCAAGGTCATGCCGCACTATTCTAATACCAACTCTTCGCGTGAGCGGCGCTAAACGCGCCCCTCACTTGCCGCGCCAGGGGGCGCGTCCGAGGGACTTGTATATCGCTTTTGGGTCACTTCTGAGCAGATTCGGTATAACCACCCCTGCACCCCAGGCCGTCGGTAGACCGGCGTATTGGCCCTTGGCTTCTTGCTTTCGGCCTTTAGCCTTCAGCTTTCAGCATTTACCCCACCGCCAGCGGCACTAAAGCCCCCTTGTGAACATCCACCAGCCCGTAGTCGGTCAGGCGGAGCTCGGGAATCACCGCCAGGCCCAGAAACGAGAGCGCCATGTAAGGGTCGGGCAGGGTGACACCCAGTTGCTTAGCGGCGGCCTCGAGGGCCTCTAGCTTAGCGTTGACCTGTTCTAAGGGCTCGTCGGTAATCAGGCCCGCAATGGGCAGGGCCAGCTCGGCCAGCACCTCGCCCTCGGCCACTGCGACCATTCCACCCCCCAGGGCCTGTAGCCTTCTGGCAGCGGTCAGAATATCGGCATCCGAGACCCCCACGGCCATCAGGTTGTGGTGGTCGTGGCCCACCGTGCAGGCCAGCGCGCCCTTTTTCAGGCCAAAGGCTGTTACCAGACCTTTGCCTATCTGGCCGTTTTTTCCGTGGCGCTCGAGGCAGATGAGCTTGGCCAGGTCGCGCTCGGGGTCGGCCACCGCCTCGCCGTCTCGGATGGTGGGCTCCAAGTGCGCCTCGGCGGTGAGCACCTGATGGGGGATGGCCCGTACCACTCGAGCCTTGCCGGAAAAAGCCGGTATCCGCAGATCCTCTGGCCCAAGCTCGGGCAGCTTGACTGTGTGTGCAACCGCCGCCCCGACCCTGGTTTGGGGCAGTTCCACCCTGAGCCGCCCCTGCTCCGCTACCAGGCGGCCCCGCTGATACACCCGGCTTGCGGCGAAGGTCTCCAGGTCATCCAGGATGACCAGGTCGGCCTGAAAGCCCGGTGCAACGGCGCCCCGGCGAGTAAGGCGATAATGGCGGGCCACATTCCAGCTTCCGGCCCGGATGGCGTAGATAGGGTCGGCCCCCAGGGCAATGGCCTTGCGCACCAGGAAGTCCACCCCGCCTTCGCGCAGCAGGTCGGAGGGCAGGCGGTCGTCGGTTACCAGGCCGATGCGGTCGGCGTACTTGGGCTGGATAAGGGGACAAAGGGCCTCGAGGTTGCGGGTGGTGGAGCCTTCGCGCACCATCAAAAAGCAGCCCGCCTCGAGCTTGGCCCGCCCCTCTTCTAAGGTGGTGCTCTCGTGGTCAGAGGCAATCCCGGTAGCCAGGTAGCCTTGCAGGGGCCGCCCGGTCAGGGTGGGGGCGTGGCCCTCGGGCGACTTGCGAAAGCGCTCGGCCAGCAGCACCTTGCTCAGTTCGTCCGCATTGGCAGCCAGAATGGCCGGAAAGCTCATCAGTTCGGCCACCCCCACCACCCTGGGGTGGGCCATGAGGTGCTCGATCTCGGCCAGGCCCAGCGTGGCCCCGCTGGTTTCCAGGCGCGTGGAAGGCACCGAGGACGGCACCGTAATCCAGACCTCCAGCGGCAGTCCCTCGCTGGCCTCCATCAGCCACTCGATACCCGCCACCCCCGCCACGTTGCCAATCTCGTGGGGGTCGGTTACCACCCCAGTCACCCCCCGAGGCACTACACCGCGGGCGTACTCGGCGGGCGAGACCAGGGAGCTCTCGAGGTGCACGTGCCCATCAATCAGCCCCGGAGCCACCACCCGGCCCTCTAAATCGAGCACCTCCTGGGCCTCGGCCTCGGCATACGCCGGGCCCACCGCCGCCACCAGGGGCCCGGCCAGCAGAATGTGGGTGGGCTTTAGCTCGAGGCTAAACACATCGGCCAGCCGCGCATTCTTCAAAAGCACACTGCCCGGACGGCGGCCCATTGCGGCGTCCACTGCGTACTGGAGTTCGGCAAGGGTGATGCTCATGTTCTGTGCATCCTAACGGGCAGCCCTCTGCCATCGCAAGCTGGGGTTGCACAGATAGGCCCCTATTCAGCTTTCCACCTTCGGCTTTAGGCTTTCGGCGGTGAAGTTCGGCAAAAAACGGGGAACAGACCTGTAGTCTGCCCCCGGCCTAAAAACCTAGCTTATTTAGGCTCGTCCGCTACCTGGCCCACCACCCCTGGCGCCATCCACTGCATCTCGTTGAGTTCCTTGACGGTCATCCTGCGCCCCGCCGGAACGCGCAGCACGCCGTTGCG
>CALFDH010000039.1 GCA_937950405.1 uncultured Meiothermus sp.
GAATGGATGTTGATGTTGTGCTGGGCCAGTTCGCCGCTCAGGCGGGCCAGCTCCCCGGGCCGGTCGTCGAGGCAGACCTCGAGCCGCCCGCTAGGCTTCTGTACCCCGGTCAGGCGCAAGAGCGCATCCAGCAGGTCAATCCCGGTTACGATGCCTACCAGCTCGTAGCCGTCCAGGATGGGCAGGGCCCCAATCTTGCGCTGCCGCATAACCCGCGCGGCCTCCTCCACCGGGTCGAGGGGGTCGCCGGTAATCACCGGTTGGGCCATCACCTGACCTACCGGGGTCTCGATGGGCCTGGCTCCGCCTTCCGCAAAGGGACTGGTGGCCAGCCGGATATCGCGGTCGGTAATCATCCCCACCAGGCGGCCCTCCTGCATGACCGGAATGTGCCGGATGTTGTGCTGGAGCATGATGTGATAGGCGGCCTCGAGGGTCACCGTGGCATCCACGGTCAGCACCGGGCTGTGCATTACGTCTTTGACTAACATTTGCTCCAGTTTACGGCACGGGAGTGGCCAGGTGGCTAGGGGCATTTGTCAGGGAAAGCGGAGAGCCCAAAGCCCAAAGCCATAAGCTAAAAGCCACAAGCCAAGTTTGCTTTGTTTGGTCTACCCCTTGCCAAGGGGTGTAGCCAGGCCAAGGATGCCAGGCTTCCTGTTGGGGTACTTCGAACGGGGTACTTCGCAACAAAGCGGCGCAAACGCACCAATGCTTTGGAGCGGGTGGTCTACACTCGAGGTCGGATGCTGACCCTGCGCTTGCAACTTTTGTGGAATGGGTTTCGTCAGGCTCCGGCCTCGGCCCTGGCGGGGCTGTTGCTGGGGGCCGGGCTGGCGTATGGGGCATGGGCGGGCACAAGCTGGTTTCTGAACTTCATCTCTAATGAACTCTTTGGCAGCAACGCCTTTGTCAACCGCCTGGCGGCGGCTTTCACCCGCGATGTGCTGGTCGAGCGCATGCTGGGCAGCCTGCTGCTGGTGCTCTCGAGCTCGGTGGTGCTCTCTGCCCTGCCCAACGCGGTGGCGGTGCTCTACACCTCCGAAGACCTCCCCCTGCACCTGGCCCTTCCCCAAAAGGCCAGCCGGGTTTTTATGTTTAAGGTGGGGGAGGTGTTCGTGACCACCGCCCTGCTTCCCACCCTGCTGGTGTTGCCGGTGCTGTTTGCTTATGGGGCGCATTACGGCGCACCCCCGCTGTTCTTTGCGGGGGCTACCCTGGTCGCGCTGGCCATGTTCGCTTTTCCGGTGGTGCTGGGGGTGGGGCTGGCCCTGCCCCTGGTGCGGTACGCCCCTGCAGGCCGGGCGCGGGAGTGGGCCGCCGCGCTGGGGGCGGTGCTGGGCGGGCTGCTCATCTTCTTGCTGCGGGCCTTACGCCCCGAGGTGCTGCTCCAGACCGACTTTGCCAACCCGGAGGAGCTCGACCGCTTCCTCCAGACCTTCCGCGACCCCAGCGCCCCCTTCCTGCCCTCGGCCCTGGCCCAGCAGGCCCTAAAGGGGCTTTCTCGGGGTGATGTGGAGCCGCAGTTCTGGTTGTTGCTGGGCCTATCGGGGGGGCTGTTGGTGCTGGCGGGGCTGGTGGCGGGCTATGCCTATCAGCAGGGTTGGGTGCGGGCCCTCGAGGGCACCGTGCGTGAGCGTGGCATCCTGCGGGCGGGGTTGCTGGATCGCTGGTCGGGCCGCAGCGTGGCCCTGGCGCTCTGGGCGCGCGACCTGCGCCTGTTTTTCCGGGATGCCAACCAGGCTTCCCAACTAATTCTGGTGGGGGTGCTGGTGCTGCTCTACACCACCAGCTTGCAGTACCTGCCCCTGGGCGATACCCGGTTCCAACTGGTGGCGGGTTTCATGCACCTGGCCTTCCAGGGGTTTGTGATTGGGGGGGTGGGGGTGCGGCTTGCGTATCCGCTATACAGCCTCGAGGGCCAGGGCTACTGGATGCTCCAGACCGGCCCGGTCTCCAAGCAAACCCTGCTCCTGACCCGGTTTGGGCTGGCCCTCTTCTTTCTGCTGCCGCTGGGCCTGGTTCTGGGCTACTATTCGCCCAGGGTGATTGGCCTGGACGACAACCTAACCCAAATCTCCCTCATCCTGGGGCTGGCTTCGGCCATTGCAGCCGCCGGACTGGGGGTGGGCCTGGGGGCTGCCTTCCCCAAGTTTGATGCTTCCAACCCCGCCGAGGTGCCCATCGGCATAGGTGGGTTTTTGTATATGGGCCTCACGCTGCTCCATGCGGGGCTGCTGGTGGTGCTGGCCAGCCGCCCGGTATACCTGGCCATCACCCAGCGCCAGACCGACTACCTGGGCAGTGGGGAAGGCCCCCTGTGGTTATTAATCGTGGTTGCCACAACCTTTGTTCCGGCGCTGCTGGCGCTGTGGTTTGGCTACCGCAGAATGGGAGAGAGATAAACTATGCGGATACTGGTAGCGCTGCTTGTGTTGGCCCTTGGCGTGGGTCTGGCCCAGGTGCAAAACCGTCAGGCCCTCATCACCGATTTTCGGCAGGTGCAGGGGGTCTGGACGGTCAAGCTCGATTATGTCGAGGTGAAGGACTGCAACCGCGACGACTGTCCAGCGGGTATCGAGATTTCCAACCAGAACCCGCTGATTCGCACCTTCCGCTTCACCCGCAACACCAAAATCCTGTTGCTGAAAAATGCCGGGGAATACTTCCAGGCTACCCCCCAGCAGCTCATCCAGGGCCTTGGGGGCCGTAATTTCGGCTGGTCGTTTGATAAGTACACCCCTTTTTACATCAAGGTGGACGAGGCCCGGCGGGAGATCCTCGAGCTCAAACAGATGTACCTGCCCTGAGGGGGTGGTCAATAGTCGATGGTCAATGGTCAATGGTCGATAGTTGAAAGGCGATAGTGCCTACATCCTCGCTTAGGTTTTGACCTGCGACCTTTGCTTTGTGCCGCTGTGCGGGGGCATGGACTGAAGTAGAATTGGCCCTCGAGGTTCCCCATGTTTGACTTTTACCAAGTGACCGACCTGCTCACCCCCGAGGAGCGCGATATCCAGAAAGCCGCCCGCAAGTTTCTGGAAGCCGAGTGCCTGCCGCACATTGCCGAGTGGTGGGAGAATGCCGAGTTTCCCACACACCTGATTCGCCAGTTTGGCGAGATGGGTTTTCTGGGCCCCAGCATCCCCACCGAGTACGGCGGCATGGGGGCCAGCGCGGCCTCCTACGGGGTGGTGAGCTATGAACTCGAGCGCATAGACTCTGGTCTGCGCAGCTTTTGCAGCGTGCAGAGCAGCCTGGTGATGTACCCCATCTGGGCCTATGGCTCCGAGGAGCAAAAGCGCGAGTACCTGCCCAGGCTGGCTACGGGCGAGTACGTGGGCTGCTTTGGCCTTACCGAGGCCGACGGCGGCAGCGACCCCGACGCCAACATGAAGACCCGCGCCCGGCGCGACGGGGGCGACTATGTGCTGAGCGGCTCCAAGATGTGGATTACCAACGGCAACCTGGCCCATATTGCGGTGGTCTGGGCCAAGGACGACGAGGGCGTGGTGCGGGGCTTTATCGTGCCCACCGATACCCGGGGCTTCAAGGCCAACAAGATTCAGCACAAGGCATCGCTGCGGGCCTCCGTCACCAGCGAGCTGGTGCTGGAGGATGTGCGGGTGCCACAGAGCGCCATGCTGCCAGGGGTAAAGGGGCTCAAGGGGCCGCTTTCCTGCCTTACCCAGGCCCGCTATGGCATCGCCTGGGGGGCCTTGGGCGCGCTGGAGGCGGTTTATACCGAGGCGCTCGAGTTCGCCAAGAGCCGCACCACCTTCGGAGCGCCCATCGCCAGCCGACAGCTCGTGCAGGACAAGCTCGTGCGCATGGCCGCCGACCACACCAAGGGCCTGCTGCTGGCCTGGCGGCTGGCCCAGCTCAAGGATGCCGGCAAGCTCAAGCCGGCGCAGGTCTCGCTGGGCAAGCGCGACAATGTGCGGGCTGCGCTCAACGGGGCCAGGGCTGCCCGTGAAATCCTGGGGGGCAGTGGAATTACCCTCGAGTATCACAGCATCCGCCACATGCTGAACCTGGAAACCGTGGACACCTACGAGGGCACCCACGACATCCATACCCTAATTCTGGGCCGCGAGTTCACCGGCGAGAACGCCCTGGGCGAGAGCCCCAGGCCCAGGGAGGTGGTGGGGCGCTAGTGGTCTGGTAACAAAGTAATCCGGATACTTCCAACTAACTTCTGCCCTTGATTTCTCGTTGTCATTCCGAGGCGCACGCAGTGCAACGAGGAATCTCGTACTGCACGGGTATTGTGAATACTGTGGATTGAGGCGCATCGGATTCCTCACTTCGCTTTGCTGTGTTCGGAATGACAAGAAAATAAAGCAACCAGAGCACTAGATGGCCTGCTCAAAGCCTTTGCGACCCCTGGTGCTCTTTGTCAGGGAATCCGACCACAGCAGGCTCCTGGGGTCTCTGTTGGTGGTTTCATCCACGGCTGCTATACTGCTTGGAATATGCTCGAGGCTCCCAGCAAACCCCGTTCCAGAACAGAAAAAATCCAGCAAGAAGGCCTGACCTTCGACGATGTGCTGCTCATTCCGGCCTACTCGGAGGTGTTGCCCCGTGAGGTGGACACCCGCACCCGCCTGACCAAAAAGCTCTGGCTCAACATTCCCATTCTCTCGGCGGCCATGGACACCGTTACCGAGGCCGAGATGGCCATTGCCATGGCCCGCGAAGGGGGCATCGGGGTCGTTCACAAAAACATGAGCGCTGAGGAGCAGGCCGCCATGGTGCGTAAGGTCAAGCGCAGCGAGGCCGGCATGATTCAGGACCCTGTCACGCTGGCTCCCAACGCCACCCTGGAAGACGCCGAGCGTCTGATGCGCGAGTTCAAGATTGGCGGCCTGCCGGTGGTGGATTTCTACGGCAAGCTTCTGGGTCTGGTTACCAACCGCGACCTGCGCTTCGAGCGTGACATGGGGCGGCTGGTCTCCGAGGTCATGACCCCGGTGGAGCGCCTCATCACCGCACCGCCCGGTACCATTCTGGAAGAGGCCGAGCAACTGCTGCGCCAGCACAAAATCGAGAAACTGCCCCTGGTAGACCACGAGGGGCGGCTGCGGGGCCTGCTCACGCTCAAAGACCTGACCAAGCGCCAGAAGTTTCCCTTTGCGGCCAAGGATGCCCAGGGCCGCCTGCTGGTGGGGGCCGCGGTTGGGGTCTCGAAGGATCTGGACACCCGGGCTCAGGCGCTGGTCGAGGCCGGGGTGGACGTGCTGGTGCTGGACAGCGCCCACGGCCATAGCCGGGGCATTCTGGAGGCCCTGCGGAACCTCAAACAAGCCTTTGGCGATGCAGTGCAGATTATCGCCGGTAATGTGGCTACCGCCGAGGGCGCTCGAGCGCTGGCCGAGGCCGGGGCCGATGCGGTCAAGGTGGGCATCGGGCCCGGCTCTATCTGTACTACCCGGGTGGTGACCGGGGTGGGCGTTCCGCAGATTACCGCCATCATGGAGGCGGTAGCCGGGCTGGAGGGTCTGGATGTGCCGGTGGTGGCCGACGGGGGTATCAAATACTCCGGCGACGTGGCCAAGGCCCTGGCCGCCGGGGCCCATACCGTGATGCTCGGCTCGATGCTGGCCGGCACCCAGGAGGCCCCCGGCGAGGAGGTGCTCAAGGATGGCCGTCGCTACAAGCTCTACCGGGGCATGGGCAGCATGGGGGCCATGCGTCAGGGTTCTGCTGACCGTTATTTTCAGGACTCAGGTACGCCACCACGTGGCGCAGGCTCGGGCAATGTAGAGGCCAAGAAGCTGGTTCCCGAGGGCATTGAAGGCATGGTGCCCTACAAGGGCCCGGTAGGCGATGTGCTCTACCAGTTGGTGGGGGGCCTGCGGGCCTCGATGGGCTACTGTGGTGCGCCCGACCTCGAGACCTTCCGCCGTGAGACCCGCTTTACCCGCATCACCGGCGCGGGCCTAATCGAAAGCCACCCCCACGGGGTAACCATTACTAAAGAAGCGCCGAACTATTCGAGGTAAAGCGCTTTTCACATGTTTTGAGCCAACCGACTTCAAAAAAGGCTTTGTCCTGGACAGAACAGTGGCCGCTTGGATGGGCGGCCACTGCTGTGAAGAGCGCGATAGCTCACCTCGAGCCCTGCGCCCGCAAGGCTTGCAGCGCAAGGGCCGCTTCCCGGTAATGGGGCTTGTAGCGCAATGCCGCCTGAAAATCGGCCCGAGCGTCTTCCAGGTTCCCCAGGGCTTTGCGGGCCAAGCCACGCCAGTAGTAGCTTTCTTCGTGGTCGTCTACCCGGCCCAGCACATCGTTGCCTAGCGCGATGACTTCCTGATAGCGCCCGGTTTGGTAGTAGGCCTCGTAGGGGCCAAACTGGTACCAGAGCATCCGCCAGGGCCAGTTGCTCACCGCATTGGCCGGACGGCGGGGGTCAAGGGTGCGGCTGGGGGCGATGCGGCGCGACTGGTCGTAGGCCCTGGCCGCTTCTGGAGCTTTGCCCAGGTGCAACAGGGTGCTGCCCAGGTTGAACCAGGCAAAGGCATTCTGGGGGTTTTGCTGGGTTTCGCGTCGGGCCTGCTCGAGGGCCAGTTGCCACTCGAGGCCCTCTTGCATCCGGTTCCCCAGAATGGCGGCCAGTTTGTCTTGCTGGCCCCTGGCATACACCACCAGATAGGTGCGGTTGAAAACCTGCCAGAGCCTGTCCACATCGCTATAGCGCAGCGTGACCTTGGGGCCGTAGTAGCTATCGAAGGCGTTGAAGAGGCCCTGGGCATCGTTGTAGCCCACCAGCAGGCGGTAGTGGCCCATGCCGCCGTGGTCGGGGGTCACGAACCAGGTCTCGATGATCACCGGGAAACCCCCCGCTATCAGGCGCTTGAGCAGGTTCAGGTCACCCGCCACCCCCAGATGCACCCCAAAGCCCCGCTCACGGGCATACGCCGCCATCTCGTCGGCGTTTACGTTTTTGTCGTTTTTGTTGGGTTTGAGTACCGGGGCAATCTGGTACTGGGTTAGGGGGCTGCCCCAGAAGCTCATCGCCATACCCAGCGTAACGGGGCCGCAGTTGTTATACCGCTGGTATTCGTGGCGGGCGCCGCTCAGAAAAACGTTCCCCGGCTGAGCAAGTGCAGAGCCCAATACCGTTACAAACAGTAAGAGTAAGAACGACAGACGCACCTGTTCAGTATGCCAGATGCGCCCCAGGGCCGATTGTGCTTTCAAACCTCGGTGGTTTGGGTACTGCTTTTGGGTATGAGGCCCTTCTGTTCCTGCTCCCGTACCCACTCCCGAACCTTGTGGGCAATCTGGTCGCGCACCCTGCGGAAGACCTCGAGGCGCTCGCTCTCGCTGCCCTGGGCGGCGCTGGGGTCTTCGAAGGGCCAGTACAGGCGGTAGGTGCTGAAGGGAAACAGCGGGCACTCCTGTTCGGCCCGGCTGCACACAATCACCAGGTAGGTAAAGTTGTATTTGCCGCCCCAGTACTCCATCAGGCTTTTGGCGTACTGGCCTTCCATATCCAGGCCCATCTCGGAGAGCGCCTGCCGGGTCAGGGGGTGGATCTCGCTGGGGTGTAGCCCGGCGCTGTACACCTCGAAGCGATCCCCTGCGTAGTGGCGCAGCAGGGCCTCGGCCATCTGGCTACGGGCCGAGTTATGGCTGCACAAAAACAGCACCGAGAGCTTGCGTTTCCTCATGCCGACCTCCTGCTAATGTGCCTGGGTAAGCCCGGCGGCTTCGGCCAGGTCTCTCTCGCCTGGCATCTGACCCTGCTTAAGGCTTTGAATCAGGTGTTGGCTCATCCGGCCCAGGGCATCGCGTACCCTGCGCCATTCCTCCAGGCCCTTGCCGGAGGGGTCGGGGAAGGAGACGTGCAGGCGCTGGGTTTGGGCAGGGTAGGCCGGGCATGTTTCAGCCGCTGCGTCGCAGACCGTGAGCACCAGGTCGAAGTGCCAGGGGTCGGGCAGGTCGTAGAGGGTTTTGGAGGTGTGAGCGCTCAGGTCTATGCCCACCTCGCCCATTACCGTAATGGCATCGGGCTTGACAAAGGTTTTCTCGGTGCCCGCCGACCAGATTTCAGCGGGATAATCCATTCTCTCGGCCCAGTACCGAAGCCACCCCTCGGCCATCTGGCTTCGGGCGGAGTTATGGGTGCAGAGAACCAGAATACGCATCAAGGCACAGTATCGGCCTTTTTTCATGAAAGTGTCAGGAAGTGCGAGAGGTTATACCATCTCGCCTATGCGTTTTGCAGATTGTAGGCGTGGTGAAGTAGGCAGCAGGGGGTAGGGGATAGGGGTTAGTGACCCACTACCTCCTACCCCCCCTCCCACATCTGTCGAAAGATTATTCGCCTCGAGCTGCCATCGGAAACGTATGGAACCTCCTCAGGGTTGGGCCAGTGCTGCTCTGGGCCGGGCCTGCCATATGGCCAGTGCTGAAATGGTCGCCAGGGTAGCAAAAAGCCAGAGTGCCGGGTTGTAGTTGCCGGAAAGCCCGTGCAGGGCGCCAGCCCCAAAGGGGGCGATGGTCTGGGCCACCGCCACGATAGAGGTCATGCTACCGCTGATGGTGCCATAGTGCTTTGCGCCGTAGATTTCGGCCACCAGGGCAGGTTTGGCGAGGGAGATGGAGCCGTTGGCCAGGCCGAAAAAGAGTACAAAGGCCCAGAGGCCCACACCCTCCGGCAACAATAGCAGGCCGAGCAGACTCAAGGCGTAGCCCCCTAGAAAAGCACCGCTCAGGTTAAAGAGCGAGATGCGCTCACTGAGAGGCGTATAGACGATGCGGCCTGCCAGCTGCACCACACCTACCCCTCCGGCAGCCAAAGCTACCAGGGCGGGTGCGTAACCTTTCTCGGTCAGCAGGGGCACCATGTGGGCGGTGAGGGCAATGCTGGTAGCCCTGGACAGGGCGAACCCGAGCGAAAGCCACCAGAAAGTGGGTTGGCGCAGGGCTTCTTTTGTGCTCAGGCTGGTTTCCAGGGCCGGGCTCCTTGAACCCAGGGCTACAGCCTCGCCATCTGGCACCTGCCCCATGTCTTCGGGCCGACGGCGCAAAACCAGGGCGTGCAGGGGAATGGTGCCCAGGGCAAAGATGAGGGCCAGAATTTCCAGCGCCCCGCGCCAGCCCGCAAGCTGCACCAGCCAGGTCGAGAGCGGTACAAAGATGGTGCTGGCCAGCCCAGCCATCAGAGTTACCACCAGCATGGCTCTGGGGCGGTAGCGGCGAAACCAGACTGCCAGCACCGCGAAGGCCACCTCGTAGAGCACCATCGCCATGGCCAACCCCAGCCCCGCCCAGAGCAGATAAAAAGCGGTAAGGCTTTGCACATGGGCCCAGCCCCAGACCAGCAAGGCCCCCCCGATGGAGCCTGCGGTCATGAGGGCTCGAGCCCCGTGACGGTCGAACCAGCGTCCTACCGGAATGGCCGCCAGCCCCGAGACCAGCAAAGCCAGCGAGAAGGCTGCCGAGGTCTCGGCGCGGTTCCAGCCCAGCTCGGCCTCCATAGGCTTCACAAAAACCCCAAAGGCGTAGTACAGGACGCCAAAGCCGATGGTCTGGGTGAGGGCCAGCGCCCAGGCAATTCGCCAGCCGTAATAGGAGGGAGTGGAGGCGGGATGGGCCATAGGCTGGCTAGGAGTCAGATGGTTTGTGATGGGGTCAATCTTCTGCGGTTGAGGCCGTCCGGGCTCGAGGGCCGAGGGGATTTTCAAGGTTGGATTGGGTGATGAGATGGTTTTCCGAGTAAAAAAAGTTGCGTGTCTCAGGTTTCATGCCGCATGTCCGAAGGCTGGCGGCTACTCGAGCCTGAGCAGCATGGCGGTGGCGGTGTCGGGGCAGGCACCCAGGAGTTCCTCTGAAGCACTCAGGGCCGCAGGCAGTTCTGTGCGCGGGACTTGCACAAAGCCGAAGCGGGGAAAGTAATCCTGGGCGGTCTCGGTCAGGAGCGAGAGCGAGGTCAGGTTTTTTTGCTGGGCCAGCTCGATCATGCCCTCGGTTAGCTTGGCCCCAATGCCGTGGGCGCGATAGCCCGGTGCGACCACTACAGAGCGCAACAGACCGCTATCCTGATGGACTTCTAGGCCCGCACTCCCCACCACCATTTGGCCATCGAGGGCCAGCACGAAGTTCAGGATGTGTTCTTCCAAGCCCGACGTGGGTAGATGGGACGCATCCAGGAGGGCTTTTACCAAGAGTAGATCGTCGGTGGTGGGGGTGCAAAAAGTGATCATCTTTTCCCTCCGCTTTTGGGGCCTGGGATTGGCAGAGCAGAAGCGGATAACCGGCCATCCTGAGCTGCGGGCTGCATACAGGAGGGGGTGCAGCGCTGCTAGCAAGCATTGAATCTCAGCAGCAACGTTTGGCCGTCGGTGTGGCCATGCTGAGCTCGAGCGGAGCACAACAGCCGGTTTCGGCCTGGATGCCTTTGCAGGTGACGCCCGGAGGGGTCAGGCGCACAACCAGATGATCGCCCTCGAGGGCCAGTTCACCTACCTCATAGCGCACTGCCGGAAGGGAAGGGCTGCCATATTCGAAGCGAATCTCCGCCTCGGGGTGTACCGGAACCGAGGCGGTGACCCGGCTGTAGATGCTCAAAAACTTCCGAACCGTCATGAACTCTGGTGTGTCCAAGGGGCTTGGGTCCATGAGCTGTGCCACGGTCTCACGCCAGAAGTTGGGTTTTCCGCCGCAGTCCATGGACTCGTAAATAACGTTCATTACTTCGGTGACATGGTAGCCCGGGGCGACCCGCTGGCCTGGCGCATATTCGAAGACCAGCCGTTTGTCCTGGTGTGAGCTCAGGGTTCCAATCAGTTCCTGTGTTTTCACGCTTTCCTCCTCATGCGATTCGAGCTATCCACCTATGGTAGGCAGAAAGGCTTTTATCAGAGACAAACCTTGGGGGTCGATCCGGTAATACATCCAGCGGCCCCGTTTTTCCGCTTGGATCAACTGGGCGGAGGAGAGGATCTTCATGTGATGGGAGACGGTGGGCTGGGACAGCCCGGTCACGACCTCGAGGTCGCAGGCACACACCCCGGGTTCGGTGCCGCAGCAGAGGTCTATCGGGTGCTGGGCTAGATGGGCCAGAATCTTGAGCCGGGCCGGGTCGGAGAGCGCCTTAAAAACCCAAGCCAGGGCCTCGAGCTGGCTTTCTGTAGCCGACTCTGAATGGATTGCCGAAATCATGGTTGAATGATACATTGATAAATCTAAATATGTCAATACGTCGATCTGCCGTTCAGCCCGAACCTGAGGCCAGGCGCAACCGCAGGTGCCCGCTCAGTCCTTGAAGAGTTGGTCGAACGCACCGGAGTTGGTGTTTTTGGCTTTGAGGCGAAAGAGGTCGTTTTTGAGCTCTAGCTGACCCTCCTTCAGCAGGCGCTCGAGGGTACGCTGAAGCTCGTCTTTGGACAGGCTTTCGCCCTCCTCGTCCAGCCAGCGCACAATGTCTTTTTCGCTGGCAAAACGCAAACTCTCAATGGCTTTGAGAACCCAGCCTCGAGTGTCCATACCTGAATATACCGCGTTGAGGACAGGCTGAATCATGAGAATAACACCAGATTCGGTTGATTCATCGCCGAACGGTGACGAACCAACCCGACCACAGTTATCCGTGTAGCGGAGGGCGATACCGCCCTTGGAACGGGAGACGTTTTTTCGCCGACCAATAGGAAGGGGTGTGCTCAAGGATTCAAAAAGACAGCCTCCAGGGTTTTGGCTTTGTCAACTGTCTTTTTGAATCCGGTATAACCCCCACGAACGGGGGTAATCTTCCATTAATCTGCCCGTTTGTCGCACAATAGGGTTGTGGATCCCTTCCGGGAATACCAGGACTACGTCATGGCGCACCGGCTGCGCGAGGCCCTGGACTTTTATCCCGGCAAGCTTTACTCCTTGAGCGAGTACGCGGCCTTGCGCCTGCGGCGTAGCGAACTGGTACGCAAGCTGGTAGGCCGCCAGGGCGACCCCGCCTTACTCTCCCGTATCGAACAAATCACCGACGACCTCAACTATGGGTTCTGGTCGAATCCGGGTTTGCTCAAGGCTTTCCTGAGGCGGCTTTCGCCGGTGCAGTACCCGGTACTCTGTAGCCCAGAGGGGTTCGAAGCCCTGCTCTCCAATACCGAGCGCCTCCGGCTCAAAAAGCCGGGTCTGGCCGGGCGGTACTACCTGGGCTGGCTTCGCCTGCCCGAATTGCTGGACGAACCTTCGAAGTTTGAGCAAGCCATGCTCGAGCAAGAGCATCTGGCTGAAGAGCTGGGGTTGTTTTTGGATGAGTTTCACAAAGTGGCGGGCTCAGGGTAAACAAACACCACTCCGTAGCCGGCCTCGAGCGCCATCTCCACCGGCCCCAAAGCCACGTTGGAAAGGGTGCGGGTGCTGCCCAGGGGCACCTCGGCGCCCTCGAGGGGCCAGCGAACCCCCTGAAGGCTCAGGCCCACAAAACCGCCCAGCGGCAACAAACTTAGCCTGCTCCCGTGCGGCAGGTCCAGTTGCAGGGTGCCCGGCAACAGGGGGTGGGCCTCCTCGAGGCCCGAGCTGAGCAGGGTGGGAATACCCTGGCGTGCCAGCCGGACCCCCAGCAGCAGATGGGCCAGGGTCTGATCGGTCTGGCCCCCCATTGCCCCCACCAGAAAGAGCCGGTCGGCCCCCCTGGCCAGGGCCGCCTGGATGGCCAGCTCGCCATCGGTGAAGTCTTTGCCCACCGGGTGCTCCTCCCGTGGCACATGGGCATAGGTCTGCTGGAGTTCCGCAGAGGCCGAGTCAAAGTCGCCGACCCACAACTCGGCCTGTAGCCCTAGCGGCCCGGCGTGGACCATGCCACCATCCGCCGCAATGACCCGGCTCCCGGCCACCTGGGCTATGAGCCGCCGGGTCGGGATGACCGAACCGCCTAGCAGAATGGTGAAGGGATGCATGAGCAATCAGGGAGTCGAGCGTCTGGTGTCAGTCCGAATCTTGCGGATCGCACGACCTTCTAAGGTCTTGCGCTTGGCGTCACAGTGTCCGCAGGTTGCCAGGGTTCACCTTCGTTGCCTTCCTCGAGTGCAACGACCTTCGACCAATCTACCCGGAGGCGGGTCGTGTCGCCAGGGTGAAGGCCCGGCTCCGGGCCTTCCAGGTAAAGCCTCTGACCGCGCCAGGCCAGCTCCAGGGCCACCGTGAAGCCCTTGAAGATTCGCTCCTGCACCCTGGCTTCTTCCCCTTCCCCCAGCGTGAGGGCCTCCTGGGGCAGCAGGTGCGGGCGGGCGGGCAGACCTATCTGGCGGCTCTGCTCGGCGGTCAGGACGTTGCGGTGGCCCAGAAAGGTGGCCACCCAGGGGCTCTTGGGTCGGTTGAAAAGCTGTTCGGGGGCGCCCTGCTGCACGAGGGCGCCTTCCCGCAATAGGGTCACTTGATGGGCAATGACAAAAGCCTCGGACTGGTCATGCGTTACCACGATGGAAGGCACGGCCGTCTGGCGCAAAATGGCCCGCAGCTCCAGCAGCAACTCCTGGCGCAGCTTCAAGTCCAGCGCACCTAAAGGTTCGTCTAAAAGCAGAACCTGGGGCCGGTGGGCCAGGGCGCGGGCCAGGGCTACCCGCTGGCGCTCACCGCCCGAGAGCTGGTCGGGGCGTTTATGGGCGTGGGGGGAGAGGTGCGTAAGTCCCAGCAACTCGGCCACACGCTCCCGGATGCTGGCATTGTCCCAGCGGGCTTCGCGCAGACCAAAGGCAATGTTTTCGCTTACCGAAAGGTGGGGGAACAAAGCGTAGTCCTGAAACACAAACCCAACCCGGCGGGCCTCGGGCGGCAGAGGGGTTAGTTCGGTCTCGTTCAGCCAGACCTGACCGGAATCGGGCGTCTCCAGGCCCGCCACCAGCCGCAGAAGGGTGCTTTTGCCGCTGCCCGAGGGCCCGAGTAGCGCCAGGGTTTGCCCTGGGGGAACCTCGAGCGAGACCGAAAGCGCAAAACCAGGATAGGTTTTACCAAGACCCACCAGGCGCAGCATGGCCTTAGCGTACAGCAATCTGTGAACCTGCCGTTTGTGCTGGATGACAACGTAGAACGTTGCTCAAAGCCGAAAGCCAGAAGCTGAACGCTTCCCGATCTGTGGTATCAACCTACCGGTAGCCAAACGCTAAACTTGGCCCCTCGCCCCTCCTCCGACTCCACCCAGATGCGCCCGTGATGGGCCTCGACGATGGCCCTGGAGATATAGAGCCCCAGGCCGGTACCCACAATGCCCCTCGAGATGGCGCTCTGGGTGCGGCTGTAGCGGTTGAAGAGCTGGCCCTGCTCCTCCAGCGGGATGCCGGGGCCGGTGTCCTCGACCTCGAGCAACACCCCCCCATGAGGCCGGGCCCGCAGCCAGATGGTGCCCTGCCGGGGGCAGAACTTGAAGGCGTTGGAAAGGAGGTTGCCCACCACCTGCCCGATGCGCTCCGGATCGGCCTCGATAATGGGCAAGGGATCGAACTCCCAGACAAACTGAATCTGGCTGAGCTTGGCTACCCCGGCAAAGCTGCGGGCGGTCTGGGCCAGGGTGAGCTGAAGATCTACCGGCTGCTGGCTGATGCTAAACCGCCCGGCTTCCAGTCGGGAGGTGTCCAGCAGGTTGTTGACCATATCCTTCAGCCGTAAGCTGCTGTGCTGGATGTTTTCCAGAAATTCCTTGAGCTCGGATGGGCTGTAGGCGTCCTCCAGCAACAGCTCGCTAAAGCCCAGAATCGAAGCCAGCGGCGTTTTGAGCTCGTGCGAGACGGCAGCGATGAACTCCGACTTGAGCCGCTCTGCCTCTAGCTCGAGGGTCACGTCTCGAAAAAGGATCAAAGCGGTGTCCCACTCCATCGGGACGATGCGGGCCTCGAAGTCCCGCTCCTCCAGATTGAACTCAATAACCATAGCCTGCTCACCTTTCAGCACCACCCGAATCGCTTCTTGAAGCTGGTGGGTCACATTTGGGGGAAACAGCTCGCCCAAAGTGGTGCCCAGAAAGCGATCCATGGGCAGGTGATGGTTGCTTCGACCTGCTTTGTACTCTCGGATATTGCCCTTCTCATCCACCAACATCAAATCGTCAGGAATCGCTTCCAGAATGGCGCGAATACGTTGTTCACGTTGATATTCCATAATGTTTTCTTGCATTTTCGCCATCATACCCAGCAATGCATGAAAGAATTACGAATGTCCTAACCTTTCTCGTTTATCCTAGAAATATGAGCCTTTCAGCAGCCTTCTTGGCTGGGATTCTATCGTTTCTATCTCCGTGTGTGTTGCCGTTGGTGCCGACCTACCTGCTGTATCTGGGGGGCGAGCGGGGTCGGCCTCTGTTCAACGCGCTGTTCTTCGTATCGGGGTTTGCGCTGGTTTTTATGGCTTTGGGGCTGCCTTTTACCCTACTGGGCGGGCTGCTGCTGGATAACCGTCAACTGCTGGGCCAGGTCGGTGGGGCGGTCTTGATTCTGTTTGGCCTCTATATGCTGGGCCTCAAACCCAAATGGAGTATCGGTCTTCGTTACCAGGGCGATACCAGCCGCCCTTGGGGCGCGCTTATGCTGGGTATGGTGCTGGCCTTGGGCTGGACGCCGTGCATAGGTCCCATTCTGGGCGGTATTTTGACCCTCACTGCGACCGGAGGAGGTGTCAGCTTTCTAGTGAGCTACATCCTGGGCTTGGCGATACCCTTCCTGTTGGTCGCGCTCTTTGCCGACCGGGTTCGGCCGCTTTTGCGCCGGGCCGCGCGTTTCTCCCGCTGGGCCGAGGTGACCGCAGGGGTGGCCCTTCTGGCAGTGGGGGTGTTGATGCTCACCGGTACCCTGACGCAGCTCAACAGCTTTTTCCTGCGAATAACCCCTGAGTGGCTACTCAATCTCGAGAAAAGTCTGATGGGCCAGTAAGCGTATGATGGAGCCCATGCTGATTGAAGCCCAAGCTGTGGCCAAACGCTATGGGCGCGACTGGGTGCTAAAGAACCTGGACTTTTGTTTGGCTCGAGGCGAAACGGTGGCCTTGGTTGGGCCCAACGGTGTGGGCAAGACCACCTTGTTGCGGGTGTTGGCGGGGCTGGTGCGGCCTACATCGGGCACCATCAAGATCCACGGAAGGGCGGGTTTTCTGGCCAACCCGCCGGCTTTTCATCGCCATTTTAGTGGTACGGAGAATCTGCTGTTCTCGCTGCGGCTCGATGGGCTAGTTCCTGACCGTACCCAGATTCACCAGGCCCTCGATCAGGTGGGCCTCCCCCATGACAAACCCCTGCTGAGTTATAGCAGTGGCATGAGAAAGCGTCTGGCGATGGCCCGGCTGCGCTTGCAATGCCCGGACATCTGGCTGTTGGACGAACCGGAGGCTACCCTGGATTCGCAAGGGCGGAACCTGCTCGAAAGCCTGGTGCAGGAGGCTAGAGGAATTGGCGGGGTGGTGATTGCGACCCACGACCAGACCTGGCTCTCCCGGATGGATCGGGTTGTACAGCTGCGTCCGGTTTGAAAAACCTGCCCAACCCTTTACGTACCCATGCCAAACCGATACCCTGAGCCCTGTGCAGCGGATTTTCTGGCTGGCCTGGCGCGACCTGGTACTGGAGTTTCGGGGTCGTACCGGCATCTTGTCGGCGCTATTTTTCCTGGCGGTGATGCTATTTATCCTGGCCATGGCCTTTGGCCCCAACCCCCAAGACCTGCAAAAAGCAGCGCCGGGGGTGCTGTGGGTGGCGCTGGCCTTTGCGGGCAGTTTGCTGGCCGGGCGGGCGTTCGGCCTCGAGGTCGAGGATGGCACCCTCGACGATCTGCTTCTCACCCCCGGTAGCCGGGAGTGGATCTACTTCGGCAAACTTCTGTTCCAGTTTTCCTTGCTGGTTCTGGTGGGGTTGGCCCTACTGGTGCTTACGGCAGGGCTTTTTTACCTGCCCCTGCAAAACCTGGGCTGGTTCATGCTGGTATTGCTTCTGGGTTCTTTGGGTTATGCGGCAATCTCCACCTTTTACGCGGGCATGCTGGCGCGCCTGCGGGGGCGGGAGGTGCTTTTGCCCCTGTTGCTGTTTCCACTGGTGATTCCGGTGGTGCTGGCAGCCGTTCGCTTCACCCAGGGCCTTGCCGAGGGTATTCCGGTGGGAGAACTTGCGGACTGGTTGCGCTTGCTGCTGGTGTTCGACATCCTGTACGTGACGGTGTGTGCGCTGATTTTTCCGTACATGCTGGAAGGTTGAGTTATATCCGATATTACCTGGGGTGTGGCCTGGCGGTTCGACTAGATGCCCCCGGCTGAAGTATTTTGAGGAAAGAATGATCAGTTTATGGAGTCACCGTGCGGTGAGCTTGCTCAATAATGTCACACCAGAAAGGCAAATGAAAGTTGTGGTGTGTGCATTCGCTAAAAGCGGAGTGGGCCCCTGAAAGACATTATTTGGAGACACTCTATGTATTTGCAGTGTCGAACAAAATGGGCGCAATGTGACCTGGGTCGCTTCATCCATTTCAAAGCACAATAGCGTAAATATGGACGAGGGGGAAACAAATGCAACTTGCAAGCTCCAATAAAACCAGCCGCCTGGATAACCTGACCCTGGGCATTCTGGGTTTGGGGGTGGTGGGCGCAGCGGTGGGGTTTTTCATGGCCATGACCGCGCCGCCCGACCAGAGCCAGGGTTTTGTGGCCCGGATCTTTCATCTGCATGTGCCGATGGCATGGATGGCCTATCTGGCCAGCTTTGCGGCGCTGGGTTACTCGGTAGCCTACCTGATTCGGCGCAAATCCCATCACGACCGGGTTGCCGCAGCCACTGTAGAAGTGGGGCTCATCTTCATGGCCCTGGCCCTGCTGACCGGAATGCTCTGGGCACGGCCCACCTGGGGGGTCTACTGGGACTGGGAGCCCCGCCTGACCACCACGGCCATACTGTTTGCCATCTATGTGGGGTATATGGTGGTACGGGGTGCCATCGAAGACCCCGAACTGCGGGCCAAGGCCGCCGCAGGGGTGGCCATTCTGGGTTCCATCAACGTACCCATCAGCTACATGTCGGTGAAGTGGTGGCGCAGCCTGCACCAGACCCAGTCCATTGACCTTACCACCGGAAAAATCAATGTAGATGCGGCCATCCTGATTCCCATGCTGGTGAACCTGGCCGCCTTTACGCTGCTGTTTATTGGACTGGTGCGGCTGCGCAGCCTGATTGCGGCTCGCGAGGCGGCCAGAGAAGAGGTATAAGGTGCCTGATAACCCCTTGTGGAACCCCGCCAACCCGTTCGTGGTCTGGACCTTTGTAGCTGTGTACGCATCGGTCTTTGGCTATCTGGGCTATCTCCTGTGGTGTTACCAGCGGAACAAGCAAGGTTAGAATCTATGAAACCTAAGTACATCATCGGACTATTGGTGGTTGCTGGAGTCCTGGCCTATCTGGTCTTCGGTGGTCTGGGCCAGAACCTGGTCTACTTCATTACCCCCAGCGAGTACTTCCAGCAAGCCGACCGTTACCAGAACCGCCAGGT
>CALFDH010000040.1 GCA_937950405.1 uncultured Meiothermus sp.
GTTCTCCTGTTATACCGGATTCAAAAAGATATTCACCCAAACCAGGGATTTTCAGAGGCTATCTTTTTGAATCCTAGAGCACTCCCTTCGGTCGGGTTAGTTCGCCGCCGTTCGGCGACGAACTAACCGAATCTGGTATTATATCGCTTTTGGGTCACTTCTGAGCAGATTCGGTATTAGCGCCCTAGCTGCACATTTAGAATGGTTTCCCCATCTTCGTTCTTGCCAACCTCGGCCATTGCGGTCTGGCTTTGCCCGTTGACACTAACTGTCACGCGGTGTGAGCCCAGAAAGGCTCGAGTACGATACTCCCCATCCTTGTCGGTTTTTCCCTGGGCTTTGGTCCACCACCGGCCCTTGATCAGCGTCCTCAGGCGCTCGTAGGCTGGCTTGGGGCTCATGTCTGCACGCAGCAGACCTGCGGGCGCTCCCATCCAGGCATTCAGGTCGGACAAATCCCACCAGGTGATGGCTTCAACCCTGGGATGGCTGAACAACACTCGGTAAAGGTTCTCCGCATATTCGGCCTGGATGGCCTCCCCTTCCGGTGTGCTGGGCCAGGGGTTGGGGCGGGGGCTGTCCCAGGCAACGTTTGCTCCGCTCAGGACGCTAATTTCGCTGAAGCGTACCGGACGCCCAAACTGGGCAATCTGGTCTATCCTTTCCCAAACTTCTCGCATACTCCACAGTCGTTCATGCATGTGGGACTGAATGCCAAACGCATCGGGCAGGCGGTTGAGCCGCGCAAGTTCGGTATATAACCTGAGGACAAAGGGGCCCGTCTCGTAATCGTTGTAAATATAGGTCAGGTCAGCGCCGCGTCCCGCCGCTCTTGCCCATTCCAGAGCAGTGAGCACATAAAGAACCGCGCCATCCCGCCGAAGCCACTGCTGAACCCCATTGGCTTCCTGAAGGTTGTTGGCTTCATTGACCACATCCCAGTACTTGATACTGCCCTTGTAGCGCTGGATGATCTCGTTTACCCGTTCACGCAGCAGCCCAATGGTCTGGTCGGGATCTTGGGGAATCCAGCTGGGGTTGTAGAAAGACCACACCAGCGGATGCCCCTTAAGGCTGAAGTTGCGCTCTTCAAGCCAGCGAACCATGCGATCCAGGCGGGCGTAGTTACGCTGTCCCCTCTGTGGCTCGAGCTCGGCCCAGTAAAACGGAAGGGTGGCATAGTTGAAAACCTCGAGCAGGCGGCTCTGATACGAACGCTGCCAGGCCGCCCCATTTTGGGGCTCGAGGTTGAAGACATTGGCACCAAACAAAAAATGGTGGCGGGTCTGCTCAACCTGTACCTGGGCCTCGGACACGGGCTGCCCCCTGGCGTCGCGCACCCGGACTACCAGCACACCCTTGCGGTAGCGCTCGATGCGGGCATCGGCTCCGGCCATGATGGCCCCATCATAGGTCGAGCTTACCGTCATGGCAGCAATAACGGTAGGGCTGCATCCGCTCAAGGGAAATACCAGCAGCGAAAAGGCTGCATAAAAAAGGTATTTGATCCGCATCTAGTGAATTTTCCCAACTCTGATGATATCTAGGTGTAAGAAGCCGAACAAATACCGCGTGGCATGCTACAAAATACCTCTCGGCATCAAGATAATACCAAATCTGCTCGAAGGTGACCCAAAAGCGATATACAAGTCCCTCGGACGCGCCCCCTGGCGCGGCAAGTGAGGGGCGCGTTTAGCGCCGCTCACGCGCAGAGTTGGTATAAGAACCCATCAGGGTGCTGGGTTCGCAAGTCGGCGGTCAGCAAATGACTATCTTGGTATTACCGGCCTCGGGAGCGCAGCCGTTATTGCTTCTCGAGGCCAGCAGGGATTTCGCCAGCACTGGAGGGCCTGGTTTCGCTTGTCATCAAGGCCCAGCCCAGACCAATCAAAATCCAATGTGGAATAGCCACCTGAGGGCTTTCCAGATATACATCGGTAGCACCATTGATAAGGTTGGCGATGGTGCACACAAAAATAGCGGTCAGCAACGTGCGATGAGCATAGCTATAGTGCTTGCGGGCCAGGCTCCAGGCTACCGACACGAGAAAAGTAGCATAAGTCAGCAGCCAGGCAATGGAAATAACCCAGCCCCCTCGAGCCAGGATGCCCATCAAGGCATTATGGGGATTACGCAACACGTCCAGCGTATCGGCCTCGACGGTCTGGAAGCCATAGTGATCGGCCAGGTTAACCCCCCAGCCCAGCCCCATAAAGTAGTACTCATTGACCACGGCATCGTTCCAGATGGCCGTCCACCAGGCCGAGCGCCAGTTGGCGTTTTGGGTGGTGGTGCTATCGAGCTGTCCGGCCTGATCTGGCTCGAGGAAAAACAAAGCATTGGCTGCCAGTTGGTTGATGCTGATCTCCCGGTATCCCAGGCTGATCCGCACATCGAATATGGCCAGCATGCTAACCGCTACAAACACCGCCACCATCAGCCACAGGCTGCGAACCTTGAAAGGCCCCTGCAAAACAAAACCTGCAATATAAGCTGCCAGGGATGAGCGACTGCGTGCAGCCGCGAAGGCTACCAGGGCCAGAATCCAGGCCATGAAAGCCGGTGGTAAATAGCCTCGTACCCACATCACGGTAAAAAATAGCAGCGGAATAATGGCATCGGTGGGCTTGTATGTCAGAATGGGCACGGTGGTTTGTGGAAAGAACGGCAGAAAATCCACCAGGAAAATAAAGCCGGCAATCGAGATGCTCATGCCCAACAAAACCGTCCAGGCCATTTTGGACATCAGCCGCGCCAGCGTGCGGTCATCCAGCAGTACCAACAGCTTTCGGGCGGCAAAATAGGCCAAAAACCCGTACACCCCGTAGTAAAGTGTGGCGAAACTGCGGATTACTTCCAGCGGCGGTTGCTCCAAAAACCAGGCCGAGTAGATGACCTGGCCCAGGCCAAACAGGAAAACAAACACAAATAGCCAGGCTGAAAGCTGACGGGGAAAGCGAAATCCACCCGACCAGACCACCAGCGCCACTCCGGCAAGCATGGCGACCTCGCCAATTAAAATCGGATAGTAGCCGATATAGCCAAAAGCCCGGCTAAAAGCCCAATACCCCGCCACCAAGACCAGCAGCAACCCGCCTAAAAGCACCGATGGGCGCACCACCCACCTGCTCGAGCTATTAATCAGCATCTGACCAGTCTCCTGCAGTTCCTTGGCGGCTTATAATTAAGATGTACCTCATGGGGTCTCCGTAGCCTATCTATTACTGACCGATGCAGCAGCTAAATGCCCAACAAAGCTCTTCTGAATAAATATATAACTGACTTGGGGCAGTTCGGGTTTGCTAAGGTTACGCCCAACGTTACGAACCGATTATGCAGTGTGAACTAAAGGAGTTATCTAGCGCGTGGGGAGCTTTTTGACCGATGGGTTTTCCCTGCTTGCCAGTATTCGCCTGTATAGCTGTACCATTCGCTCTGCCCGAACAGACTGGCTGTTGGACTTGACGTATTCCCAACCAGCCTTGCCCATCTCATACCTTAGCCTGGGGTCGGCATACAGCTTTCGGATTCCCTCGGCGAGTCGTGCAACCACTTCGTCGGGTGTGGTAACAGGAACCTTGAGCGTGGCAGCATCGGGTAACTGGTAGCCCACCCCCTGATGGCCCAGGGTCAGGACGGGCAACCCCTGGGCCAGGGCCTCGAGGGTTACGTTACCGAAGGTGTCTTGCAAGCTCGTGAAGACAAAAATATCTGCTTCGCGATACAGATCGCACATCTGATGCCAATTCACCATCCCCAAAAACCTCACGGTATCTCCCAAATTCAGCCTGACCACCTCGGCCTCCCAGCGTTTACGGAGCGGCCCATCCCCCGCAATCAGTACCCGCAGGGGCAAATCCCGCAGACGCTCGAGCGCCTCCAACAACAGCGGCAGCCCCTTCCTGGGCTCAAAGCGGCTTGCCCAAAGCAGGGTCAGATATTCCCTGGGCTCGCGCTTGGGAAACACCTTTGGGATATGTTCGTCCGCTATGCCAATAATGTTGAACATCTCCATCCGCTTGGCCCCAGCTAACCGCAGCACCTCGACGGTTTCTGGGTTAATGGTCAGGATCATGGCCGATTGCTGCACTGCCTTGCGGATGGCAGGTATCCAGGGCAACAATTTGACCCGCAGGGTACGCAAGAATTCACTGCGCCACCCTGCCCTAAAATAGCGCCGGAATGCAGTCGGAGCCACCTGACCCCCGCCGACCGGCCCCCACACAAACGGAACCGGCAACCGCCAGAATTGCGGAGCCGAGCTGATGGTTGCCCAACTCACGTAGTGAACCAGATCGAAAGCCATTTCCTGATGGAGTTTTCGAGCTACCCGGTAGGCTTCTTGCTGCCAGAAAAGATAATGCAGGCGCAATTTTCCCAGATGATGGGTATCCCAGGGGTTCATCCAGCCCGCCAGTTGCACAAAGCAAAAATGTAAATTGGGTTTGGGATGTTTGGCTAAAAAATCCTCGATGTTCTGACGGTATTCAGGATGGGTAATGACCCACACCTCACACTGTTGCGAGAGCGACCAGGCCCATGACCAGGTGATGGCCTGCTCAGAACCGTGGTCTGGACTGCAAGCAAAACCCACCAGTAGTATGCGCATAGCCAAGATTCACCCCCCCTTTACCTTACTGGTTTTCCAGACACCCATCGGGTTGTTTTTGGTGCTTGTCCAGTGCGGCTTCTTGAGAGGCAGGTTGTGGTTGTGGTTAGCATGTTAAGCACAAAGGCTCAGTACGACGATTTTAGTCAAGGTAATCACCAGGCAACTACCCGCTGGTAAAGTTCGATGTATTGTGTGGCTACGTGTACGGGTGATAGTTCGGTTCTGCAATAGTCTCTGGCACGTTGAGACCAGAGTGCTAAAGCTGCCAGATCGCTCAAATAGTTGCGAACTTGTTGGGCCATTTGCGCCGGATTGCCCGATAAAGGCAGCGCCAGTCCAGCCTCCTGAAGGGTTTGGGTCATTTGCAAATCAATGTTGAGCAGGCAGGGTGTGCCCACCGACATGGCTTCCAGCACCGACATGCCAAACCCTTCCCAGCGCGAAAGCTGGATATAGGCTTGGGCCTGAGAAAGTACCTCGAGCTTCCGTTCCCCAAAAACCGGCGCCTCAAAATGCACATTGGAAGAGGCGGTCTCTTTGAGCCGGTTAAGCCAGGAGAGGGTTTTGGCATCCTCGGTTCCATAAAGCCTGACCTCGTACTCTGGCAGTTCGTTGGCCAGCGCAATCAGGTAGTCTATTCCCTTTTGCATTACATCAAAACGCCCCAGGTAAACCAGGGTTTTACTCTCCCCCCCTTGCCACGCGACCTCTTTTATGGGTGGGGCCGGATTGGGAATAACCTCCACCGCGCCCTGGAAACCCGGCACAAAGGCTTTGATGTCGGCAGCCTCACCAGGCGTCAGGGCGGTGATGGCTGCTGCCATATAGAAGCGTGGCTTCTCGATGAAAATGGTATAAGGCCATTTCTTGAAGCGCCCACGCCTTAGCGATTGCGGCGATAACTGGCCGTGGGGGGTGATGATAAATGGAATCCCTCGAGCCCGCAGCACCCGTGCTAGCTGGTATTGCTGCGGGATAAAGATGGAGTGCATGTGAACAATATCGGGCTCAAAGCGGGCAAGCAGCTCGGCCAGATTGCTTGCGTCCCAACCCAGGTTTTTACGAGGCAGAAACAGATGCTCGAGGCCCGCTTGCTCAAGGGTGGCTTGCCCAACCGCATTGAGCGGATCACGGCTTACGATCTGAACCCGATGGCCCAGGGCAGCCTGGGCCGGAGCAATCGCCCAGAGCGTGGTACTGACCCCATTGACCTCATCGGGGCCGCGGGTATCGCACACATGCCAGATCTTCATCGCAGCCCACCCTCAGGCAATTTGGCGCCCATACCGATACCAGACCAACGCAGCCAAAACAGTCAACAGCGCATTCGACGAGACCAGTATCATAACCGCTCCCTGCACCCCGTTGTGGCTGATTAGAAAGATGCCCGCAGATATCATGAAAGTTACAGTTACAGCGTACAGCACGATAATCCAGCGCAGTTTCTCCTGTGAACGCAAAGCCGATAAAAACACGATGGAAAGCCCGACCAGCAGGGGAAGCACACCATAGGCAATCAGGAGATAACTGATGGTTTGGTAGTTATCTCCATAAAGCAAGCGGAAAATCCAGCCGTGCAGAACCGCCAGTACCAGCCAGGCCAGCAATCCGATAAAGAAAAAAACGCTTGCATAGCGCAACACCACTCGAGTGAGTTCGGCGGTGGTGCGGGCCCTGGCGAAAATTGGTATCAGCAGAGCCCCAAAGGCATTCATAAAGCTATAGACTGGCAGCACCGTATTTTCCAGCGCCCGCAGGCTGCCCACTGCAGCCAGGCCACTGATATGCGAAAGAATCAAGTAGGGAAAGGCCGTAATTACGACAGCCAGCACGCTAGCGGGCAGACTCCACCGGCCATAGCCCCAGTGGTTGCGCAGCACTGCTCTGAACAGCGACAACCAACGCCCCAGACCACTGCCGTTCTGGGCAGGCAGGCCCATCCGCACGCTGTCCAGCCCCCTGGAGGACTCGGCCATCAGACCCCGCCCTAGTCCGCGTTCCACCCACAACCCCGAGCACAACGCCGCAAAGCCCATCAGGCAAAGCGCAGAAAAAGCATTTAGCCAGGACAGGTGATTGAAGAGCAAAGCCGAAGATAAGAAAACCGGCATATAGATCAAACCGCCCTTAGCGGCAAGTACCGGGTTAAGGTTGGCATAGCACACCCGGCGCACCAGCATGGTGTAAAGCATCAGTGGCATGGCAACCGCCAGACCCAGATACATCCCGGTAAAGGTTGGATCGCTCTGCAAAAAAGCCACCACCAGAATTACGGCTGTAGCGCTCAAAGTGAGAATCCAGTTGAGGTGTACCACAATTTTCTGATAGGTAGCGGGCGCTTGCCGAAAGCGATTGGAAGAGAACACCATCATTGGCTCGATAACAAGTGGGTTTTGGATCTGGTAGGCGATATTCAGAATGGCCCATCCCAGGGCAAAAGCACCGTAGGAATGCGGCTCGAGCCAGCGGGCCAGCAAAATATTGATCAGGAAATTAGAAGCACCGTACAAACCCTGATCCATCACCGCCCAGGCAAAGCGGCTCGGAAAGCGTTCACGAATGAAATTGTTAATCCAGAGAATCGTTGACATTGATGCCTCAGGTCGTCAGAAATTTTGTGAGAGGCATATGCTATTCACCCAACAAAATATCGTTTTTCAACCCTACTATAGCGTTATCCCATTCTGTTAGCTCATGGCCAATCCACATAACGCAGCTATTGTATTAGGCCAGGGGTCGTGGTTTATAAAGCTATGCCCAACAGGACGTGATATTTGACAACCCGAAAACAGCAATGGTTTATATAATGCTTCGGTATGAACGGCATTTCTCAAATTCCTCAAGAACCAGAATTGGATCTTGTGCGTTTGGGCAGAACCCTCAAGCGCCATGCCCTGTGGATTCTGGCCTTTGCAGTGCTGCTAAGTCTGGCAACTTTTGTGCTCTCGAGCCTCCAAACACCGGTTTACCAGGCCAGTGCCCGGCTGTTGGCAGCCCAGAGCAACGTGTTGTCGGGCAGCAACCTGCTGGGCACCGTACCGGCTTCGGCGTTGATTGATGCGGGGGCCTACCGCGAAGCCGCTCTGAGTAACCTGGTTTTGGGGCGCACCTTGCAAGCAGCGGGCCTGGGCACGACCCCCCGCGACCTCGAGCGTTTTGTTCGCAGCTCGCGGGTGCGTACTGTAGAGGGCAAGAACTCCAACGTCATTATCTTGAGCGTTCGTAACCCCAACCCAGACCGCGCCGCCGAGATTGCCAACATCTGGGCCAGAAGTCTGAGCCAATGGGACGATGAACGGGTACGGGGGAGTTTTGGGAATTTCCGTGAATCGCTCGAGGCCCAGCTTGCTGTGGTGAGCGGCCAGATTAACGCCACCAACCGCAACAGCCAAAACCTTGCCAGCCTGCAAACCCTGCGAGCCAGCCTGTTGCGCGATATTGACCTGATGCGGGCCCTGGAACGCAGTGCCACCGGCCAGTTGAGCCTGATAGACCAGGCCATTGAGCCTTCGCGTCCGGCCAGCCCACGTCCGCTGCTGTACTCGGTAGTGGCATTTCTCCTGGGGTTAGCCCTTGCGGTGGGGCTGGTGCTTTTGCGCGAAGCTAGTGTGCGCAGCGTGCGTAACGCCGACGAAGCCTTTAGCCTGACCTCGCTGCCCCTGCTGGGCGAGTTTCCCGAGATGCCTGCGGGCGCAGGGCGTACCCTCTCCCCTGAGGTAGCCAGTTACCTCGACATCAACGTGACCCACACCATTGCAGGGGGTAGCCCACGAATCATCGCCGTTACCAGCCCGGCGGCCCTCGAGGGCAAAAGTAG
>CALFDH010000041.1 GCA_937950405.1 uncultured Meiothermus sp.
GCCTGTACGAGAAAACGCAAGGCGGTAGGTCGCCAACAATAGCTTTCACTAACCCAACAGTTGCTGATAAAGCGAAACGTACTCCTGGGCCGGCTTATCCCAGGAAAAATCGGCCCGCATGGCATTCCGAGCCACCGATAGGCGGTCGGGATGTTTGAGGAATTCGCTGACCCCGTGCAAAACACCCCCGGCGTCCATTGAATCGAACATGAAGCCGGTTTCCCAGTGCTTCACCGTATCGAGCAAGCCCCCCACCGCCCGCACGATGGGGGGCGTACCGTAGCGCATGGCGATCAGTTGGGCCAGCCCGCACGGCTCGAACCTCGAGGGCATCAGAAAGCCATCCGAACCGGCGTAGATGCGGTGGGCCAGGGCTTCGTTGTAACCCTGCACATAGGCCAGGCGACCCGGCAGATGGGAGGCCATCCAGGCAAAGGTGCGCTCGAGGCCCGGCTCCCCACTGCCCAGCACCACCAGGTTGACCCCCATCCCCATCAGACCATCCACCGCGTCACCAATCAGGTCTATGCCTTTCTGGTGGGCAAAACGCGAGACCACCCCCAGGGTGGGGCGGTCTTCCAGGGCAAACTCGGCCAGCAATTCGGCCCGGTTGCGGGCCTTGCCCGAGAGGTCGGTAGCATCGTAGTGGTGTTTCAGGTACCGGTCGGTGGCGGGGTTCCAGTATTCGGTGTCTAGGCCGTTCAGGATGCCCCGGAGCTTCCCCTGCTGGCTACGCAAGACCTCGTCTAGTCCCTCGCCACCTTCGGGGGTGGTGATCTCCCAGGCATAGCGGGGCGAGACGGTCGTTACGGCGTCGGCGTTCACAATCCCGGCTTTCATCAGGTTGACCGCGCCGTTGTGCTCGAGGCCCGCCCCGTAGTAGGTCTCACCCGGCAGGCGCGTCCAGGCATAAAAATCCTGGGAGCCCCAGACCCCCTGATAGGCCAGGTTGTGGATGGTGTACACCGTGCGGGCCTTGAACCAGCCCAGGTTACGCAAGAGCGGCAGCAGGGCCGCCTGCCAGTCGTGGGCGTGCACAATGTCAAAATCGCCCAGGAGTTCTGCCGTAGCCATGGCAAAGCGCACAAAGCGGCGGAAGTCGTCGTCGTAACCGTAGGGTTTGTCACGGGCGAAATCCCCCAGCCCCACCAGCACATAGCGCACCCCCTGGTGCTCGGCGTGGCCGATGCCGATTTTCTCGCGGTGCCCCTCGAAGTTAAACCAGGCCTCGCCCACATAGTAGCCCTGGATACCCCAGTACCACGGCAGAAAGATGGTGGGCTCGAGGCCCAGCTTCCCTAGGGCCTGGGGCAGACTGCCAATCACATCGGCCAGACCCCCCACCTTGGCAAAGGGGAAGGCTTCGGAGGCGACAAAGGCAACCTTCATACGAATACGGGCAGTTTATACCAGATTCGGTTAGTTCGTCGCCGAACGGCGGCGAACTAACCCGACCGAAGGGAGTACTCTAGGATTCAAAAAGATGGCCTCAGAGGCTTTTGGTATTGAAAACGATCTTTTTGAATCCGGTGTTACCCCTTTGACCGCATTTGTTCACCCCAGACCCCCTCCGGCAGCCAGAGGCCCCCCACGCTTCGCATCGCTTGCGGGCTGGAATAGACATACACCCAGACCCTGCAAGGCGCTCCGCCCCGCTCGGCAAGGTATGCAGTGATGGGGCTTCGCCGGTACTCGCTGCCTTCGTCCTCGAGCTGGTCTAGCAGCACCAGGGCTTGCTCGAGGTCGGCGAACCACTGCACCTCGCCCCACACCCGCCCCTCCCCTTTGAGCACACCGGGGTAGGCATAGGGCCGATTGTCGCTTTGGGGGATGTGATAAAGCCGAAAACCCTCGAGGTACGCCGGTTCCGAGCGCAGCCAGCCCGCCTGCCTCGAGACCTCAAAGTTGCGCTCCCCTTGTTTCAGGGTGCCGTACACAAAAACCGCTTCAGGAGACTCCATTGCCGTAAAGCATACTGGCTGGCAAAAGTCCAGGGTCAAGCCTCGTTCACGGCGATGGCGGATGTCTGGTGGATTGAAGCTACAGGCTATCGGCTATGTGCCATTCGCACTCACCACTACCGACCCAGCAGCAACACCACCACCGGATGCTCGCTATCGGGCAGCGCGAGCAGTTTGCGTACCTCTTCATCGTAGAAGGTTTCGGCAGGGTAGGCTTGCAGGCCCAGGGCGGTAGCGGCCACCATCACCTCGCCCACCGCGTAGCCCACCTCGAGCAAAGCGTAGCGAAAGCCCCGCAACCCAAACACCGCTTCGGAGCGCTCCGGTACGGCATTGAAAACCACCAGCGCTGCCGAGGCTTCCACCGCTTCCAGACCCATCAGGGCCGATTTCCAACTTTTGGGGTCAAAGCGTCCCGAGAGCTGTTCCAACTGGTGCTGTTTGGCGGCGTAGTGGTAGATGCCCTGGAAGGTATCTTGCAGGTGCTGTACGGCTAGGTAGACCTCGAGGGGATACGCACTCCCAGCCGAGGGATAACCCCGTCCCCCGCGGCGTACCGCCAGCGGGGCCAGCACCTGCGAAAGCTCGGCCAGGGTGATGGAGGAACCCACCTTAGGTGTGGTGGGCGCCACCCGGGAAAGCACCCGCCAGACCGCCGGGCCCCCGTCGCGCACCGGCTCCGAGAGCTCCACCGACTCCAGTGGATTGGCATAAACCTTGGCCGCAGGGGCCCGCCCACCCGGTAGCTGATCTCCGGGAAAAATGCGCGTCAGGCGATAAAAAACCTTACCGGGGTGCTTGTCCATAAATGCCGGTGGCCGATAGCCAATGGTCTATAGCCAAACCTTTCAAGGCTATCGGCTACAGGCTATCAGCAATGGGCTAGAATCTGAAACTCTTGGGCACCACCACAATGCCCTCCGAGGTGACGGTAAAGCCCCTGGCCCGGTCGGCCTCGAGGTCGTAGCCGATCTCGGTGTGGGGCGGGATGCTCACATTTTTGTCCACAATGGTGTTGCGCAGCTTGGCATAGCGACCCACCTCCACCTCGTCGAACAAAACGCAGCGCTCGACCAGCGAGTAGGAGTTGATGCGGCATCGCCGAAATATCACCGACTCGCGGATGGTGCCGCCCGAAATGATGCAACCACCCGCAATCAGGCTGTTGAAGGCCTGTCCGGTGCGGGCCCCGGCCTCGTGCACAAACTTGGCAGGGGGCGAGTTGAAGTTGGCTGCCCGCAGGGGCCACTCTTGATTGAACAGGTCAAACTCCGGGGTCACCTGAATCAGGTCCATACTGGCTTCAAAGTAGGCATCGATGGTTCCTACATCGCGCCAGTAGGTGTTGGGCACCTGCTGACCGGGGATGGGGTTGCGCTTGAAGTCGTAGACCTGGATGCGGTAGCCCTCGCTCAGGGCGCGGGGGATCACGTCCTTGCCGAAGTCGTGCGAGGAGTTGGGGTCTTTAGCGTCGTGCTCGAGCTTCTCCACCAAAGGCTCGGTGCGGAAGATGTAGTTACCCATCGAGACCAGGGCCAGGTCGGGCTTGCCGGGGATGGGGGTGGGGTTTTTGGGCTTTTCCTGAAAGCCAATCATGCGCCACTGGTCGTCTACCTGGAGCACCCCAAAGCGGCTGGCCTGCTCGATGGGCACCGGGTAGGCGGCGATAGTCAGGTCGGCGCGGTGGTCGTTGTGGTAGTCCAGCATGTGGGCGATGTTCATCTTGAAGATGTGGTCGCCGCCGAAAATCGCTACGTTCTCGGGCTTGTGGTTGTTAATCAGGTGCAGGTTCTGGTAGATGGCATCGGCAGTACCCCGATACCAAACCGGCCCCAGCTCTTCGTAGCGGTACATCTGGGCCGGTACCAGCAGAATAAAAGCATCCTCCAGAAAGCCCCCAAACCGCCAGTGTCGCTGCACATGCTCGGTCAGGGACTGGGCTTTGAACTGGGTAAGCACGTAAATGCCATAGATACCCGAGTTCAAGAAATTGTTGAGCACAAAATCAATAATGCGGTAACGCGCCCCAAAAGGCACCGAGGGTTTCGCACGCTTGGCCGTGAGGGGGAACAACCTAGAACCCTGCCCCCCCGCGAGAATCATCCCCAGAACTCGCATAGACATGAAGAAGTTGCCTCCTTTGTCAACAGCATAACAGGCTTGGGGTTTGGCTGAAAGCCTGATTAAGGGTCGAAAGATTATGGTCTATAGCCGATGGTTTATAGCCGTCGGATGAGGAAGCCCTGTTACCCAAAAGACAGACCTTCCCACACCCATCCGGCTGTGGTCTGGGGGTAGGTATACTTGTGCAGCATGAGGCTTTCCTACGAAGCGCTCGAGTGGCGCACATTTACCGATGATTCCAGCGATATTGTCTCGTTCCCGCCAGCACCTCCTTTTTTTGGGCAGGAACGGGCCAGGGCTGCATTGGAACTAGCCCTTCGGGGGGGGTTCCATGCCTACCTGGTGGGGCAGTCCAGCCTGGGCAAGCACGAGGCGCTACTGGCTTATTTGAGCACCCAGAGCGTCGAGACCCCACCCGACCTGCTGTATGTGCCCTTGTCGGAGCGCAAGGTGGCGGTGCTGACCCTGCCCAGTGGGCAGGAAGCCCATCTGGCCGACGCGGTAGAGAACCTGCTGCTGGAGGTCAGTCGGCTGGACGAGTTGTTCCGCCAGAGCTCTTTCCTGCGGGAGAAAACCCAGCTCGAGGCCCGCTTCAAGGAGGCCCGCGAACAGCAACTGGCCTCGCTCCAGCAAGAAGCCCAGGAGGCCGGGTTCACCCTGTCGTCCAACGGGGAAAGGCTTGAAATTAGCGGCCCAGGCCTGGTTCCCGCCGAACTCAGCGCAAGGCTCGAGGAGGTCACCCTGGGCAGCCTGGCCGCCGCCGCTGAACTCGAGGTCTCGCTCCGGCGGCTGCGCCGCGACTGGGCGCTGCACTACCTGAACAACCGCTTCGAGCCCTTGTTTCAACGCTTTCCCCAAGCCCGAAGCTACCTCGAGGCCCTACGCAGTCGCTTGGCCCGCTACGCCGAGACCGGCGAACCCCTCGACCCCTCCCAGTGGCGGCCCAATCTGCTCACCTCTTCCAGCAGCGGCAGCCCACCCCCCATCGTGTTTGAGCCCTATGCCACCGCCCCTCGGCTGTTTGGGCGGCTGGACTACACCGTGGACAAGGGCGTATGGAGCACCAACGTCAGCCTGATTCGCCCTGGCGCGGTTCACCGTGCCCAGGGGGGGTATCTGATTCTGGATGCCCTGAGCCTCAAGCGCGAGGGCACCTGGGAAGCCTTCAAGCGGGCCTTGCGCAATGGGCAGGTCGAGCCGGTCATGGAACCGCAAGCCCCGGCCAGCCTCGAGGTCGAGCCTTTTCCCATCCAGATGCAGGTTATGCTGGTCGGCACCCAGGAGTCTTTCGAATGGCTGGAGGAAGACCCAGCCTTCAGCGAGCTATTTCGTATCCGGGTGGAGTTTGCCCCCACCCTG
>CALFDH010000042.1 GCA_937950405.1 uncultured Meiothermus sp.
GGCGGCAAGGTGATTCTGCACCAGAACCTGCGCGAGCTGCCCGAGGCCAAGACCACCGACTACCTGGTAGCGGTGCGCCTCGCCCGGCGGGTACGGGCCGAGGGGGCCACCGAGGTGGTCTATCACGATGGGCAATGGGTCTCGGAAGGGGGCCGCAGCAGCCTTTCCGTCATCAAGAATGGTGTACTGATAACTGCTCGAGAAGGGGTCTTGCCGGGCATTACCCGCAAGCACTTGCTGCACGTGGCAAAGCCCCTTCTGCCCATCGAGGAGCGCGCCATTGCCCTCGAGGAACTGTTTACCGCCGACGAGGTGCTCCTGACCGGGGCCACCCGGCAGGTCATGCCCATTACCCAGATCGAGGACAGGCCCGTAGGTAGCGGCCTGGTGGGGCCTTACGCCCGGGCTTTGATGGAGGCTTTCAAGAAGCACCTGGAAGCCTACCTGAACCAACGGGAAGCGGTGTGCCCAACCTCCGTATCAAAGGGCATTTGAACTTGTCACCCTGGATGGGTTGCGTAGGATGAAGGGGTATGAAAACCCATCACATTCCGGTAGTACTGTTGGCCTTATTGTTCTCTGCGTGCGCCCCCTCCAACGTGGCCCCGCCGGGGGCGATAGGCTACGGCAACGGCTTCGTGCCTTTTGTGTCTACCCCGCTGGCCGCAAGGGTGCAGGCTGCCGACGGCGCGGCAGCCCTGGGCCTGCGTAGCGGCCCCGAGGGTTTCGGGTTCCAGTACACCCAGGGGCCCTGGGGCGCCGACCTGATTGTGGCCCCGCGTGGAGGCGCCTCGGCTTTTGCCCGGGCTTCCTACCTGCAAGAGGGCCTGGCCGCTGCCTTCAGCGTGGCGTGGGAGACCTACAACACCTATCGCTACGACGGGATGACCTACATTACCGAAACCGTGAGCGGTGGCGGGGTGGGGCTGGATCTGGGGTACTTCTGGCCGATTCCCCTGGAAACCGGCCAGGGCTACATCGGGCCCCGCATGTACAGCTACGTGCAGTGCCATAGCCTGAACAACGCCCCCTTGCAGTGCAGTGGATTGCGCTTGAACCCTGGCTTTGGTATGGGGGTCAACATCCCGGTGGGGCGGTTTGTGTTCACGCCGGAGATTTCGCTCTTTTTGCTGCCCCCAGACGACTATTTCGCCACCCCCCGCCTGGCCACCCCTTTGAGCTTCGCATTCTCGTTCAGGTTCTGATACCACCTTCACCTGAACATTCCACTTAGATGAATCTCCACACTCTACGACACCCAGGGCCGAAAGCCGAAAGCTCGAAGCCAAAGGCTCTGCGAGGAGTGTGGAGGTCGTTGATATGGCTGGCCTGAATGGTGCGTGTTCGAATCAGGTTGTTATAGTTGTAAACCTGGAGGTATCCTTCCCTGACGCTGAAAAAGCCGCGTCCTTGTGTGTAAGCCCCAGGCCAACGAAGCAATCCAGGTTGGTGCATCCTAACCGCGCTGCCCAGGTATTTGCTCCTGACACGGCAATTGATGAAGGATGAGTCTGCCTAGCTTGTTCTTCCCTCACGGCACACGTCCTTCACGCTACAGCTACGGCACTGGAAGCCGGGTTTGGGCTCGACCACCCCGGCCTTGTAGCGGCTGTGTACTTGCTGGGTTTTGTTGAGAAGACTCTCGAGCGCCCCCCAGACCTTTTCGATGGGCTTGCCATAGACCCGCACCGGCTCCCCCAGCACCGGCCAGGCCCAGATATGCACCTGCCGAATGCGCCCCTTGAAGGCCGAAAGCAGATACCCGGCGGCCCAGCGCTCACTCCAGCGGTCACGTACCGCTTGTTCGGCGTCCTCGGGATGGGTCTCGGGGGCCACGAAGCGGTAGAGATGGGCCTCGCTGCCCTTGCGCAGCACACCGTCCAGGTAGGCTTCCAGCCCCTGGCCCTGTAGCCTGAAACCCAGGCTCAGCTCCCCCAAAAGACTGTAGTGATGGCGCATCCAGCCTTCGGCCTGGGGAAACTGCTGGGCGAGCGCCTCGAGGCGGGCCGGCACCAGTTTCTCGGCCTTGCGTAGCTCGCGCACCCACTGCTGCCACCACGGGGGCTCGGCCTCGTCCGGCGCAAACTGCGAGGCCCAGAATTTGAAGCCACACTCGTCGTAATAACGCAAGTCTTCGACACCCGCCTGCCCCAAGAGAACCCGGCTCAGGGGGGCCTTGTAGCCTTCGGCGCGGGCGGTCTCCAGGTGGCTGGCCGGGGGCAGCTTGGGCAGGTAGGGCGGCCTGGGCTGGGAAAGGAGGGCCGGTTCGGGCTCGAGGGGCCCCTCCTGGCTGGCCTCGGGGTAGGTGATGACTACCTCATCGGCGCGGGCCTGGAGTTCCCGCAAGAGCAGCCGATCCCGCCCCAAAAAACGCTTAGGCAAGAGGCCCCCTGCCTGCCGGAGGGCTCCCTCCAGGCCCATTCGCAGCTCCTCGGGTACAAAGTAGTCCTCCTGCTCGCCGGTGCTGTAGGCGCCCTCCACCGCATAGGTCAGGTAGAGCTTCTTCCAGCGCTGCCCGGCAGCCAGGGTGGGGGTGAGCAGGGCCACCCCCCCCGGCGGGCGGTGCGGCTCGTAGGTCTCGGCCAGCAGGGCCGCCCACCAGTGGCGGAAATCGGGGCCGGTGGCGATGCGGTGGGCCTCGAGGGCCCGCTCCATCAGCGTGGCCCGGCGCGGGCTGTGCCGCACTTCGGGCAGTGAGTCCAGAAGTTCGCTGGCCCAGGCCAGGGAAGGGTGCAGGTCGGGGGTATGGGCCGGGTCAAACCCCGACCCTTCCTCGCCGGGGGGCCGCAGGCGGGCCAGCCAGGAGGCCCAGACCCCCTGCATCCCCAGCTCGGCGGCCAGCCGGCTGATGGCCAGGGGGCCTACCAGGCTGCGTTCCAGGGCCGCCCGGCCCAGCGGGGCCAGGTCGGGCACGGCCAGCAGGCGCGAAGGGGTGGGGTAGTCGGGCAGCTCGAGGAGCTCGAGCAAGAGCCGCCCCTCGGGGGTCTCGGCAGCCGTACCGGCCCGCTGGTCTACAAGGGGAAGACCATACTCATCGGCTAAAGTGAGCAGCGCCGGAATCCGCGACTCTGGCGCAATTACTGCAATATCCAGAGGCTCCAGGCCCTGCGCCAGGTCGCGCTTAATCGAACGCAGCACCCAGCGGGCCTCGCTGACCGGGTTCTGGGCGCGGTAGGTCTGGGTGTGGATAACCTTGTGGACAAGTTCCTCGTCGGGCGCAAAGCCCGGCGGCGCTTCCGGCAGGCCGACCCAGACCGGAATGTGACGGGAGAGCGCCTGCAAGAGCCGCAGCTCGAGCACCCCCAGCTCGCGGAAGCCGTCCACCACCACCAGGTCGGGCTCGAGGCCGATAGGCGCGAGCCCGCTGCGCGAGGAGGCGGACTCCACAGACTGCGCAAGCCTCGTCTGACGCTCGAGGCCGATAGGCGCGAGCCCGCTGCGGGAAGGGGTGGACTCCACAGACTGCCTCGTCCGAGGCTCGAGCGGAGTCTGCCCCTCCAGTAAAGCCAGCGCCCCGGCCCGAAAGTCGTCGTAGTCCCAGCGGCCCCAACTGGCCTTGAGTTCCTCGTAGCGGGCGAAGACCTTTTGCAAACGCCGGGCCTCGGGGCTGTGGGACGGTAGGGCCTCGGGCTTCACCCCGTTGCGTTTGGCCTCGGCAATGGCACGGGTAAACAGACGGGCCTCACCGGGGCTGGGCAGGGGGCCTTCACCGGACATGAGCGCCTCCCCCACCAGCGCCACCCGGCCCGGCCCGGTCAGAATGGGCTTGAGGCCAAAGCCGGCGGCCAGCAACCGGTAGTAAAGCTGCTGCGAGGTAAGCACCTCGAGGCCCAGCACCGCGCCCCTCTGGGTAGCCCGGCGGTAAACGTAGGCTTTCTGTGCGGGCAGACAAACCCACCAGACCCGCTTGCGCTGTTGCAGGTAGGAATGGGCGACCTCGAGCAGGCGGGTGGTTTTGCCGGAGGCCGGAGGGCCGACAATCAGATGCACAGCTTCACTATATCGGCCTCCTCACAGGCCCGTGAAGCTGATAAACCCGACGCTAGTACATAGTCGTAGAAGTGCTTATACAGATACATGATAGGGTCGAAGGCAACGTCACGGCTCTAGCTGCGCTGTATGACGGAAGCCGAATCCGGTGACTTTTCATTCCTCCCCTACGGCTTAGGGGAGGTTAGGTGGGTTTGCTGAGCAACAACTTCGTGTAGTCGATTGGTTGAGGGCCTCGCCCAATACCCTCCCCACCCTCCCTACACAGTAGGGAGGGGGCTTGAGGTCAATTCCTCCTAGAAACCTGGAGATGTATGAACAACACGACGGTGTACTAGTTCTTGTATTCAACCCGATCAAAAGACCCGCAGGGTTTCCCGGTCTCCTCAATCCGATGGGCTACCCTCTTTAGAACGGATACGCCCGCAGTCACCCACCCACATTCCGCCACAAAGGGCACGTCTGCACAGTTACCGCATCGCAGGCTCCACACCCGGGAACCGCACCGGCGAACGCTGGTAGGCCGCCAGCCAGCGGGGGTCTGACAGGGGCTCGAGGTTCCGCCCCAGCGCCAGTACCCCCACCACCCGGCCCTGGTGGGTCAGAAAGCAGCGGTAACCCCTGGGCTCACTCACGTACCAGTTGCCCAGGTTGAGGGTCTGGGCCACCCCTTCAAAGCGCCGGGCGAGCTGGTTGCGTAGCCGCAGGGCATCCTGCACGGGGCGATCAAACGCCACCACCGCGATGTCCTCGAGGCCCAGCGGCACCGGGGTCAGGTCTATGTTCACTGTGAGGCGCGACACCGGTACACCCTCCACCCCCAGCACCACCCGCAGCAAGAAGCGCTGGGGCGCCGCCCGCTCGGCATAGGCAAACTGGGGGCGCAGGGTCTGGAAAAGGGCCAGGCAGCGATCCATCACCGGCGCCTCGCTCGGTTGAGCCCAGCCCAGCGCCCCAAGACCCCAAACCCAGAGGGCTATCGCTGGCAGAATGGCCCTGCGCCCCACAGCTTCTCCCCTACTCCCGCACCCCGAAGAGCGAACCCAAACACATCTCGTCGGTAGTGCCCTCGCCCCAGGTCATGTAGCGAGGCGGCAGGGGCTCCCCACCCGGGCCGGGGATGGCCGATTTGTTGTCGTAAACGCAGGTGACCCGCACCCTATCCCCCTGGCGCAGCCGCAAGGGGGTCTGGTACCAGTACTCGCCCTGCCACTGGAAGTTCCACTGGGGAATGTGGAGGAGCGTCCGAGCGCCTGCCGTGCCGGGGTTGACCTCCACCCTGAACTCCACCCCCCGCAGGTGCATGTGGGCCGTGACCCCGTACACCTCCATGGCGCTCTGAGCGGTCCAGTTGCAGGAGGTGGCCTGACGGCTGCCGTCGCCAATCTCACGCCGAGCGTAGTCTTCGATGGAGGTGTTGCACAGCAGGTGAATCCAGTCGGCAATAAAGCCCAGCTCGGTGCGGGCTCGAGCGTACTCGCGGGTACAGGCTTCCCCGGTCATGCCGGGCGGGCACTTAATCTCCACCGGGGCAGCCAGGGTCATGCCCACTAGGCGCTTGAGCTGCACCCCTTTGGGGGCCAGGTACAGGGCCATCTGGGTGGCGTCGGGGTTGGCGCCCGAGGCGGTGTTGTAATGCACCTGCATTACCACCCGGCTGCCCGCCCGCAGGAGTCGTCCGGTGCCCTCCGGCAGCAGCGTAGCGCCCCCGCCCGGCACCCAGAAGCCCAGAATGCCGCCCATGTTGCGGGGGTCGCTGCTCAGGCCCGGCCCGCCAAAGCACGTCCAGCCGGGGCCAGGCTCGGCGCGGTCTTTGGCCTCGGCGGCCCCCACCATATCGGGGCCAATCAGGAACAAAATCACGTGATGCACGCTGCGCTTATCGCCCGGAATAATCTTGTAGCCGGTCACGAAAGTGTCCTGCTCGAAGGTTGCCGGCATCAGGAAGCAGCGGTAATCGTCCTGCAGGGCGTCGTCGGGGGTGTAGGGAGGGTTGAGGGTGGCTACCAGATCGGGTGGTGGTACCGGCGCGGCTGCTTTCACGGCTATCGGCCTGGGTTCGCCCAGCGGTGCGCCCGCCTCGGCCCAGGCGATGAGGGCGGCCTTAGCGCTGGCCGAAAGTTTGCGTTCGTCCTTCAGGGGGGGTGTGCCCTCGCCGGGGGGCCAGGGCGGCATCCGGCCCTGCTTCACCGAGTCGGCAATGGCCGCCGCCATGTTGCGGGCCCAGCGGGCGTCGTCTAAGGGAAAAGGAGCAATGCCCCCTTCGGTATGACAACACGCACAGTTGGCTTGCAGAATCTCGGCCACTTCCCCGTGGTAGGTAGGGGGCTGGGCGGGCCCGGCCCCCATCGAACCCAGTGCCAAAAAAACCAGCAGTAGCAAAGGTCTCGGCATATTTACCTCAGCAGTTGGGCGATTTCTTCCTTGAGTTTAGCAGTGGAAAGGCGGCTGGCCCCGTAGAGCATCCGCACCAGACGGCCCTGGGCATCCAGCAGGGCCAGCGCATCGGTATGAAAGACCAGCCGCCCACCGGGGGCCAGGTTGTACTCGACCCTAGCAGCCTCGGCAATGGGGCGGATGGCCTCGGGCCTGCCGGTCAGGCCCTGCACCGGGGCAAAACCCCGCAGGTATTTTTGCAGCGTCTGGGGGGTATCGCGCTCATCCACGCTCAGGAGCAAGAGCTGCAGGTGGGGTGGGGCGCCCAGGGCCTCGTAGGCAGGTAACAGGCGGCCCAGCGTGAGGGGGCAGGCGTCGGGGCACTGGGTATAGCCAAAGAGCACCACCGCCGGGCCCTTGGGGGGAAATGCAAACGCCTTGTTTTCGTGCGAACGCAGTTCCACGCTGGGGAGGGTTCGGGGCGGTTTGAAGTCGGCTGCCCCCGGCCCGGAGGCGGGCAGATAGTGCCCCCCGTGCGCCCAGACCAGGCTGGCGAGCCCCAAAAGAAATAGATACGGTAGAAGTGGCTTCACCTTCACCATCATGACCGGAACCAACCCAAAAAAGAATCGGGTAACGCAAGACGAAATGCTCTCTGTACTTGAACACTTTGTAAACGATAGGAGGCGGGAAGTTGGGGGCAGGGGGTAGGGGTAGGAAACACCGGTTTGAAACCCATCACCCCCTGCGTTTCCCACATTCACGCTACACGCGGTGCAGCGTAAATTACCCCACACGCCATAGCTTCCAGAGGATGCTGTGTGGGGTATTCGTGGGGACCGCTCTAACCTACCCCCACCCATACTCGTAAAGCTGGCTAGACGTTTGAAGCCGGTGCGATTCTTAAGTGGAAGTCGTAGGAGAGCTGGCAGGTCAGGCCACCTCGAGCTGGCTTTGGGCCTTTCAAAACACGGCTTCCGCTGCTTCATGCCCCTTCAGGCTAGCCCCAGCTACTGAAACCAGGCTGAAGCCAGGGGGTATTCGTACCAATCACCTGGATAGTGATCTTGAAAGGCGTTCGCGAATCCCCTCATCCGGCGACACCCCGGACGCAGCTAATGACGTCACTGGCGCTATTCTTGGTACCTCTACATCGCTGGCGTGGTGTCGCCACCTTCTCCCAGAAGGGGAGAAAGCAAGGGGTTCATATTTGATACCGAATCTGCTTAGAAGTGACCCAAAAGCGATATACAAGTCCCTCGGACGCGCCCCCTGGCGCGGCAAGAAAGGGGCAGGCTCTTATCATTTGCCGGGGCATCGTCGTTTCAACCCCTCACCCGGCGACAGCAGTTACCGCCAGAATTGTTGTATTTGGCCAAAAGAGCACCTTACTAGCCGGCGCTGTCGCCACCCTCTCCCGCAAGGGGAGAGGGAAAGGGGAAAACGATAAAAGCCTCAGAAAGGGGCGCGTTTAGCACCGCTCACGCGCAGAGTTGGTATGATATCAGCTCACCACCTCGAGCCTTGCGTAGCGCAGGGCCAGTTTGCGAACCCCATCCCCAAAAGCCACCGTAGCCACCCCGTCTTCCAGACCCACCACCAGCCCGGTGCCAAACTGGATGTGCCGGACTTTTTGACCGGGTTTGAGGGTGGGGGGGCTGCTTGGGGCCGGGCGCTTGAGGAGAAAGCGCTCGAGGTCGGCAAACTCGTCTGCTGACCCCTGGCCGGGCTCCACATCGAAGGCTTCCCAGAGGCTTTTGGCCTCGAGCGAAAGCCCCAGCGCCTCCAGCCAGCCGGCCTGCTCGGCGCGGGAAAACAGCCGCAGCACCTTGGCGGCCACGGCGGGGGCCTGGGCGGCGTTCCACCAGTGGTACAGGTAGCGCCCCAAGCCCAGCTTGTGCGCCCCCTGGGCCAGGGCCAGGGTCTGGGCGGTAGAGAGTTCTTCGGGCGGGAGGGCCAGGGCCTCGCCCACCCGCTCCACGGCCCCCAGCACGTGCAGGTGCTCGGCTTCCTTCAAAAACGGTGAAAGCGGCAGGCTGGAAAGGGCGTACAGGTAGGTGTGCGCCGAGCTTCGGGTGAGGGCCACGTAGAAGAGGCGGCGTTCTTCCTCGAGGTTCTCCGAACCGCTATAGGGCAGGGTGCCCTCGTTGCAGTCCGGGATAAAGACCAGAGGCCATTCGAGACCCTTGGCCCGGAAGATGGTCATTAGGCTGACCCGTTCACGGGGGTTCTGAATGGGGTCGTCGCAAAAGTGTTCCTGAGCCAGAAGCTCGATGTGCCGCAGCAGGTCGCTCACGCTGCCCTTGTCGCGGGCGTACTCCAGAAAAGCCCGCACCCCCTCGGCCTTGCCCGCCCCCACCTCGTAGAAGCCCGAGGAGCGCAACAGATGACGGCGGTAGTCCAGGCGCGCCTCGAGCGCCTCGAGCACCGCGTGGGCCGAACCCCGCTGCACCGCCCCGCCCAGCCACTCGAACAAATCGGCCAGCTCCAAAAGCCGCCGGGCCACCCGCTCCTCCGCACCCGCCGCCTCGGCCCGGAGCACTTCCAGCAGCGAGGCTCCCTGTTCCACCCGCCGCCAGATGGCATCGGCCAGAGCGCGGGTCAGGTAGCGCTTGGGGGCGTTGTAGATTTGCAGCCAGAGGCGTTTTGGGTCTGCCCGACGCTCTGCGCCACCGCCCTCTTGAACAGGGGGCAAAACCGCTGCGTCCCCGGCTCCTTCCTTGTGGGGGCTCCGCGTTGCAGAAGTGGATTCGGCCAGCTGCAAGTAGGCCAGGAGTGTTTGAATCTCGGGGCGCTGGTAAAAGGGGGTGCTGCCCACCACCCGGTAGGGGATTTGCCGCTCGATCAGGGCCTGCTCGAGGTAGGGGGTCTGGGCGTAGAGCCGCACCAGCACCACCATCTCGGCGGGTTTGCGGCCCTCGGCTAGCAGCCCGGCTATGTCGCTCACCAGGCTTTGGGCCTGAGCGGGCATGTGCGGCTCCATCCGCAGGTGCACCCGGCCCGCAAAACCCCTGGTCAGACTCAGGCGCTTGGGCTCGCGCTGCTGGTTCTGTGCAATCACCCGCCCGGCCAGCGCCACCTGCGGGGCCGGGCAGCGGAAGGTGTCGCGGATCAGGTATTTTTTGGCCTGGTAGCGCTGGGCGAACTCCAGGATGAAGCGGGGGCTGGCCCCCCGCCACTCGTAGATGGTCTGGTCGTCGTCGCCCACGGCCATGTAGTTGCGGTGCGGGGCGGTAATCAGGTCGAGCAGCTCCGACTGGGCCAGGTTTACGTCCTGGAACTCATCCACCAGCACCGCCTGAAAGGCCTTCTGCACGGTTTGCAGGATGCCCGGGTGGCGCACCAGCACCTCCCAGCCCTGCATGAGCATGTCGTCGAAGGTGAGGAGCCCTTCGGCCTGGCGCACCTGCTCGAAGAGCCGGTACAGCTCCAGGTACCACTCGAGGGCCTTTGGCGCCTCGGCTTGCGAAGCCACCTTGAGGGCCTCCGGTGGCAGAGCAGCCCCCTGCAGGTCGGCGTATTGCAGGTTGCCCTTGCAAGCCCCCACATAGCTCAGGAAGTCCTCGGGCTCGAGGTTTTCCAGTTCCTGGGCCCAGGGTACTTTGAGCTCGCGGGCCCGCCGCAGGGTACGCTGCAAAAGGGCCTGCTCGGCGCCCTCTTCCTTTATTTCCGCCAGCTTCAAAAGCCCCTCCGAGGCGGCCTTGCGCACAATGCGGTAGCCCAGCGCATGCAGGGTGGAGACCTGCACCCCCTGGGTGTGGGGCCAGCTCGAGAGCGCGCGCTTGAGGTCGTCTACCGCCATGCGGCTGAAGGAGGTAGCCAGTATCTTGCGCGGCTCAAAGACCCGTTCGCGCACCAGGCGCTCCAGCCGGTGCACCAGCGCGGTGGTCTTGCCCGCCCCGGCCACGGCGAACACCAGCGCAGGCCCTTCGTTGTGGGCCACAATGGCTTGCTGCTCGTCGGTCAGGCGCAAAGACACAGTTTGAATAGTTTACCTGGCACAAGGTTTTTGCAGGTGCCGATGGCTGATGGCCACACGCAAAACGCAGCCAGAGGGAGTTATACCAGATTCGGTTAGTTCGTTACCGAATGGTGACGAACTAACCCGACCGAAGGGAGTGCTCTAGGATTCAAAAAGATAGCCCCTGGGGTTTTTGGTTTGGTGAAGTATCTTTTTGAATCCGGTATTACTTCAGGCAAACCGGTACAGCTTCCCCGCTAGCGTGGCCACATAGAGCGCCCCCCGGTAGGGCAGGGGCGGCACCTGGATGGGGCCCAGGCCGGTGGCCTCGAAGACCAGACGCCCGCTCTGGGTATCTACCCCCAGTACCCGGCCTTCCTCGGTGCCCAGGTAGAGCACCCCGTGGGCGATGGAGAGGGCGGCGGTCACCCGGCCGACCTCGAGGGCCCACACCTCATCGCCGGTTTTTTGATTGAGGGCGTATAGCATTCCGGCCCAACTGGCCGCGTAGAGGTTCCGCTCGTCCAGGGCCGGGGCGCCCCAGAGCTCACCCTCGAGGTCGAAACTCCACTGCACCTCGCGGGTCAGGGGGTCGAAGGCGTGAACCTCCCCGGCCCAGGTTGGAATGAAAAGCAGCCCTCCGCGGGCAGGCATGGCGGTATGCACCGCCCCCGCCTCCACCTTGTAGCGCAGGTGCCCGCTCAAAGGGTCGAGGGCGTACAGCCAGCCGCCTTCGCTGGCCACAAACAGAAGCCCCCGGTACAGGGTGGGCGAGGCCGAAAGCTCGCTGCCGGCCTGGAAACCCCAGCGCAGGGTACCGCTGGCATCCAGGGCATACAAAAAGCCGTCGCGCCCGGCCAGGTAGATCAGGTCGGCTACCAGGGGCGCGGCGGTAATCTCGGCGCGGGTAGGAAAGCTCAGGATGGGTCGCCCCGAGAGCGACATCCCGGTCAGGCGGCCGTCCCAGGCGGCCACATACACCCGCTCACCCGCCACCACCGGCGGGGCCGAGACCTCGTCGCCCAGGCGCTGGCGGTAGACTGAACCATCGGTCAGGTCGAGGCGGGCGGTGCCCTGCCCGGCCCCTACCCACAGGCTGCCCTCGCGGGCGACCAGCTCCCCCGGCCAGGCCACCTGTCCGGCCAGGTCGAAGGTGCCGCGCAGCTCCAGCTTTTCGGGCTGGGCCGGCCCGGTAGGGTAGTGGCCACTGCGGCTGGCCCCTGCCCGAGGCGTGGCCGAGAGGGTCTCGCGGTAGTGGCGCAGGGTTTCTTCCAGCACCGCGTGGGCGGCGGCAGCGTTGGCGGGCCGGTCGGCAGGGGCTTTCTGCAAGAGCGACAGAATCAGGCCCGATACCTCGGCGGGAATAGCCGGGTTAAGGCTCTGGGGGGGTCTGGGAGGTTCGTAAACGTGCTGGTACAGCACCGACTGGTCGTTCTCGCCCTCGAACAGGGGCTGGCCGGTGAAGGTACGGTAGAGCACCGCCCCAAAACTGTAGAGGTCGGCCTGGGGGGTGAGGGGCAGGCCCTTGGCCTGCTCGGGGGCCATGTACTCCGGCGTGCCCACGGTAATGCCGGTGCGGGTAAAGTGGCGGCTTTCCTGCATCAGGTAGGCCAGGCCAAAGTCCATCACCTTGGGCTGGCCCTCGGGCGTGACCAGGATGTTGCGGGGGGTCAGGTCGCGGTGGATCACACCCCGCTCGTGCAGGTGCCCCAGGGCTTCCAGTACCCGTGTCGAGGCGGTAAGCAGCCGCAGCCCCTCGAGGCCATCCTCGAAGGGGCCCAGGCGGTCGTAGCTGCCGCCCTCCACCAGCTCCATTACAAAATAGGTGCGGCCCTCTTCCTCTCCCAAATCGAAGACCTGCACCACCCCAGGGTGCGAGAGCTTGGACAGGGCCTTGACCTCCCGGAAAAAGCGGTTGCGCTCGCTAGGGTGCAGGTAGGTGTGCAGAATCTTGACCGCCACCGGGCGATCCATGCGCTCGTCGGTCGCCCGCCAGACCTCGGCCATGCCCCCCTCGCCCAGGGGGGCCACAAGCCTGTAGCGTCCGGCCAGCTTCACCTTGTCCATGGTACTCATGGGCTATGCAACCCTTTTGAAATAAAGCGGAAAAATCAAGCCGAGGTCAGCCGGTGGCCCGGTTGCAGGCGGGCGCCCCTGGCCCAGTCTACGGCAGGCATGGGCTTTTTGCCCTCGGGCTGAACCTCCTCCAGGCGCAGGCTGCCCTGCCCGGTGGCAACCTCCAGGTACTCGGCCACCCGCACCACGGTTCCGGGTGCTGGCCCCTCGAGGATTTCGTCACCGGCCCCTCGAGCCTCAACCCTCGACATTCTGACCACCTTTACCCGCTTACCCTGGTGCTCAAACCAGCTGCCCGGCCAGGGCAGCACCCCCCGGTGGCGGTTGTAGATGGCCTGCGCGGTGCGCTCCCAGATAATCTTGCCATCGTCCTTTTGCAGCATGGGGGCGTGAGTGCCCTCAGGGGGCTGGGGGGTGGGTTGCAGGTGTTCCAGGTGGGCCAGAGCGTCCAGAAGCAGCTCGATGCCCTTGTCGCGCAGGCGGTTGGCGAGCTCGAGGGCTGTTTCGTCGGGCCCAACCGGGGTACGCCAGCGGGCCACCACCGGGCCGGTATCCATGCCTACATCGGTCTGCATGATGCAGACGGCGGTCTCGGCGTCGCCGTTGATGAGCGTCCACTGCACCGGCGCGGGGCCCCGGTAGTGGGGCAGGTCGGAGGGGTGCAGGTTCAGAAAACCAAAGCGGGGCACCTCCAGCAGCTCGGCGGGGAGGATTTTGCCGTAGGCGGCGGTTACGGCCACCTCGAGGCCCAGGCTTTTGAAAAGCGCCACAAACTCGAGGTTCTTGCGGAGTCGCGCAGGCTTCTCTACCCGCAAACCCCTGGCCTCGGCCCACGCCGCCACCGGGCAGGGCGTAATTTGCAAACCCCGCCCCGCCGGTTTATCCGGCTGGGTGACCACCAGCACCACCTCATGGTGGCGGTGCAGGGCTTCCAGCACCGGCACGGCCCAGGCGGGCGAACCAAAAAAAGCCAGTCGGCGGCGCAGGGGTTGGGAGTTCATGACGGGTTATTCAGAAGACAATCAACCATAGACTATCGACCATTAACCCTACCTGGCCTGCCCCAGCCGTGCGGCCTCCTCGCGCAAGAACGCCTTGGCCTGCCGCTGGAAAAGGGCCAGGTCTTCGCGGTGCTCCTCGAGGAACTTTTGCTTGTCGGCAAAGGCCATCCGCTGGAAGAAGAGGATGCCGTCCAGGTGGTCTATCTCGTGTTGCAGCACCACCGCCAGGTAGCCCTCGGCCTCGAGCACCTTCGGCTCGCCCTTTTCATTCTGGTACTCGACCCGCACCTGCAAGTCGCGCTGGGCCCCTTCGGCATAGAGGCCGGGCAGCGACAGGCACCCTTCGGTGATGGACTGCTGGCCCGAGCGGTAGGTGATGACGGGGTTCACCACCACGTACAGCTCTTTGACACGGGTTTTGAGGTCGGCCTCGGGGCCTTCTTCTGTCTCGTCTTCCAGGTACTCGGCGGCCACAAAGAGCCGCTGGCTGATGCCAACCTGGGGGGCCGCCAGCCCCACCCCGCGGGCTTCGAACATGGTCTCGAGCATGTTCTCGGCCAGCGCCGGAATACCGCTAAAATCCTGAACAGACAGGGCTTTTTTCTTCAAAACGGGGTCGCCGTACAGGCGGATGGGAAGAACCTGGGCCATCGTGGACTATTGTCTATGGTCTAGGGGCGCTTGTCTATGCCACTCTGCACCACTTTCCCCAGGGTGTTCACAATGACCACGCCCGCCAGGGCAATTCCACCCCCCAACAGGGCCAGCACACCAGGCACTTCCCGCAGCCAGACATAGGCAATCAGGGTCGCGAGCACCGGCGAGATGTACAAAAAACTGGTCACCTGCGAGGCCGGGGCGCGGCTCAGGGCGTAGTTCCAGGTCAGGTACGAAAGCGCACCCGGCACCACGCCCAGATACACCACGCTCCAGGTGGCCTGGGCCGAGGCGGCCTGCAGCTCGGACACCAGGCCCGGCCAGAACACCAGTAGCGGCAGGGTTCCGGCCCAGATGGTGTAGGCGGTGAAGTTGAGGGGGTTGTATTTTTTCACCAGGCTGCGCTGGAACACGAAGTAAACCGAGGTGACGAAGGCCGCCAACACAATCAGCAAGGCGCCGGGCTCGAGTTCAAAGCTACCGGGGTGGTTGCCCACGGCAATCAGGGCCACGCCTGCAAAGGCCACCCCAATGCCCAGCCAGCCCCAGGCCGAAAGCCGTTCGCGCAGGAAAAAATAGGACATCAGGGCCACAAACACCGGCCCTACCGCAATCAGGAGCGCGGCGGGCCCGGCCTTCACGGTAACCTGGCCAAAGTTGAGGGCGGTGTGGTAGGCGGTAATGCCCAGGAAACCCAGCCCCAGAATGGCCGGCCAGTCTCTCCGCTCGGGCAGGGGCATCCGTACCCACAGAGCGTAAACTACCATCACTGCCGAGGCAACCAGAAAGCGCAGCAGGGTCAGGTGGGCCGGGCTGTAGTCCTGAAGGCCCGCCCGTATGCCGGCAAAGGCCGAGGCCCAGGGCAGGATGGTGAGGCCAATCGCCAGAAGCACTCGAGAATCCACCGGGGGATAGTAGCATATCGTTAGAGTCCATGACCCACGAAATGCTCGAGTTCATCCGCCACCTGAACCTAATGGGTGCACGTTCAATGGTCATTGGCGGCTACGCCCTGGCCTTCCTGGGGGTTCCCCGCTACACCAAATACCTCGATTTGTGGATCGATTTGCAAGAAGCTCCCCGTGTTCTGGAAGCCATCAAGTCCTTTTTTGGTAGGGACGATCTGGGGCTTACGCTAGAAGATTTGAGTACGCCGGGGGTCGTGCAGTTGGGCTACGAACCCAATCGGGTAGACCTGGTGCTACTCAGTGAGCCCGATTTCGACGAAGCCTATGCCCGAAGCCAGACGCACGAGGTAGCGGGTGTTATACCGGATTCAAAAAGATACTTCACCAAACCAAAAAACCCCAGGGGCTATCTTTTTGAATCCTAGAGCACTCCCTTCGGTCGGGTTAGTTCGTTACCATTCGGCAACGAACTAACCGAATCTGGTATTAACGTGCGGGTGGTGTCTCGTGACGATTTTGTACGTCTGAAAAAAGCGTTTGGGCGCCGCATTGACCTGCGCGACATAGAGGAGTTATGAAACCCATCGCTCGGAAGTACCGGTTTGATGAAGTGCCCTCCGAAAAAGAGCGCTGGCAGGCGCTGCCCCTGGAGGTGCGCTTACAGGCAGTGGTGGAGATGGCTTTCTTCCGGGCCCACTTGCAAGGCCAGCAAGGCCTCGAAAAGATTCATCCGGTAGCCCGCAAAATGCCCCTCGCCCAGCCAAAAACAACGGAAGACCGCATGGAGGACAGCACCCACCCATGACGATGCCCGCCAAATCCAAACGCCAAATGGCTTATGGCTTTAGTGGAATCCGGTGGCTGTAGCTGATTTGGTTCCCCTGACGGATACCGAGCCACAGAGCTTCCAGTGTACCGGGGAGGGCGAGCTCGAGGCGCACCGGCCCGGCAACGTTCTGCCAGAAGCGCGGCTCTGCCCCCACCGCCAGGGTGTAGTTACCGGCAGGAAGGTTGAGCAAGACTAGCCGGCCCGGCACTAAACTTCGCTCGAGGGTGGTTTCCAGGCGCAAACCGCGTTCGCCGTTGCGGGTAGCCCACCAGGTTTGCCCGTCGAACACTGCAAAGCTCGCCTCGGCTTTGGGGGGGAGCTCGAGGCGGGTCTGGATGGGTGGGTTCAAGCGGGCATAGAGGTTGTTGCCCACAAAGACCCCCACCGTACCGGAAGCCGTGCCGGTGAGCAAAAGTACCGTGCGTTCGGCCTGGGCAGCGGTCAGGCGCACCTGGGGGTCGAAGGGCCGCCCAAGGAAGTTCTGTACCACCATCACCTGCCGCCCCTGACGCACCAGGGCCACCCCCAGATGGGTGAATTCGGGCTTGAGCAGGTTGGCCCGGTGGCCGGGGCTGTTCATCCAGCCGGTTAGCGAGCGCCGGGGAATTTCGGGGTCGGGGTAGCCCTCGAAGCTGGCCAGGTTCTCCCCTACCGTGACCTCGAGCACCCCGGCAGCCCGCATCCGTTCGGCGGCCCCCAGACCATCGGGGTTCTGGTGGGCAAAAAAGTTGCGCCGGAGCATGTCCTGGGCATGGCCCAGGGCCGCCTTGTAGGCCAGCGCATCCCACTGCAAGGGCCGCAGACCGCGCTCGGTGCGTACCTGGTTGGTGCGCTGGAGCACCTCGAGCTCCAGGGCACTCTGGGCCAGGGCAGCGCTGCAGAACAGCATCAACCCCAGCAGCCAGGCCCTTCGCATCGTGCTACCTACGCAGGTACGAGGCTGTAGCAAAAGCTGCGGCTAAAGGGCTTTTCTTCCAACAAGGCGTTAACGTCGGCCAGCGTGACCGCCTCGACCCGCCGGGCAATCTCGCTCAGGGGCTCATAAGTTTGGTTGTAAACATAACCCAGGCCCACACTCATCAGACGCTGCATGGGGGTCTCGCCCGCAAACACCAGCGCGGTGGCCAGCTTGTTTTTGGCCCGCTCGAGCTCGTCCGGGCGCACCCCCTCGCGCTCGAGGCGGCCCAGCTCCTCGCGGAGCACGGCCTTTACCGCTTCCTCGTTGGCCGGGTCGGTCTGGGCATAAATGTAAAAGAGCCCGGCCCGGTCGGCCTCGTCCACCCCTGCCCCCACCGACTCCACCAGGCCTTTGTCGGTAAGGGCCCAGAAGAGGCGGCTGTTACCCTCCTCG
>CALFDH010000043.1 GCA_937950405.1 uncultured Meiothermus sp.
TGTACTCAACGTTCTTGCTCTTGCCCACCCGCAGCCCATACAGCGGGGGCTGGGCCACATACAGATAGCCCTGCTCGATGATGGGGCGCATGTAGCGGTAGAAGAAGGTGAGCAGCAGGGTGCGGATGTGGGAGCCGTCCACGTCGGCGTCGGTCATGATGATGATCTTGTGGTAGCGCAGGTCTTCGATGTTGAAGTGGGCTTCTTCGTTGTCCTTGCCGCCAATGCCCGCACCAATGGCTGCGACCATGGCCCGCACTTCGGCGTTTTTGAGGGCTTTGTTGAGACCTGCTTTTTCGACGTTCAGAATTTTCCCGCGCAAAGGCAGAATGGCCTGGAAGCGGCGGTCCCGTCCACTCTTGGCGCTGCCCCCTGCCGAATCGCCCTCCACAATGAAGAGTTCGGCTTCGGCAGGGTCTTCGGACTGGCAGTCGGCCAGCTTGCCGGGCAGGTCGTCGGACTCGAGGGGGTTGGCTCGGCGCACCAGCTCGCGGGCCTTGCGAGCAGCCTCACGGGCCTGGGCGGCGCGCTGGGCCTTCTCGTAAATCAGTTTGGCAATGCGGGGGTTCTCCTCCAGATACTCAGAAAACTTTTCGTAGACCACTTTGCTGACCGCCGTACCCGCTTCGGGGTTCAGAAGCTTGCCCTTGGTCTGGCCCTCGAACTGCGGCTGGGGGATCTTGACCGAGATCACGCAGGATAGGCCCTCCAAGAGGTCGTCCCCGGTGGGCTCCAGATCCTTTACCAGCCCGGCTTTTTTGGCGTAGGTGTTGATAGCGCGGGTGTAGGCCGTTTTGAAGCCCGAAACATGGGTGCCACCATCCACCGTCGGAATCATGTTGGCAAAGCTGACCAGGTTGACACTATACCCCTTGGTGTGTACCAGACCTACCTCTACCCCAACGGTTTCGACCTGGCCCTGCAACAAAACCGGCTTGTCGTAGAGCAGTTCCTCGCCGTCGGCGCGGTACTTGGCAAAGGAGCCCACCCCACCCTTGTCGAAGAAGACCTCTTCCTTCTGGTGAATCTCGTCTTTGAAAACCAGCTTGAGGCCGGCTACCAGGAAGGAGACCTCGCGCAGCCGCACCCGCAGCCGGCTGGCTTCAAACTTCTGTTCGCTACCGAAAATTTGCGGGTCAGGCAGGAAGGTAACGCGAGTACCGCGCTTGCCTTTGGGGGCACTGCCCAAAACATGCAAGGGTTTGGTGACATCCCCCCGGCTGAACTCGATCAGAAAGTGCTTACCATCGCGAAAGACCTCCACACGGGTGTACTCGGCCAGGGCATTGACCACGCTAGCCCCCACCCCGTGCAGGCCGCCCGAAACCTTATAAGCTCCCTCTTCGAACTTGCCCCCCGCGTGCAGAACAGTGTAAATAACCTCTACCGCGGGCTTTTGCTCCTCCGGCATGAGGTCTACTGGAATTCCGCGCCCATTGTCCTCCACGGTAATGGAACCGTCTGGGTGAAGGGTGGTGATGATCTCGGTAGCGAACCCCGCCAGGGCCTCGTCTACGGCGTTATCCAGAATCTCCTTGAAGAGGTGATGGTAGCCGTCGGCCTGGGTGCCGCCAATGTACATAGCAGGGCGGTGGCGAACCCCCTCCAGGCCTTTTAGAACCTTGATTGCAGATGCGTCGTAGTTGGCAGTGACTTCAGTACTCACTTGAACAGTATAACACATTTCGCTATTTACATAATACTTACAACCGGGGTGCAAATGGGTGAAAATATTCTCCGGGACTGGTTAATCCAAAACAATTTGGAGGGTCTTAAGGTGATAGAGAAGCTCCAATTGGATTACAAGCAAGCACTTATGCTCGTCTCGGACAAGTTTCTATAAGCAATCTTAAATCGTGACCTCTGCTCTAATTCCGATAGAAGCGAATTGGGATGCATTGTTTTATACTGCTATCCTCAGAATTCCGCGTAGTCTTTGGAAGAAAGGGGTTGCTATGTCCATGAGAACCATTGTGGTGGGTCTGTTGGGGGTCGGGCTGTTGGGGGCTTGTTCGCAGATTGTGGGGGGTTTCAGCGCCTTTAACCTCACTACGCCCAAAGAACCCTGTATCCTCACGGGCAGCGTGCGCGAGCTTACCCTGTCCTTCAACTACACCGGAACCCTCAAGGGCGTGAACCTGCTCTTTACCCCCAACGGCAAATCGCCTGTTGCCGTCAATATCGCCGATGTGAGCGCCCCACCCACTGGCCTGCGGGTCAACACCCTGACCGCAGGGGAAGCCCGGCTCTTCATCAACCTTGCCACCCTCGAGCCCAGCGGTACCTCGGCCCAGGCCATCCCACAACCCAACCCCCGCCTGACCTACCCGATGGATATTGAGCTACAAGCCATCGGCAGCAACGGGGAGCGCCCGGGCGTGCTCAAGCTGCCCAATGTGGACGTGGCGAACTGCTACGCACCCTGATTAGCGCTTGACCGAACCCACGGCGCTGATGGCATGTTCACTCGAGCTCGTACTCAGACGCAACCGCTTGCCCAGTTCGCGCCACCAGATGTAGGAGGGGCTATCCAGGCGCTTGACCTGCTCGAGGTCGGCCTCCTTGCGCCAGAGCTTGACCCGCATTAAAAACAGGTTCAAGAACAGGTCGCGGTACTCGGCGCTGGTCCGATCCATGTGAAAGTGGAAACGCACCCCCCGGTGCTGCGAAAACGAGAGAATGATGGGCACCCCCTCCGGGCCTTCTACCGGGATTTCCACCACGCTGTCGGTAAAGGTCGAGGCGGTGAACTCGTACTCTTCCTGAATCATGCCGAGCTCGAGCAAAATCAGGGCAAAAGCCCGCATTTCGAGGCCATTGATCTCGCGGTAGATACGGTCAAAGAGGTCGTAGGTGGAGCTATAGTGAAACTGCTCACCCGGCTCTTGGGCCCACCACATCGCATACTGCCCTTTAGGCGCAGAGAGCGCAGCCTGGATGTAGAGCCGGTCGCGGCGGGTGACGGGCTCGAGGGTTTCGGGGTAAATGGCCAGTAAATCGTCGGTGCTGTAGAAAACCGGGCGAATACGCCCCCACTTCTGGGCCAGCTCATGCACTGCCACATAGTGAGCAGCTGCTTTTTCGTCGGCGATGGGGTAGAAAAACAGGTCGTACTCGCCATCCTCGGCCCGCACCCGCAGGGGAATTTCCAGAACCCCCTCGCGGGTCAGGCGCAGCACATCGGCCTCCAGCACCTGAATGCCCGACTTGCGAAAAACCGTCTCGACCGTGGTCGCAAACATCAGACGATTGGCCGCCTTCACTTCGGGAGCGTTGCTATGGATCAGGCCCTCGATACAAACTTTGGGCCAGTGCGCCGGAGCATTGGTAAAGAGTTCTTGCATAAGAATCCAAAAGAAGTAGAGCTACCCAACCCAAGGGTAGCGAGGTTTTCATGAGCACCCTGTGATATTTAAGGTGCAACGGCGTTACGTGGCAGATGAGGCCCAAGTGCAGGTCTATGGGTTGCCTTCAGGACGGGGTATTCATTCACCAGACCCCCAAATGGGGGTATCGGCTTATCGGGTGGCTGGGCCGATGCCATACTGAACCCTATGCCCAGAAGGGTTCAACTGTTCTCGGCCCTGGTTTTCCTGGGTTTGGGGCTGGTAGTGTGGTGGGCGATGAGCCAGGCTGCCGAAAAACGTCTGAATCCCAATAAGCGCGACTGGGAAAGCTTTGTGGCCCGACAGGTGGCCGAACAAACTGCTGAACGCCCCTACCCTTTGCGGCGAACGCTAAACTTCAGCCCCTTCGAGGCGGCGCTGGAACGGCTCGAGACCCCCCTGCTCTTGCGCCTGGAAACCCTCACCCAGCAGGCCACCATCCAGGAGCTCCAGGCGGAGATGCAAGCTGGGCACCTCACCTCCGAGCAGCTCACGCTGTTTTACCTGTGGCGCATCCGGCGCTACAACGATCGGTTGCGGGCTTATCTGGAACTGAATCCGGCGGCGCTCGAGGAAGCCCGCGCCCGCGACGCAGAGCGCCAGCAGGGGAAGGTGCGCGGGGTGCTCCACGGCATTCCCCTCAGCCTCAAGGACAACATCTCCACGGCGGGCCCCCTGCACACCACCGCAGGCGCTGCCGTACTGGCCGAGCACATTGCCGACCGGGATGCCTTCATTGTGCAGAAGTTGCGGGCCGCCGGCGCGGTAATTCTGGGCAAGAACAACCTTTCAGAGTGGGCCAATTTCATGACCAGCCAGTCAGTAAACGGCTACAGCACGCTGGGCGGCCATACCCGCAACCCCTACGGTCCCTTTGACGTGGGGGGCAGCAGCAGCGGTACGGCCTCGGCAGTGGCGGCCAACCTGGCCGTGGCCGGTATCGGCTCCGAGACCTCGGGGTCGCTCATCTACCCCGCTGCCCAGAACAGTGTGTTCACCCTCAAACCCACCCTGGGCCTGGTAAGCCGCGACCGCATCATCCCCATTACTGCCGCCCAGGACACCGCCGGGCCCATGACCAAAAACGCCCCCGACCTGGCCGTGCTGATGTCGGTCATAACAGGCCACGACCCTACCGACGCCGCCACCCGGCTAGCCGAGGGTTTCAGCTTTCCGCCCGCGGCCCCAAGCCCCGCCCTACCGCTACGGGTGGGCTGGGTGCAGCACATCCAGCGCAAGGGCGACGCGGAAGCCCTGGCCCAGGTGGCCAGGGCACTCGGCGCTCTGGGCGCAGAAGTGGTAGAGGTGCCCTTTCCGGAAAGCGCCATCGAGATGATGCCGGTCCTGCACGCCGGTATGCGGCAAGACCTGGCTTCGTATCTGCAAGCCACCGGGGCGGCCATCCGGGGTCTGCAAGACGTCCTCGAGTACAACCGCCAGCACCCCGAGGCCATGCTCTATGGGCAGGATTTGCTCGAGACCTCGCTTGCCCATCCGCTCACCGGGGCCGAGTACCAGGCCCTGGTCGCCAAAAACCGCCAGCAAGGCCGCGAACGCCTGCTGGGGGTGATGCAGGAACACCAGGTAGAGGTGCTGCTGGTGGTGGGCAATAGCCTGAGCGTGCTCACCTCCACCTCGGGCTTCCCGGTGGTGAACCTGCCCGCAGGCTACCGCGAGAGCGGGGAGCCGGTGGGCGCCTCGCTGGTGGGCAAGCCCCTGCAAGATGCAGCGCTCATCGGCCTGGCCGAGGCGGTTTCGGCGCAGCTCAAGGTACAGAAGCCGCCCATGCTACCCTGATACCATCCTTTTCTGAACATTTTGCCTAATATGGGGAAGTAGGGAACAGGGGTCAGGGGGAAGGGGTCAGGCGTTTGAAAACCGCAACCTACCTCCTGACGCGTCCCCATCTTGTGCGTCGCTGAAAGTTGGGTATCTGGCTGAAGTTGGTATGAGCCCGTTATGGATATTCCTCTTCCGGTCTACATTATTGGGCTGCGCGGCCTGCTGAATGCCATTGCGCTGCTGCTGATTGGGGCTTCGTTGCTCGTTAACCTGCCCCTGCTGGTGCGGGAACCCACCCCCTGGCAGTTGCGCTTTTTTAAGTTCACGGCGGGGTTTGCGGTGGGGGCCATGGTGGTGGAACTGCTGGTGCGAACGCTCTTCATGGGCGGGGTGACCTGGCTGCACGCCATTTACGGCCTTCTGGCGGCCAGCATTTTGTGGTTTGTGAGCGGCCTAGAGCCCGGGGGCTGGTTCCGTAAAAGCCTGGAAAAAGCGCCCGAGCAGGTGGGGCCCTATTTTTTCTGGGCCAGCCTGGTGTGCTTGCTCTTGTGGTGGCGGTTCATCGAGACGGGCATTGCCCGGAGCCCTGGTCCGTAGGCTGCAACTGCCGGTGAATCTCCTGGGCGATCCGCCGGGCCGCCCCCGGCACGCCCATCGCGGCCTGTCCGGCGGCTCTGGCTCGTGCGCGAAGTTCCTCCGAAGATAAGAACCGCCGAACCCCCTGGGCAATCGCCTCGGGTCGCGGATGAGTGAGCAGTAGGGCGTCGCCCAGCAGCCGCTTCTGGGTTTGGGCGAAGGCCAAAGTGTACTGCGGCCCCGAGGTGGGAAAACTTACCAGAGGCACCCCATACCCCGCGGCTTGCTCGGCGGCTGTCCCACTGGTGGAAATAGCCACCTTTGCCCCAAGAATGCAGTCCCTGAAGGCTCCCTGGCTAAGATATACCCGCGTACCATCCGGATGGTTTAGCGTATGGGTGATCCCTTCTTGCCTCTCGGTTGGCTCCAGCCTCCAGCCCTCTCCCCCACTCCACCCTTCCAAAGACAGCCCCGCCCAGGCCACCACAGGGGTAAGGCCCGTATCGGACAACAAACGACACGCCCCCAGCATTTTGGGCAGGCTTTCGTAGGCATCGCTGCGTGAGCCCGGCAGGAGCAGCAAGTAGGGGGGCTTTAGCTCCAGCGGAACCCCCTCCAGGGCATCGAGCATGGGGTTGCCCAGGTAGCAGGCGTGAGGCACCCCGTGGGCCCTGAGCCAGTACTCGCCCTCCGGCTCGCGCGGATACACCCCCACCGCCCGGCGCATCAGGAAGCGCTCGAGGGCGCTGTAGGGCCGGCTCCAGCCCTGCCGCTGCCAGGCCCGCAGCGAGGAGCGGCACTGCATCAGAAAAAGCGGGGGCCGCCCCATAAAATGGCCCACCAGCAGGGCGTAGACATCCCCCACCACCAGCGTCGCCGCCGCTGCCCGCGCGGCCTCCTTCACGGCGCGGTAGTGCGCCAGGCTCATCGAGACCCAGCCCGCTTTCAGGTCGGCCCAGATAGCCGCCAGGCTTTGCAGCGCGAAGCCGCCCGAGGGCATCTCCTGGCGGGGCCCCAGCACGGCAAAGCCCGCCTCTTCGTAAACCCCACCCCGGCCCACCAGGGGCACCGCCTGTAGGGTGTAGCCCAGGGCCCGGAGTTCCTGGGCCAGTGCTGCCCCGATGATGTCCTCGCCGTGCCCGTTGGAGATCAGCACAATGCGGCTCATGCCTGGGTGAGTTGGATCAGGCGCTCGAGCACCTCGAGGCCCGCCCCGCTGTCCAGCAGCTCGTTGGCCAGCACCACCCCCTCGGCAATGCTGGGAGCCTTGCCCGCCAGGTAAAAAGCGGCCCCCGCATTGAGGGCAACGGCATGGCGTTTGGGGCTTCTGTCCTGCCCGCTCAAAATGGCCCGGGCGGTCTCTGCATTTTCCTGCGGCGTTCCGCCCTTAATCGTTTCGTAGGGCGCCGAAGGAAGCCCCACTTCCTCCGGGCGCAGGGTGTAGCGCTGGATCTGTCCGTGGGAGAGTTCGGCCACCTGGTTATGGCCCAGCGCCAGCTCGTCCACGCCCTCGCCGTGCACCACCAGGGCCCGCTCGGAACCCAGACTGTGCAGCACCTGCGCGAAAGGCTCGAGCAGCGCAGGGCTGCTCACCCCTACCAGGTTCAGGGTGGCGAAAGCGGGGTTGGTCAGCGGCCCCAGCAGGTTGAACACGGTACGCACCCCCAGCTCGGCCCGTACCGGGGCCACATAGCGCATGGCCGGGTGATGGCTGCGGGCGAACAGGAACCCCAGCCCCAGGGTTTCGATGGCCTCGGTCAACCTGGCGATGGGAATATCAATTTTGATGCCCAGGGCCTCGAGCAGGTCAAAAGAGCCCGACTTGGACGAGGCCGCCCGGTTGCCGTGCTTGGCAATGGCCACGCCTCCGGCGGCCACCACAAAGCAGGTAGTGGTGGAGATGTTGAAGGCATCGGGCGCAACCCCCCCGGTACCCACAATGTCCATGAGCGGCTTGCGCCGGGTTTCTACGCGCACAGCGGCCTCGCGCATACCGGCGGCAAATCCGGCAATTTCCTCGGTGGTCTCACCCCGCGTGCGCAGGGCCATCAGCACGCCTGCGGTCTGCACCGGGGTCAATTCACCCGCCATGATGCGGTTCATCAGGGCATGGGCCTCGGCTTGCGATAAAGGTTCGGCCAATAAGGCTTTTCTGAGTTCGTCCACAGCGCCTCCCATGTTACGGGGGTGTTGCGCGGTCTGACAAACCGCCGGGTGTCGGTGATACAGGCATTCTCCAACCCCGCCCCACCCCCCGCCAAAGCGCCCCCATCTTGTCCCAGCGGCGACGCAGGCCGTACTCCGCCAGCCAAAAAAGACCATACCCGGCCACCGCCAGCCAGGGCCAGGGAGCGTGCTTGCGCAACAGCCGGGTGTTGTAGGCGGCAAACTGCTCGTCGGCGTTCAGGCTGGAGCCCTGCCAGGAAGTACCGCCCCGGTGCCAGACCCGCGACTCAGCGGCCACCGCCAGCTTGAACCCGCTCTTCAAAAGCCGCAAGCCCATGTCGGCATCCTCGCCGTACATGAAAAAGCCCTCGTCCAGCAAACCCACCCGCTGCAAAGCCGCCCGCCGCAGCAGCAGGCTGGCCCCGCTGATGTAGTTCAGCCGCGCGGCCTGCCTCGGGTGGTTCAACAAGCGAATCAAACCCCAGGGCCACACCACCTCGCCCCCGCCCCAGGCCTGCACCTGCTCGGGCCTGTCCATCTCGTAGAGCACCGAGCCCACCGCCCCGATCTGGGCGTCTTGCTGGGCTTGTTCAACCATGGCAACCAGCGCTTGGGCGTCGGGCCGGGTATCCGGGTTGAGCAGCCAGACGTACGCAGCCCCTTCGGCCAGGGCGAGCCGAATCCCCACGTTGTTGCCACCTGCAAACCCCAGGTTGCGCTCTAATTCCAGCACCTCCACCCCTGGAAAGGCCGCCCGAATCTGGGCGACCGAGTCGTTGTCGGAAGCGTTGTCCAGCACTAGCACCCGGTAGTTGGGGTACTCGAGTTTATCCAAAGCCCCCAGGCAGGCCACCGTATCGCGCCAGGCCCGGTAGTTGAGAATCAGGATGTAAACCAGAGGCTCAGCCACCCCTACCCTCCAGAAGCCCCTGGGTATAGGCAGCCTCGAGCAAGAAGCGATAAGCCGAGCCCGCCCGCGCCCCCTGTTCCCAGGCCCGGTTTTGGAGCATCTGCTCCGCTACCCGCCAGGGGTAGGCCCAGCATTTGAGCGCCAGCGAAAGCGGGTTCGCCCCAGTCCAGAGGGCCACCTGCAGGCTGGGGTGCATCCGGTAAAACTGCCAGGCCATGCGCCCCATGCTACGAAACTTGTGCAGCATCCCCTCGAGGTTTACCCGGTCTTCGTGGGTTGCTCGGGCCTTGGCGGCCAGACGGGGACGGATGCCCTGCGCCCACAGCCGCAGGCCCAGCTCGTGCTCTTCCCAGCCATAGCCGGCAAAAGGGGCAAAGGGGTTCGCCGGCAGCCGGGCCCGCTCCAGCGAGAGGCTGGCAAACCAGTACCCGCCGCGCCCCAACAGGGCCCCATCGGCCCTGCCCCGAACCCCACTCTCGGCCCGCGCTCGCCAGAAGCACGTAAAGGGGTCCTGGCCCAGCGTATCCGGAATCTGGGTTCGGCTCACGGCGGCCACAGGGGCATACCGACGGTGCAGCTCGAGGTGCGCCTGCAAAAACCCCGGCTCCGGGATGATGTCGTCGTCGTTGAAGAGCACATACCGCCCCCGGGCCAGCGCAAAACCCGTGTTTCGGGCGGCGGCCAGGCCCCGGTTCTCCTGCCGCAGCAGGTGCAGCCGCCCATCGGCCATCTGTTGCAACCGCCCAATGGTGTTGTCGGTGGAACCATCGTCCACCACAATCACCTCGAAATCGGCACCTTCCTGAGCCAGAAAAGCCGCCACTGTGCGGACTACAAGCTCGGCCCGGTTATGGGTAGGGATGATGATGCTGAAATCCATCACGTGCGAAGGTGCTTGCTGGCCTCGAGGGCTTCCCAGGCCCCCCAGGCAAAGGCCAGCTCGTAGTCGCCCCGCTTTCCCAGCAGCCCCTTCAGGCTGGGCAACAAGGCCATCTTCACGGCCAGCAGGGTGGGGTGTACCCCCAGGGCCCAGGCGATCCGGGGGTCATTGTGCTTCTGCCAGACCTGCACATGGGCCGCGCCCGCCTGCCTCGCTTTCTGGACAGCCCGGGTGCGGTGCTCCGGGGCTTCGTGCAGCGCTACCGCCTCCCGCACAAAAACCAGCCGCACCCCTGCTCGCATCAGCCGGTAGCCCAGATCGGAGTCCTCGCCGCCATAGGTGCTGAAGGCCGGGTCGTAGCCGCCCACCTCCTCAAACAGCGCCCTGGGCATGGAGGTGTTGTTGCCGGTCACGTGCCACCAGAAAACCCGAGGTCCCATCAGCTCGGCGGCCCCGCTGCCGCGCAGTTCGGGGGGCAGTATCAGCCGCCCCACCGCAACCGTGCGGGGCTCGGTATGGGCCTTCTGGTGGGCCTCAATCCAGCCCGCCTGGGGCATCACGTCGTCGTCGGAGAAGAGCAAAATATCGCCCTTAGCTGCCCTGGCTCCCTGGTTACGGGCATTCGCAGCCCCGCTGCCCTGCCCATAGCCATCGCCGGTCTGTAGCACCTGCAAGCTGTAGGGAGGGCGATAATCCCGCAAAAAGGCCTGGGTGTCGTCGGTGCAGCCATCGGCTACCACGATCACCTCAAACTCGCCCTGCTGGGCTTCCAGGCCGCGCAGCTTTTTTTCCAGCAGTTCGCGGCGGTTGTGGGTGGGCACAATTACCGAAATCATAAAGCAGGTAGTGGGTGGCTTGCGGCGTGTGGAGAAAGCACACAGGCTTTTATCGTTTTCCCCTTTCCCTCTCCCCCTGCGGGAGAGGATGGCGACACCGCCGGCTAGTTTGGTACTCATTTTGCCGAATAAAACAGTTCTGACGGCAATCCGGTGTCGCCGGGTGAGGGGTTGCAACGACGGTGTTCATACATATGATAAGAGCCAGGGAAGCGCAGAACTCAGTTGTCGCGCCACACGACTCGAGTTTACTCACACAGCATAAGAAAATTCGCCAGCATCTGCTGCCCGCCCTCGGTCAAGACCGACTCGGGGTGGAACTGCACCCCGTGGGTGGGGTAGTGGCGGTGGCGCAGGCCCATCACGGTACGGCCTCCCGCTTCGTCGAGCCAGGCGTTGACCTCGAGCGCCTCCGGCAAGTCCTCCACCACCAGGGAGTGGTAGCGGGTGGCCGTGAACGGCCCGGCAAGCCCGGCAAACACCCCGCTCCCGTCGTGCTCGATGCGGCTGGTCTTGCCGTGCACAATCACCTTATGCCGCACCACGCGGGCCCCGAAGGCCTCGCCAATGCTCTGGTGGCCCAGACATACGCCCAAGATGGGATATTTGGGCGCGTACCGCTGTATCAGCGGCACCGACAGACCCGCCTCCTTGGGCGTACAGGGGCCGGGCGAGACCACGATGCCGTCGGGGTCGAAGTCCTCCACATCCTTCAGCTCGAATTGGTCGTTGCGCCAGACCGTCAAATCTGCCCCCAGCTCGCCCAGGTACTGCACCAGGTTGTAGGTG
>CALFDH010000044.1 GCA_937950405.1 uncultured Meiothermus sp.
GGAAGCCTCCTATGGCGCAAACTGTTCTCTAGAAGGCGCGGAACTCGTTGGCGTCAGCACCCAAGGGGGGATTTACCGTTTGGGTTCATTTGGTTGTTTTTGGGACACACCCTATGTCCTTCGTGCCAAAGACCTCCAAGCCGAAATTGCAATAAACTACTAGGATCGTGTCAGGCCGAAGAATCCTAAATCAACGCATTGTGCTATTTGGCCAAAGCAACTATCGAAGCACCGTGATAATTGGTCTCTTGTATTTGATTATCTTGCATGAGTCCGATGGGCACTAATCTGCCGCTCCACTAGCCACAAGCACTGCCTGGGCGGAGCTGTGTGGTTGCGCTCGAGTGCGGTAAATGTGTACAACTATGCCTCGAGGCGTTCAAGAAACGTCTGGGCTTCGGCTTTCAATGCAGGTAAATCGTCCTGAACAATCTTCCAAATCACTGCCTGGCTAACCCGAGCATAGTTGTGAATCAGGATGTTCCGAAAGCCAACAATCTGTTTGGCGGCGTTAATGGGTGCGTTGGGTTCAATCTTGAGCAATTGGGTTATGGCTTCGCCGATAATGCTCAATTGACGCTCGACTGCCGAGACCAGCAGACGGCTTTGTTCGTAGGATTCGAAGGTTTGGCCTCGAGTGAACTCCTCGATGGCCTCAATCGCCTGGATGATGTCGAACAGGTAGGCTTGCGCTCTAAGCGGCATAGACCAGTACCCGCTCGGAGGCGATGGACTCAAGGAAATAGGGGTTGTGAATCGCCTCGAGCTCAATCAAATCCACCGAAGCCCCCAAGGTGTGCTCGAGGCTTTCCAGCAGCTTGAAATAAGCCCGCCCATGCTCCAGGGGCTCCATAGGCTCAAACTCCACAAGAAAATCGTAGTCGCTGGGATTAGGCTCACCCCTGGCCACCGAGCCGAATAGCTCGAGGCGCTTGACCCGGTGTTGCTGGGCAATCCGGCGGAGCGAGGGAAGCGCAACCATGAGGCTAGTTTAGCAAACCCCTGATAGGGTCGAGGCTTGCTGCAGGATGGCCCCTCGGTCTGCATCGGTACTCGCAGGGCCACCCACGCCGTACCGATAGATTTTCCGCTCAAAAGAAACGCCCTGGTTGAAAGGTGGGATCCATGGCAACCAAAGGCTACGATCTCTTCATCACCAGTCCAGGAGCAGAACAAACCATGCACTGCCAGGTGTGCAAGGCGCCATGCAAGGAGAGGCGAAATGTCTATGGCCCTACCGGTTTCGTTTCGGCCATGGCCAAGCGCTTCACCGTACACGACAGCTTTGTTTGCCCGCATGCAGACGAAGGCTGGCACCGGCAAGCGCTGCGGCTGGTGATGGCAATAGAGCAAACCCCTAGCCCTCGAGTAGCCCAACTGATGCAGCAAGACTTGCAGGATTTGCTCAGCAAACACAACACACACTAGGTTTGCGCGCAACCCCTCGCCAGATAAACCTGCGTTGGCCAGGGGTTGAAGCCAAAGCGCTTCGCAACACGGTACGGGGCTCTATGCGGTGATCATGTCGCTTGTTTGGCAAAGGTCATGATTTAGAAGTTGAGTGAAGCGTCGTAGAGGTAGCCGTACAGCCTAGAGGGAAAGTCGGTGAGGAGGCGCACCAACCAGTCTCTCGGGCAAACCGGCATCTTTGCGAGGAGGTCAAAGGCCGACGAAGCCATCCAGAGGAGCCTTACCAAGCTACCGGCCGGGTGGGGTGAACTGGATTGCTTCGCATCCCACGGATGCTCGCAATGACTTCCAGGATTCCTGCGGGTATAAGTGGGCATCTGTACGACTGTGCATTGAACTATTCAGGGGCGATTGTGGGCTTTATCGGCTACAATCGGTACATCGAGAGCGCTGTACTACCTGGCGGCGTGGTGAGGAAGAGGGGTTCGAACGATGGGTTCCCTGCGGGTACTACCTTCCTGGATTCTGAGGAAATGGCCGCTGCTCGTCGGCAGGAGTTGGACATCCCCAGAGAGGTTGCGGCCTCGCTGGGTTGGTCTGCGCTAGAAGCAGCTCAAGCGGGTTTTTACCTGACCAGTACGGGGCAAAAAGTCGTTTGGCTCGAGGCCGTTCAGGCTGCCTGTGCTGCTAAGCAAAGCATCCCCCCGGAGGCCCGACTACCAAGCCGCCCAAGCAGCGTTTGCGGAAACCAGGGTTCAGGTTACGAATGAGACCACCCTGGGCGCCTCTCGACGGCTTGTCGAGCGTGGCTTGCGTCCGCTTGCCCTGAATTTCGCCAACGGTATCCATCCGGGCGGGGGCTTCCTTGGTGGAGCCAGGGCACAGGAGGAGGTGCTGTGTCGCTCGAGCGCCCTTTACCTGACCCTGGTGGGTGACCCCATGTACGAGGCCCATCTCAAGCGTCCGCTGCCGGATTCGACGGATTGGGCCATTTATTCGCCCGATGTGCTCGTTTTTCGCCTGGATGACGGCACGGAGCTTGAACATCCATGGCGCCTGAGTGTGCTCACCTGTGCGGCGCCGTATGCGCCTGCTGTTGGTCAGCCTCGCGCCGGAGACCTGTTGCGTCAGCGGATTCACCGGGTGCTGGCGATTGCGCGGTCGTTGGGATACTCCACGCTCGTGCTGGGGGCCTGGGGCTGTGGCGCATTCCAGAATGACCCACACCGCACGGCGATGGATTTTCGGCTCGCCCTAGAGAACGAGTTTAGCGGTGCTTTTTCCGAAATTGTCTTTGCCATTGCCGACTGGTCGCCGGAGCGAAAATTTCTGGGGCCTTTCCGGGATGCGTTCGACAACCGGTAATGCCGGATCCACACGAACCTCTTGCCTTCTTCCCTGAGAGGATGGTACAAGCGGAGCGCGAACTACAGACCCAGGAACCTGCAAAAGGCCGCTAAGGCCCACTGGCTGCCCGCACCAGGCCGGTAAAGTCCTGCCCTGCCGCCACCGAAAAGGCTGCCAGGGCTCTCCAGTAGCTACCCTGGGCCTGTACCAGGCTGTACTCCGCGCCGCGCAGCGAGACCTGGTCGGTTTGCAGTTGCAGGGCCGAGATGGTGCCGGCCCGCAGGGCGGCCTGGCTCTGCTCCACCACCCGCTGGGCGTTGGTGACATTGGCCTGGGCCAGGGCGATGTTGCGGTAGGCGTTCTGGGCAGCCTGGTAGGCGTTGGTCAGGCTGGTCTGGGCGTTTTGCTGGGCGGTTTGCAGGGTGCGCTGGTTGTTCTCCAGGCTGGTTTTGGCGCTTGTGAGCTGGACGGCGGGGGTGTAGTCGTTGTCGGCCAGCCTGACGTTCAGTTCGGAGAGCTCCACCGCCTGCTGGGCTTGCAGCACGCTGGGCAGTCGGGTAAAGAGGTCGCGGCTCAGGGCCTGGAGGTCGGCTTGCAGCACGGGGGGAGCCGGAGGGGCGGCAACCGTGACGTTGCCCAGGTCGCTCAGGCCCAACAGGGTGGCGAGCTGGGCGGCCAGCACTGGAATCTGGGACTGGGCGTTGGTGAGGGACTGCCTCGAGCTGTCCAGGGTGGTCTGGGCCCGTGCCACATCCAGTGCGGTGGCATTGCCGGCGGCCTGCCGGGCCTTGGCCACGTCCAGGTTGCGCTGGTTCAGGGCCACCTGGGCCTGGAACAGCCCCACATTTTGCTGGGCTTCGTAGAGGCCCACATACGCGTTCACCACGCTCTGCATGACCGAAAGCCGGGTGGCCTCGAGGTTCACCTCGGCCAGCCGGGCGTTCTGCTCGGCCTGGGTGCGGGCCACCACCAGGGTGCTGGGGTCGGCGCCTAGAGCGCTCAGCTGCAAGCGGGCATTTTGCAGGGTGGCCTGGGCGCTTTGCAGCGAGGGGCCCCGGCTGTAAGCCTGCGAGAGGGCTTGCACCAGGGTAAGGGTGTTCTGAGCTAACCCCAAAGAGCAAACCGGTAGCAGCGCCAACAAAAGCAAGGGCTTCGATAGAAGGTTGGGAACACGGTGCGTCATGGACTCCCTCCGAGGGTGGCGGTAAGGTCTTGGCCAAGGGCGTTTTGCAGGGCCAGGGCGGCCAGTTGGGCCTGGGTCAGGGCGGCCTCGAGGTTGCGCTGGGCCTGGAGCTGGTTAAGCTGGGCAGCCTGCACATCCACGCCGGTACCGGTGCCCGCTTGCAGCCGGGCCTGGGCGGTGCGCAGGCTCTGGTTGGCCGCGTTCAGACCGGCCCGAGCCGCAGCAATGGCCGCTTTGGCAGTCTGGAGGTTCTGATACTTTTGCCGCACATCCAGCTCGGCGGCCTTGCGGGTGGTTTCCAGCGCCTGGCGGGCGGCTTGCAGCGCGGTCTGGGCCGTGCGGATACGGCTGTCGCTCACGGGGTCGAAAATGGGTACGCTGAGCGTGAGCCCCACGCTCCAGCCCTGGGGCTGAATGGCCCCGCCGCTGCCCTGCACCACCGGCACCGCCCCCGAGAGCGAGGCCACCCCGCTCTTGAAGTTCAGGCCCGCCGAGACCGAGGTGGCGTTGCTGCCCCCGCTGCTGTAGCCCGCGCTCAGGGCGGCGTTGGGAATCAGCCGGTCGCGCTCTGCGCTGGCCAGGTTTTCTTCTGCATCGCGCAGTTGGGACAGGCTTCGCAGCACATCCGAGCGGTTTGTCAGCGCCCTTTGCAGCAAGGCTTCCAGGCCCTCGCCGAGCAGACTGGGTTCCTCGGGCGGGGTGGCGGGGTTGCCGAGCTGCTGGGGGCTCAGGCCCAGGGTGCTGGCCAGGGTCAGGCGGGCCAGCTCGAGGGCGCCCTGGGCGCTCACCAGCCCCGAGCGGGCGGTGTCCAGGTTCTGCTGGGCGGCGAGCAGATCGCTCAGGGTAGCGGTACCGGCCTGGTTCTGGGCGGTGACAATCTGCAACTGGCGTTCGCGCAGGGCCAGGCTGGCCTGGGCAATGGTCAGGTCGGTTTGGGCCTGACGCAGGCCATAGTACTGGTTGTGCAGGGCGAGGTAGAGGGTGTTGCGGGCATCGCGGCGGGTCAGGGCGGCCCGCTCGAGCGCCCGCTCGGCGCTACGCACGGCGTCGGCGCTCGTAGACCAGGGCAGCACCCCCATGCTGGCCGTGCTGGAAAGGCTCAGGTTGCTGCCGCTCTCGCGCAGGGTGTAGTCGGCCCCGCCCGATAACTTGAGGCCCAGGGCGGCCTGGGCGGCTTCCAACTGCCGCAGCGCGCTCTCGTAGTTCAGGTCGGCGCTTTTCCAGTCCAGGGTACCGGGCAAAGCTCTTAGGGCATCGGTCAGTACCAGGGAGCCCTGGGCCAGAACCGGAGGTGCCAGGGCGAGCAGGGTGGCGAGGGTGGGAAAGAGTCTCTTCAAGACGTTACCTCCGCGAAAGCCATGTTCCGGGATCCTTGTGTATTGGTGCAGTACGGGATATGTAGGTTTGGTGAAGGCAAGCGGGAAAACCTCGAGGGTGAGCCTTTTCAGCTTACCTCAAAGAAAACCCCTCACGCCCAGGTGAGGACACCGTCCGTGGCGATACGGGCAGTCAAAATGACTTCTTTCAAGCGTGCATTTCCAAAATGGTCACAAAAACTGTGATGTTATACCAGATTCGGTTAGTTCGTCGCCGAACGGCGGCGAACTAACCCGACCGAAGTTATCCGCGTAGCGGAGGGCGATACCGCCCCTTGGAAGGGAGACGCTTTCTTCGCCGACCGAAGGGAGGGGTGTACTCTGGGATTCAAAAAGATAGCCTCAGAGGCTTTTGGTATCGAAAAATATCTTTTTGAATCCGGTATTAGATTCCTGACTGGCTAGGCTTTCCTGGCATGACCGTGTACCCCTTTTGCCGCAGTGACCCTTGATTTGAGCAGTAAAACCATAAGCCCCTGGCCTCCCACAGACCAGGGGCTTTGCAAGACGATTCTAGTTGCCTACCGCCACCACCAGAGCGGCACCCACCGGTAGTTCCCCAGCGGCAAAGCGCTTCACCCTGGTATAGGTATTGCCGCTAAAGGTGGCGAGTTCCCCTGAGCCGTCGGCTTTGTAGAACAGAACGCCAAACCGGGTATATATGGCCTGATCCCAGCCCGCCGCCAGCTTCCCGGCGAGATAGGTACCGCTCTGAGTAGGTGTGCCGTTGGCGGCGTAGGTCACCAGCGCCCCGACACCGTCGCTTTTGCGGTAGAAGAGCACACCGGCGGCGGTACGCAGGAGGTGGCTCCAGTGGGTGGTGTAGCTGTTGTTGGCGTAGATGAACGTCCATGCGCAGGCTGCGTTGTAGGTACCGTAGCCGCCGGTGCCGGTGGACTGCCGGTAGAAGAACACCCCGTTGGCGTCGTTGGCCCGCAGGATGAAGTTCCAGTCCTTGGAGTAACCGCTCTGGGTCACGGGGGTAGTCAGGCTGTAATTGTCGCCGTAGCTGGCGCAGATGGTGGTTCCGGTGGTGGCCTTGTAGAACACCACCCGGTCGCCCAGGCTTACCAGTTGATCCTGTGCTACCGGCAGCTCCCCGGTGGTGTAATTCCGCAACCGGCGGAAGTTGCCGGCCCCATCGAAGCTGCCCAAAGCTCCGGAGCCGTCGGGGTTGTAAAAGAGCTCGTAGAGGTCGTAGGGCTTGCCGGTGAGGGTGACGCCAAGAGGCAGGTCGCCCGCCGCGAAGATCTTGACCGGGGTGTAGGCTCCGGCGCTGTCCAGCGCCCCCAATGCGCCCGAGCCGTCGGCGTTATAGAACAGCACCCCCCCGGTCAGCACGCTGGGGGCCACGCTGATCTGGGCGGTGGCAGACAGGCCGGTGCCCTCGAGTTCGGCGGTAAGGGTAGCGGAAGCCAGCACCGCTACGCTGGGGGGTGGGGTGTAGATCACTGAGGGGCCGCTGGTGGCGCTAAGGCTGCCGGGGCCTGTCAGGCTCCAGATAAGGGCAGCGGTAGAGCCGGTCACGCTGGCGTCGAAGCTACCACCGGGATTGCCGGCCACAAAAGCGCGGGAGGAGGGGGAGATGCGGATGGAGGGGGCTTCCGCTACCGTCACGCTGACCTCCTTGCTCACGCTCCCGGTGCTGTTGCGGGCGGTGAGGGTGAAGGTTTGGCTGGCGGTGACGGTCACGCTCTGGCTGCCCTTGTCGGCAGGCGTGACGCTCCCCCCCTGGAGGGTTAGGGTGCTGGCACCGCTCACATCCCAGCTCAGGCGGGTGGGCCCGCCCCCAACCGGCAGCGAAGCCGGGGTGGCGGTGAAACTGTGGATGATGGGCGGGTTCTGGGTGCTGGGGTTGCAAGCAGCCAGCAGTGCAGCCAGGAATACCCCACAGAGAAGCCGGTGCATGATGCCTCCTAGCCGATGTAGGTGTAACCAACCGTGATGAGGACGGTTCTGGAGCCAATGGGGGTGCCGGCGTCGGAGAGCACGGTCAGGCGGATGGTGTAGGGCAGGGCAAAGCTCCGACCGCCCACCAGCTTCACGGTGAGGCTAGAGCCCCGCCCCACCTCTACCTCGCTCCCGCCCTGGGGCTGCGCGGTCCAGACCAGCCGTGCCCCAGGTACTGCTGCACCGTTGGAATAGGTGGCGTAGCCCACCAGCGGTACGTCCACCAGGGCCTGGTTGATGGTGGGGCTCCAGTAGGCGGCGTTGGGTTTGGGCTCCACGATTACGATCTCGCCGGGAGTGCGGGTGGGGTCAATCACCGTAAAGGTGGTGGAGGCGGTGGCCTGGAGACCGTACTCACCGGTGGCCACCAGGTTGAAGGTGCGGGTGCCTGCGGTGGCGGGGGTCAGGGTGTAGCTGCTGCCGTTGACCAGTAAGGTTCCGCCCTCGAGCCAGGACAGCCGGGCCCGCCCATCGGGCAGGGAGTGGGGGTCGAAGCCCTCGCCGCGAAAGGTGAAGGGCTCGCCCTTGAGCAAAGTAACGGACGCGCTGGGCACCAGAATACGGACGGTGGGCAGGGTGGTGGGGTTAGGGGCCAGCTTGAAGGCAATCTGCTTCACATCCTGCACCTGCCCGCCCTGGCGCAGGTTGAGCTCGAGGCGGGCCGGGGTGGGGCCGCCAATAGCGCCCGCGAGGTCGGCCAGGTTGCCGAAGTCCAGGTTGATGGGGCTGTCGTTATAGGCGGCCACATTGGTGTTGACAAACTTCTGTGACTTCATGGCATTGTTGACGTACAGCCGGGCCTCTATCTCGAAGTCCAGGGCCACGTTGGTTACGTTGACGACGTTGAAGCCCACCTCGAGGCGGCTGCTCCGGTAGATGAGCGAGCGGAACTCGGTGTCCTGCACCAGGTTGCTACCGTAGGGAAAGGTGCTCAGCTTGGTGGCCTCGTCGGTGAAGTAGTAGCCGTTGGGGTAGCCGCCCTCCCACTCCCAGTGCGAGATCAGCTCGTTCGAGGGGTTGCGGAAGGTAAGCGAGGAGGGGTTGCGGGAGAGCTCGATGGAGCCGCGCCGCAGGGTTTCGGGCTTGGGTTCATTGTAAAAAATCAGGGTGTAGAGGCCGTCCAGCTCCTTGTCGCCCGAGCAGCCCTTGGAGGGGTCTTTTTCGTCTTTGAGCTTGCAATTCTGCTCGCGGAACTGCGCCCAGGTCACCTGGTTGGGCGCGCCCCCCCAGCGGAAGTTGGAGTCGTGCAGGAAGATGCCGTCGCCCGCCGCGTTGGTCAGGCCGGAGATCACGAAGCCGTGCCACTGGCGGTCGGAGGAGGTCCAGACCGGCTTGGCGGGGAACAGCCCGAATATGCCCGTGGTGGCCAGCACGATGTAGGCGCTGAAGGGGTTGGAGGGAATCAGGTCGGCGTCCCACTGCATGGTGGAGTAGGCGCTGTCGGGCACCCCGGCAGCCTTGAGGATCGAGACCACGTTGGAACCGCTGCTGGCCGGCTGCTTGATCAGGCTGGCCAGCCCGAAGTTGCTGGCGAAGCCGCCGGGGAACTTAGCGCTTCCGGCGATGGCGGGCAGGGCCTGGTGGTAGTTGAGCACCATGGCCAGCGAGGTGGGCACGCACCAGGGGATGTAGGCCTGCCAGTAGAAGGGCACCTGCAGGGGCCGCCCGGCTATGCCCTCCTGGGGCTTTGGTTTGGGCACCAGATAGGCCACGTACGAGGCCTTGCGGGTCACGCTGTAGGCCACCTTGCTGGCCAGGTTCTGGCCCGAAACCTGCGCCGCTCCGACCGCTCTGGCGGCGTGCACCCGGATCTGCGGCTCGTCGGGGCCGGGGGTGGGGTTTTTCTCGAGGATCACCAGGTCGCCCTCCTGGCCCGCTACGTCGGTGGGCATTTCCAGGGTGGCGGCCTGTTGCAGGGTGGCCCCACCCAGGTCGAAGCTGACCGCCGGGCCGGCGGGCTTCAGGGGGTTCTCGGGGGGCTCGCTGGGTATGGCGGCCAGGCTCAGGGTGATGGTGGCGTCCTGGGAGAGGGTCCCCGGCGGGATCACCAGCCGGGCCCCCCCGTTCTCCACAGTGCCGCCCTCGGCGGCCTTGATGGGGGTGGTGATGCCCCCGGTGGGGGGGGTGGAGGGGTTACAGCCAATAAGCCCAACCAGCAGTAGCGCGCCTACAAACCAATGTTTCATACGGTTCCTCCCGGTACTTCTGTGCGGCTTTTCCCCAGTTCGCAGCCGCAGATGCCGCAAAACCGCGCATACGGCGAGGTGAGTCTGGCCTGGCAGCGGGGGCAGGCCTCGAGCAGCCGCTCGCCGTCGTTTAGGCAGTAGTGCTCCTGTGAGTGGGCCGGAACGGCGCGGTAGCAGCGCGGGCAGAGGCGATAAAAGGTGCCGGATTCCTCTTCCACAGGTTCACTTCCTTTGTCCTTCCGGCTACAGGCTGCCATGCTACTTCTGGCAGTCGAGCCGCACCCGCAGGCTGGGGGTAGGGGTGGTGTAGCTGGCCTCACTGGCCCGGATGGTGTTCTCGAAGCCGTTGGGATTGATCTCGAGGAGCAGCTTGGTGGGGGTTTTGATCTGGTCTTTAGGGGTGTCGTAGCGGTACCAGAACTTGAGCTGGTGGGTCACTATGCCCCCTGGTGGGAGGTTGGCGTAGGTGAGCTTCTGCACGTCCAGCGCGTCGGCGGTCAGGGTTTGGGCGTCGTCGAAGGCGACCTGGATGCCCTGGTCGCGCAGCCCGGTAAAAACCGGCTGCACCATGGCCTTGGCGCCGCTACGCAGTTCTACCGTCACGCCCCAGCCCTGGGTTTGTAGGGGGGTTCCAGCGTCCTTCACGATGGGCTCGAGCCTGGTCGCCCGGAAGCGCCAGATGCCGTTGAAGAGGGTCTCGCCCAGGCAGCCTTGCAGCGAGGCCCGCTGGTTGGCCCCGCCAGGGGTATGGTTGGCGGGGGCCGGGTGGGCCAGGGTGAGGGTGGTTCCCCTGAGGCTGTAAGGGATTCCTAGCTCCTTGAGCACCGAGAGGGGCAGATAGGTTTTGCCATTCACCACGATGGCTTTGTCCGGCGCCACCTGGCCGCCCACCACGATGCTGTAGGTGGTGCCCGCCGCCAGCGCCATACCGGCGGCCAGGAGTACGGCCAGGGTGCGCAATTTTGGGTCGAACATGGTTGCTCCTTTCGACCCCCAGGGTGCGGCAGGGGCGGTCAGAAGTGGGTCAGAATTGCAGGGGGTTTTGCCGAATAACAAGCGACCCCCCCACCCTTCGCGGGGGGCCTGTGCGTAAAATTGAGCCATTCGAGACTCAAAATTCTTAGCCCCAAACGGGGCCGTTGCCGTCTGGGCCGACAGCCCCATCAGCGGGGCGCTGGGTGGCTCAGGCCGTGAGGAAGCCCTGCCAGTTCTCCGGCAAGGTCTCGCCCACCTCGAGCATCCATTCCCTGGCTTCCTCGTAGAGGCGAGCCAGGCTCTTGTGGTTTTTGCTGCCCCGCAGGGCCAGCAGGGTCAGGCGCAAGGCCTGTGGGTCATAGGGGTCGGTTTCCAACAGGATTCGGCCCAGCCGGGCGGCCTCCTTGGGGTCGCCCTCGAGCAGGGCCTGGGCGCGGGTACGCAGGGCCAGGTAGACCGACTCGCGCACGGTCTCGTGGAGGGACGAGAGACCCCCCAGGTAAGCCCCCCGCCACAAGCGGGCCTCGCCGGTGCGTAAAAACTCTTCCAGGTCGGAGCCCACCGCCGCGCCCAGGGCATATCCGGAGGGGGTGGTAGCCACGACGTGAGCCCTCAGGTTCGTTCTCACCGTGTGGACCAGCTCCTTGAGCGAGGAAGCTGCTTTTTCCTCATCCTCGCCAGGATAGAGGCTGTCCAGAAGCTCGAGCTTGCCCACCTCGCCCCGCCCGGCCACCCGGGCCTCGAGCAAGGCCGCCAGCAACTCCTTGCGCTTTTGCCCACGCACCGCCTGACCCCCCAGTTGCATGGGGCCCAGCACTTCCAGGCGGAGGGGGGCCTGAGGAGAGGAATTAACGGAGATGGGCTGCGGGTTCAGCGCGGGGAAGTAGCGGCGGGCCAGGTGGGCTCCGTTCAGCAGGCCGCGCTCCTCGAACCAACGCAAACGTGCGCGGGCACCCTCGAGGTTGGCGGTGATGCGATCGAGCTTGAGGCCGATGCGTTCGGGGT
>CALFDH010000045.1 GCA_937950405.1 uncultured Meiothermus sp.
CCTTCGGCGCTCGAGCGCTACGTGGACTTCCCCCGTGTGCGAGAAAGTCTCAAAGCCGACCTCAACCGCACCCTAATGGAGCAAGCCAAACAAGACCAGTCCGGGTTCGGTGCGTTAGGGCTCCTATTTGCGGCTTCATTGGTGGAGCCATTGGTCAACGCCCTAGTTACCCCCCAGGGTCTGGCCAGCATTGGCACCGGTGAACAACCCCAAAATGGCAACCTTGAGGCGGTCAGAGACTGGCAGCTAAAGCGACAAGGTTTGTCCCAGGTTCTTCTTCATCACAAGGATAACCCCAATGAAGGCATTGTGATGGAAAGACAGGGCCTTGGCTGGAAGGTTGTACGGCTACAGATTCAGAACATTCAAAAGTAGGAGCGATATGAAGCATCTCCTCGAGATCCACATCCTGCAAAACTTCGCCCCCAGTAACCTCAACCGCGACGATACCGGAAGCCCCAAGGACGCCTTATATGAGCTCCGTCTGACCCCATCCGCTATTGGAACCTGCTAACTAGCTGTTCGTAAAAGCTCCACAGTTTTCGCCGTCATCAGAATCGAGAAAGCCAACCAGTGCCAGCCTCGCAAGGTCTCAGCCAGCCGCTCATAGCCCTGCGCCAGCCTGCGAAACCGGGATGTCCAGGCAAACGAACGTTCCACCACCCAACGCTTCGGTAGCAGGACGAATCCTCGTTTGGCCCCCTCCACCTTGACCACACACAGAAGGCTCGCTTCAGCGACCGCCAGGGCGCTTGTGCCCGTCATACCCGGCCCGCTCCCCACTTTGCGGGGTGGACTGTAGGGTGCGGGCATCGTAGATGGCAGCGCTGGGATGGGCGGCTCTACCCTGGAGCGTTCGCGGGGTCATGCGCAGGTCATAAGAATTCCCTCTGATCTCGTCCTTCAGCCTCGCTCCACCAAGCCTTCTGTATCCCGATAGGGGGGGTGGAGTTTGTCTAGGGGATGCCAGGCATTTATCGTTTTCCCCTTTCCCTCTCCCCTTGCGGAAGAGGGTGGCGTTACCGCTGGCAAGTTCGCTACTCATTTTGCCGAATAAGACAGTTCTTGCGGCAATCCGGTGTCGCCGGGTGAGCGATTACAACGGCGGTGTTCATGCAAGAGCCTGAGGAGGTGCTTGGAAAGTTGTATGAACCCTTACGCCTAATAGCGGATGGGGTCATACGGAGCTCATATGAGCAGCACAAAAACACAATCTCGGGTGGGTACTAAACACGCCTGCCAGGCTTAAGGAAACAAGTTTTGCTTCGATGCCGGTCAAGCAATCCGGATTATTGGCTGGGGGTGCTACCGAAAACGGCTCCTTAAGGGACACCCAAGACACGAACGAGAATGGCGAACAAAAACCCCTCTCCCGCTGGGTGAGGGGAAAAGGTCGAACGGGGTCAACAGGCTTTTGAGGTATCTCCACGATTTGACTCCCACCCCGCACAGACGTAGACTTCTAGGCAAGATGGGGTCTCGGCAGACTACTAGACCTGGGGGGAACTTCTAGCCTGAGGGCGATGGAGGTTCTCCCGGCTCGTGGTTAGAGGGCCGGGATTTTTTTTGAGGTGACTATGAACGCAGTGCTTCCCGACGGACGAAAACTGGAACTGAAGCCCGGCGCCACAGCAGCCGATGCGGCCAAAGCCATTGGCCCCGGCCTGGCCAAGGCCGCGATTGGGGCTATTGCCAATGGCGAGCTTTACGACCTGCTCAAGCCTCTGCCCGATGGGGCCGAACTCCGCATTCTGACCGAGCGCGACCCCGAGTATGTGCAGCTTTTCCGCCATACCCTGGCCCACGTGATGGCCCAGGCCGTACGCGAGCTGTACGCCGAGCGGGGTTTTGCGCCGGAGCAGGTCAAGCTGGCCATCGGGCCGGTGATCGAAAACGGCTTTTATTACGACATCGATGCCCCCGAGCCCCTTCGCGAGGAGGACTTGCCGGTAATTGAGGGAAAGATGCGGGCAATCGTGGCGGCCAACCTGCCCCTGGAACGCTTTGTGCTGCCGCGCGAAGAGGCCCTGAAGCGCTATGCAGGTATTGACCCCTACAAGACCGAGCTGATTCAAGACCTGCCCGAAAACGAGGAGCTGAGCTTTTACAAGCAAGGCGACGAGCAGTTTGGCTTTACCGACATGTGCCGGGGGCCCCACGTGCCCAGCACAGGCCGCATTCCCCCGCACTTCAAACTGACCAGCATTGCCGGTGCCTACTGGCGGGGCGATTCGAGCCGCCCCATGCTCCAGCGCATCTACGGCATTGCCTTCCGCACTAAGGAAGAGCTGGACAACTACCTCTGGCAGCAGGAGGAAGCCAAACGCCGCGACCACCGCAAGCTAGGGGCGGAGCTTGACCTTTTTACCATTAGCGAGGAGGTGGGCAAAGGGCTGCCTTTGTGGCTGCCGCGGGGGTCGTTTATCCGGCGGCAGATGGAAGACTACATGTACCACAAAGAGCAGGAGTACGGCTACCACTACGTCTACACCCCGCACATTGCCAGCGCAAAGCTCTACTACACCTCCGGCCACCTGCCCTACTACAAGGACGACATGTACGCCCCCATCGAGATTGAGGGTGAGGAATACTACCTCAAGCCGATGAACTGCCCGCACCACCACATGATCTACAAGGCCCGACCCAAGAGCTACCGCGACCTGCCCCTGCGGTTAGCCGAGTTTGGCACGGTGTACCGCTTCGAGCTTTCGGGCACCCTCTCGGGTCTGACGCGGGCCCGGGGTTTCACGCAGAACGACGCGCACATCTACTGCTCGAGGGCGCAGGTGACCGAAGAGTTCATCAAGGTAATTCAACTGTTCGACGAGGTGTACCGCGACTTTGGTATTTCGGACTACTGGTTCCGCCTCTCGCTCCCGGACTTTGAGCACAACCCCGAGAAGTTTGGCGAGGAAAACGACAACTGGCGTGACTCGATTGCGGCCATCCGGGCGGCCCTCGAGCAGACCGGCGCCAAATACGTGGAGGGCATCGGCGAGGCCACCTTCTACGGCCCCAAGCTGGATGTGCAGATCCGCAGTGTGCTGGGCAAGGAAGATACCATCGCCACCAACCAGCTCGACTTTATCGTGCCTGAGCGGTTCGGCCTCGAGTTCACCAACGAGCGTGGCGAGAAGGAAACCCCGGTGGTCATCCACCGCGCCATCATGGGCAGTTTCGACCGCTTTTTTGCGTTTTACCTCGAGCACACCGCCGGCGACTTCCCCCTGTGGCTCTCCCCCATCCAGGCCGTGATTGTGCCCATCTCGGACCGGCACCTCGAGTATGCCCAGCAGGTAGCCGCCCAGATGCGTAAACACAAACTGCGCGTGGAGATAGACAGCCGCCCCGAGCGCATGAACGCCAAAATCCGCGATGCCGAACTCCAGAAAATTCCGCTGATTCTGGTGCTGGGCGACAAGGAAGCCGAAGCAGGCACGGTAAACCTGCGCGAGCGGCATGTGAAGGAGCAGCGCACGTTAGGCATTGCGGAGCTGATTGCCGAGATGAAGGGGCGGGTGGAGGCGAAGCGCTAGAGCTTTACGCTTCAAAATCTGGCGTGGCTTCCGACTCGGCCAGGACGCTTTCCCCTTATCCTTGAAATGAGCGTGGGTCTTTGGCAAACAACTCGGAAACTCTACAGGTGAACCCCGGTAGCAGGCGAGGGATTGAGCGCCGCGAGCCGAGACTTTTCTCCCGGAGTAGCCCTTGTAACTGCCCTTCCAACCAGGCCGGAGTATCACAGGCCAAGGAAGCCCATGTGCTCACCCTTCCTCAGCTTCCAAGCAGGGTTTGGTCTGTAGCCAAACCCCTGCTCGGAGCCAGAAACAAGCCCCATCTTCAGGGCCGGAGCTCCAAAGTCCAGGTCTGGCCCCAGTCGGCGGGCCGGGTGCTCAGGGGCACGGTCTGATTGTCCCGCCAGAGCCACAGCAGGTTGTCGAAGTAGGGGCTGAACACATCGGCAGACTGGCCCATGGGGTAGATAATGCGGCTGTTGTCGGGGTCGGCGAGGTCGAAGAGGGTGCGCAGGCTGGCCCCGGAGGTGTGCAGGAAGGTGTCCTGGTTGTAGTTAGCCACATTGAGGGTGTGCATGGAGCCAGGGGTGGGCAGAGTGCGGTTGAACAGGCCGCCAATGAGGGGCGTGGAGGCAAGCGGGGAAGGCAGGGTGGCCTGGTGCAGCCGGCCCCACTGCCACTGGGCGGGGTCTTTGCCCAGGCGGCGCTCGAGTTCCGCGCCAGCCTTCTCCAGCGCCTGGGCCATGAACTGAGCGCAGTTCTGGATACCGGCACTGGCGTTTCTGCACCAGCGACCATCCTCCCGCAGGGTCTTGACGAAGGTATAGGGCACCGGCGGGTAGCGCAGCTCGAGCTCGTCCTCGAGCATCCGGGAAATCTCGCGGTAATAGAAAGCAAAGGCCGTGGCTCCTACCGAGTTAAGCTCGGCTCGCAAATCCCAGCCGCGTACCGCGTCTTGCAGGCGCCGCGCCGCCTCGCTCTGGGGTTGCAGGGCCAACAGGCCCGGCAGCATCTCCCGGGCGATAATCGAGTACGTGTCACCCTGCCAGCGGGCCATCTCCGCCAGGCTGGCTTTAGGCGTGGCCAGAATCAGGTCGCGGATACGCTGGGCGCGAAAAACCTCGGTGGTGTAGCTGGAGATATCGGGCCCACCGTGCGGTAAAACGCGGTTGTTGGCACTGCTGACAAACCCTTCGCGGGGGTTCACCACCTGCGGCAGGCGCTCCAAGGCCACATAGCCCTTCCACTGCTGCCCCTGGCGGGCGCTGGCCGGAAAGCGCCCATCCCAGTCGCGCACCGGAATCAGGCCCGGCGCAATGTAGCCAATGTTACCGTCTGCATCTGCATAGACAAAGTTTTGCATGGGGGCCGCGTAGCGCCTCAGGGCTTCCCGAAACTCGGCGGCGTTGCGGGCACGGTTCATATCCAGGTAGGCATCCAGGGTGGTGTCCTGGGGCTCCAAGCCCGTCCAGCGCACCGCTACCGCCTGGTTCTCGCCAGCAATGGCCGTTCCGGCGGTCAGGCCAGGCCGCAAGAAAGCCCGGCCTAGATCGGAAATCACCGGGCCGTACTCGCTTTCGCGCACCGTAAGGGTCACCGGGTCGGCCCCGCGTACCTGAATGACCTCCTGGCGCAGGCGCAGCGGCACCAGCCCGGTGGGGGTTCGGTAGTACTGCCCTTCCAAATCCAGCACGAATAAATCCATTACGTCGGGCCGGACATTGGTCGCCCCCCAGGCCACCCGGTCGTTGCGACCCAGGAAAACCCCCGGCACCCCCGGAATGGTGGCCCCGATTGCCTGGTAGCCGGGGCCGCGCAGGTCGGCGATGTACCACAAGGCCGGGTTTTGCAGGCGCAGGTGGGGGTCGTTGGCCAGCAGGGGTTTGCCGGTGGTGGTACGCGACCCAGCCAGCACCCAGTTGTTCGAGCCCTGGTCGGCGGTACGGGGGGCCATGCGAAGGGTCTCGGAGAACTGGGCCAGCTCTCGCAGTGTAGCCAGCATTGCGGGCGACAGCGGCGTCAGTTCAGTGGGTTGGCCTGGATTGGCCCGATCATCGCTGCCGCGCAGGTCGCCCGGTTGCAGCACAGTGGGCCACCCCTCCGGATAGGCGCCGCGCAGGTCATTGAAGCCTTCCAGCCCGACCTTGCTCAGGATGAAGGCGTTGTCAATCTCGTCCTGCCAGACCTGCCCGAGGTCGTAGGACTGGAGCTTGCCCCAGGCCAGGGTGTCGGCAGGCGTCCAGGGCTCCGGGGTGAAGCCCAACAGGGCAAAGGGCAAGGGCAGGTTGCCCTCGCGGATGAACTGATTGACCCCCGCGGCATAGGCTTCCAGGGCACGGCGGGTGAACTCGGTGTGGTTGGGGAACGAAGCCTGGGCCGCGCGGTAAAAGCCCCAGGTGCGGAAGAATCGGTCTTGCTCGAGGGCCCCACTCCCCAGAATTTCCGACAACCGGCCCTGCGCTGCACGGCGCCCCAGCTCCATCTGGAATAGCCGATCCTGGGCGTGCACATACCCCTGGGCAAAGAACACGTCCATATCGCTCGAGAGGGCCCGGATATGCGGAATGCCCCAGCGGTCAAAGGTAATGTTCACCGGCCCTGAAAGCCCCTGCACCTGGCGTACCTGGCTGGCAGGAACACACGAAACCAGCAGCAAAAGCCCGGCTAACCAAAGAAAAAGCAAGCGCATCGCTCAACCTCCAGACTGGCCTCTGGGTGAACAGGCCCGTCAGGGCTCTGTCCCAACAGGGGATCGTCCTCACTTTACCCGAGTCGAGCCCTGTGCAATAAAGCACAGCAGGCTACAGACCTGCCGACAAACGCCATCTTTGCCTGAACACTTGGCAAACCATTGGAATGATGGTGGAGGGAATAGGGGTTAGGGATCAGGGGGTGGGTGACAGGCGATAGAAACCCACTACCCACCTCCTACCACCCCCTTTCGCCTGGTGTATCGTTGAAAGTTGGTTGTGCGCCTAAAGTTGGTATAACGCGTGGGCTTTCAGTACCCACGCCCGGTGTGCTTGGTCAGCATCAGCTTGAGCTCGTGGGGACTGGTGGCGGAGCCCTCGGCGTCCTCGAGGCTGATGTGGCCCTGGGTGTAGAGCTCTACCAGGTGCTGATCGAAGGTTTGCATACCGCGTAGGTTGTCTTGCAGCATGGTGTCCTTGATCTGCGGGGTCTTGTTTTCGTCCTTGATAAGGTCGCGCACAAATGGCGTGGCCAACAGAATCTCCAGAGCCAGCATGCGCCCTTGCCCGTCGGCCCTGGGCAGCAAGCGTTGGGAGATGATGCCCAGGAGCGACTCGGCCAGCAAAATGCGGATTTGCAGGTGCTCATGCAGCGGAAAGAAGTCAATGATGCGGTTGATGGTACGCACCGCATCCAGCGTGTGGAGCGTAGAAAGCACCAGGTGGCCGGTCTGGGCGGCCATGATGGCTGCTTCCACCGTTTCGCGGTCGCGCATCTCGCCAATCAGAATCACGTCCGGATCCTGGCGCATGGCGTATTTCAGGCCCGAGCTGAAGGAGTCGGTATCCACTCCCACCTCGCGCTGCACCACCAGGCTTTTCTTGTGCTTGTGCAAAAATTCGATGGGGTCTTCAATGGTAACGATGTTTTTGGGAAAGTGCAGGTTGATGTGGTCAATCAGGGCGGCCAGGGTGGTGGACTTCCCCGAGCCAGTCGGGCCGGTAACCAGCACCAGGCCGCGCTCTTTGGAGGCCAGTTCCTCCATGACCGGGCGGGGCAGGCCCAGGGCCTCAAAGCTGGGGATGGACTCGGCTACCACCCGCATTACCAGCCCAAAACTGCCCCGCTGGTGCAGCAAATTGCAGCGAAAACGGGCCAGACCCGGCACCGTATAGGCAAAGTCCATTTCTTTTTTGTACTCGAGCTCCTCTTGCTGCAAGGGGCTCAGCAAGCTGCGCACGATGGCCTCCACATCGCCCGGCGAAAGTACCTTGCTTCCAAAGGGCTTGAGCTTGCCATCTATGCGTACTGTGGGTGGCGCACCCGCCTGCAAGTGAATATCCGAGGCGCGAGACTGAACCATGCTGCGCAGCATCTCAGCGATGGGAGTGGGGGTTTGCGTGGTACTCATTTGGAGGCTCCCTTGTGTTCGCACTTATCCAGGTGGGTTGAATCGGCGTTTACCAGAAGCTGCGGCCCAGCAGGTATTGCAATGAGTGCCGATTATCTATATCGGCTGGGGCAACGATACCGATGCACCTTTCCAACCCACGCTCATGAGTATATTTCAACCTATCCCAAAAGGTTGACCTAAATGAACAAAGCTTAACGTTAGAGCGGTCATATCGTTCTCTTGAGGTGCTGCCATTTTTGCCTGGAGCAATCGCCGAATGCCCAAAGCTGAAGGCCAGATGACCTTATGGCACCACAAGCATTTCGTCCCTCCCTCGAGAAGGGCAACCCATGACGAACAGCAATTTGTAGCCCGAGGTATCGCTCCAGATCAGGCCAGCTGGCGCACCAGGGTACGCGCGTAGTTCAGGGTTTCCTCCACCGCCCCCCAGTCCACCCCACCGGGCTGGTCGGAGGGCCAGTGCCAGTGGGGAGGTGTCCCGTTTTCTAATCGAATGAGGGTCAGGCATGGAATTTTACGGGCTGCAAAGGGTCGGGTGTCGAAAAAGGCCAGGGTGTACGCCAGGGGCCTTGCGCCGGGTAGAACCCGGGCCCGCTCGAGCAAGCCCCCTTGGTAGGCATGGTAGACCAGCATTCCCTCGCCGGTGGCATAAAACAGCTCACCCTTGCCCACGTTATCTATGTTGAGCACCAGGGCATCCGGTGGAACCCGCCTCGAGCGCGCCAGGTACTCGGCCCCCTTGGCTCCCACTTCCTCGCTGCCGGTGAGGGCCAGCATCACCCGGTAGTCTGGCAGGGGATCCTGGGCCAGTTCCTCGAACAACGCCACCGCCACCGCCACCCCGGTTGCGTTGTCGTTGGCCCCGTTGACATAGGGCTCCCGGAACTCCCGCAGGGTCAGGAGGGCGGCCTGCACCAGAAAATACAGGCCCAGCAACTGCGACACCACCGGCACCAGGGCGCCAAAGGGCAGCGCCGTAGCCAGCAGTGCATTGAGCAAAAAATTGCGCCGGAAATACCTCACCTGCTTGGGGTGGTAGAGGAAAAAGGTCTTGGCAGTGTCGTAATGGGCCATCAGGACCAGGGTTTTGCGGCCCTGGCCGGTCTGGGCCAGCACATTCTGCGAGAGGTAGCGGTCAAAGAGCCGCCGCCAGGGCACCCACCAACCTGAAAAATGTGCCCAGAAGCCATAGGCTCCCAGCAGGGCCAGCCACCAGAGCCCCCCCAAACCGCCCGAGGCCAGCAGCAGGCTAATCAGGATGAGCTCGGGGCCATAGCTGCGGGGCGCTCGGAAGGCCTGGGTTTCTACCGAGATACCTGACCCAGGGCGTGCCAGGTAATCTTTGAGCTGCTGGGCCGCCTGGGCCTCGAGGGCCGTGGCGCTTCCCCGGTGCGGCAAGGCGCAAAGCGCTTCCCAGAGTTTTCGCACGGCCCCAGCATAAGGCTGGAGGCTCCAGACTGAAAGCAAAACCGACAGTTGGCAGCTTTACCCCAGGCTCTGTGCGCCAAGCCCCTGGTTCACGCAAAGTCCAGGGCTTAAACTTGAGGGCATGGGTAAGAAACGCCGGGAAGAAAAGCTCAAGCGCAAAGCACAACAGCGCACCCCGCTTTCAGGACGGGACATGCTGCGTATTTTTCCCAGCCTGTTGTTACGGGCCTTTATTGTGGTTATGCCCCTCACCCTGCTTATGACCTTCCTGGGGGCTAGCGGGGTGACGCTCTTCAACAACTTCTGGGTACAGATGGGCGCCTACCTGGCGGCCTACATTGTGTTCAACAAGTTCATCTTTGGCCCCGTCCGTAACTACCGCCCAGCCAACCCGCCCAACGCAAAGTAAGTCAAAGTCCCATGTCGCAGGTCTCAAGCTTTCAGCCCTTTTCAGCATTTGAAGCCGGAGCGACCCTGGGAATGGGGCCGTTTATAGCCGCTTTGCATCGGCCCAGAAGCCTTCTAGGTCGTAGTACTCGCGGGCTTCGGCGCTCATCAGGTGAACCAGCACCGGGCCGTAGTCCAGGAGAATCCAGCGCGGGCTGGGACCCTCGACCTTATTCGCCCGGATGCCTTCGTCTTCCTGGAGTTTTTCCCGCACAGCCCGCTCGAGGGCTTGCAGGTGGGGCTGGGAAGTCCCGGTGGCAATCACAAAGTAGTCCAGCGAGTCGGAGACGCCGGTCAGGTCGAGTGCGACCACGTTCTCGGCCTTTTTGTCCTCCAGGGCTTGTTTGATGTGCTCAATCAGCGTTTGGGTGTCAATGGTTTTGACCATTCAACCTCATTGTACACAATGGGTTGCGCAATCTACCTGACTTCGGGAATGTACTCGAATTCGTGCTGCCCAAAGCGCACAGTGTCGCCGGCCCGCACGCCGTGGGCCTTGAGGGCCTGTTCGACCCGGTAGCGCTTGAACAGCTCCTGCAAGTAGCCCGCAGCCTCCATCAGGTCACCCTTAAGCCGGTTCAGGTGGCGCTCGACCTGGGGGGCCTCGAGTACAAACACCCCTTCCTCTACCTGGGTGACCTTGATGTAGTCGGGGGTCTCGGGCCTGGGCCTAGGCTGCTCCATTTTGGGTTTGGGCGCGGCCCGCACCAGCGCAAACAGGGCCTCTACCAGCTCGGGCAGCCCCTGGCGGGTCTGGGTGGAGGTGGGGATGACCGGCAGGCCGGTCTGGGAAAGCTCGCTCAAAAGGGCCTGGGTCTCCTCCGGGGCTAGCAGATCGGTTTTGTTCAGGGCAACCAGGGCCTGGCGGGTGAGCAGCCCGGGGTCGTAGGCGCGCAGTTCGGCCTGGAGGGTTTGCAGGGTCTCTTGCGGTTGGTCGGCGCCATCGAGCACATATAGCAAAACCCGCGTCCGGGCAATGTGCCGCAGAAACTCCAGCCCCAGACCCTTGCCCTGCGCCGCCCCCTCGATGATGCCGGGGATGTCGGCCATGGTGATGCGCTCGAGGTCGCGCTCTATTACGCCCAGGTTGGGCGAAAGGGTGGTAAAGGGGTAGCTGGCAATCTTGGGCTGGGCATGGGTCAGGGCGGCCAGCAGGCTGCTCTTGCCCGCGTTGGGGTAGCCTACCAGGCCCACATCGGCTAGGAGCATCAGCTCCAAGCGCAGTTTACGCTTCTCCCCTTCCTCGCCCGCCTCGGCAAAGCGGGGGGCCTGACGGGTGGGGGTCACGAAGCGGGGGTTGCCCCAGCCGCCCCGGCCCCCTCTGGCCGCCACGAAGGTCTGGCCTTCCTCGACCAGGTCGGCCAGCAACTCGCCGGTCTCGGCATCGTAGACCCGTGTACCCCGAGGCACCTCAATAATCAGGTCTTTCCCCGACTTGCCAAACAGCCCCTTACCCATACCGTGCTGGCCGCTTTCGGCTTTGTAGACCCGCTTGGAAAGGTTCGACAGCGAATCTACCTGGGCCAGCGCCCGCAGAATGATGGAGCCCCCATCGCCGCCATCGCCGCCGTCGGGGCCGCCCTTGGCAATGTACTTTTCGCGCCAAAAACTAATGCATCCGTCGCCTCCGCGCCCGGCGGCCACGGTAATCTCGAGGATGTCCCTGAACATACTAGCAAGCTAAAGCCGAAGGCCGAGCACCGGGCTCAAGCCTTCGGCTGCCGGCAAAAGTTAATCGCCCGCCTGGGCCAGTTCCAGCGGCTTGACCCGCACAAAGCGGCCCATGCGACCCTTGTCGGCAAACTCTACCACCCCATCTACCAGGGCAAAGAGGGTGTAGTCGCGGCCCTGGCCCACGCCCTCGCCGGCGCGAAACTTGGTGCCGCGCTGGCGTACCAGCACGTTACCGGCCTTGACCACCTGACCTTCGAAGCGCTTGACCCCCAGGCGCTTGGCTTGGCTGTCGCGCCCGTTTTTAGTTGAACCCAGACCTTTTTTGTGTGCCATATACTCCCTCCAGGACGCCGAAGGCTACGTTTTGGCTTTCGGCTTTGGGCCTTTGGCCTCCAGTAGTGTTATGCGCGAATCTCCTTCACCACAATCTCGGTGTAGGGCTGGCGGTGGCCCCGCTTGCGGCGGTAGTGGATTTTGGCCTTGAACTTGGCCACCAGCACCTTCTTGCCCTTGCCGTGCTCGAGCACCTCCGCCACCACTTTGGCACCCGGAACGGTTGGCGTACCGATCACCGGCTTCTCGCCGCCCAGCATCAGGGCATCAAACTCGACGGTATCGCCGGGGTTGGCCTCTAGCTTCTCCACGCGCAGCTTGCTGCCTGCTTCTGCGCGGTATTGTTTACCACCCGTCTTGATAATTGCGTACATGACCACACTCTCCAGTTAGCCGTTTGGGATGCCGGTGCAATCCAACAAACAGCTCGGGTCTTTTGACCCAGCCAACTGACAACTATAGCGGCTATGGCGAATTGTTTCAAGTGCCGCTCGAGCATGAGACTCCAAAAATGACCCACAGCATTTCATAGAACCAAACCGCCTAAAGGGTCTGCGGAATCATCCAGGGTTATCGCAAGGAATAGCAACTTACCTGAATGGTTATTTTTGAGGGGTATTCTTATACCAACTCTGCGCGTGAGCGGCGCTAAACGCGCCCCTCCCTTGCCGCGCCAGGGGGCGCGTCCGAGGGACTTATATATCGCTTTTGGGTCACTTCTGGGCAGATTCGGTACTATACCCCCTCATCCGCCAAAAACCCAGACGCAGTGAATGACCTCTTCAGCATTATTCTCCTGTACTGCTAACGGGGTGTCGCCAGCTTCTCCCGCAAGGGACCAAGGAAAGGGGCACTGGTGGATTTGGTAGGAAGCACGCAGGCAGTTCCGTTTACGCTTGAAGGGCAGACTCTTATCATTTGCTGGGGCATCGTCATTTCAACCCCTCACCCGGCGACATCGGTTACTGCCAGAATTGTTTTATGGCGAAAGGAGTACCAAACTAGCCGGTGCTGTCGCCACCCTCTCCCGCAAGGGGAGAGGGAAAGGGGAAAATGATAAAAGCCTGGCTTGAAGGGCAATCCAGCTTGGAAATTTCCAAAAATATGGTAGGCTCTCTTCGGCGGATGGGCAGGAGTTCCCAAACCTGCTCCCGCCCACGGCGGAGGCTTCACTTGATAAGCACCATCTCTGTCGTTGATTTGGCCGAAAAAGTGCGCCAGCAGGTCAAACCTGAGCGCTACGAACATATTTTGCGGGTCGCCGAGCTGGCCGCAGAAATTGCTAAAGCCAATGGCCTTGACGTGGAAAAAACCTATCTGGCCGCCATCCTGCACGATGCCGCCCGCGATTTGAGCGAGCAGCAGTTGATGGAGCTGGCTCCGCCGGAAATCGCACTCGAGCGCAACCATCCCCTATCGCTTCATGGCCGTGCTGGGCGCAAGCTGGCCGAGCAATGGGGCATTGTGGATGAAGAAGTGCTCGAGGCCATCGAGGGCCACGTGTACGGGGTTCGCCCCGATCACAGGCTGGGCATGGCCCTCTACATTGCCGATGTCTCGGAGCCCGGCCGAGGGGTCAATCACGACATTCGCGAGCTGGCACTGACAGGACGACTGTTGGAAGCCTATCAGAAAGCCGTCATCTGTAAGGTCAGGTATCTAAAAAGCAAAGGCATCGAACCCCACCCAAGAACCCTGGCCGCTTACAAAGCGGTCCTGGAACAGCGCGGGGAGGACTGTTAAAACGTAACCCGCCTATTTGCCCTGGGTACGGCACCCAGGGCTTTTTTGGGTGGTCTATTACGCTCCCCATCGCCAGGTTTTGTAATCTATGGGTCATGGCACAGCCGCGAACACCCCATCGGGTCAGACAGGGGTCGTTGGTACGAACTCGCCGTGCGGGGCCGCGGCTTTCGCTGGTTTTGCTCGGGCTGGCCCTGCTGACCCTGGCTGGAGCTCTGGCATATGGGCCGCAGCTACGGGAGGTGCAGGCGGGATTCTTTGGCGAGTACCGGGGAAGTGGCCCGGTCGAGGAGCTGAGCCTGGTCGTAGCCGCCCGCGACACCGAATACTGCGGCTACCATACGGCCTGCGGGCCGGGGCTGCGTACCGATACCATCTTTTACATCCGCCTGCGCGGCTCAGAAGCCACCGTGGTAGCCATTCCCCGCGACCTGCGCTACAGCGGCGAAACCCCTAAGGGGTATTACGAAGGCAAGATTAACTCGGTCTACGAGCGGGGCGGTGGGGCCGAGGGCCTGCGGCAGGCCGTCGAAAACCTGCTGGGTGTGCCAGTGCAACACTACCTGGTCCTGACCTTCGAGGCCGTGATGAAGCTGGTGAATGCGGTGGATGGGGTGGATGTGGTGCTGCCCTATCCGATGAAGTACACCGACCGGGCTGCGGGCCTGTACATAGACTTTCCGGCCGGGCCAGTGCATCTGAACGGGAAAGATGCCGTCAAATACATGCGCTTTCGCCGCTGGGAAGGCTCCGACCTGGGCCGGCTGGACCGCATCAAGGAGGTGATGGGGCTGGCCCTGCGGAAAGCCCAAAGCCCTCGCTACTGGCCGCGCCTACCCGGGGTTGCCAGCGCGGTCTGGAACGCCCTCGAGACCACCCTTCCCCTCACCGATGCCCTGCAACGGCTGCCCAACCTGCGGAGTCTGGCCCTTAAGAGCGCGACCCTGCCCACCATTGAGGAAGGCAGTTATCTGGTACTGGACCAGGCCGCTATGGCTTCTTTCACGGCGGGTCTGCTGGGCTACACCCCCGACGCCGAGGTAATGGCCCGGATGGTACAGGCCGAAGCCCTGGGCCTCAAAACCCTGCTCCTGGACCGGAGTGGGGCGGGGCTGGGCGAACGCTACCGGCAGGGCTTTGTGGAGCTGGGCATCCCCCCCCCGGAAGTGCAGACAGGCGAGGTAGGAGGCACCAGCCTGGTGCTGGTGCGCAGTGGGGTCTCGATTGTGGGGCGGGAGTCACCTGCCTTTCTGCTGGCCAAGGACTACGCCGATCTGCTACACCTGCCCCTCCAGACCCGCATCCGCCTCGAGCCCAGAGGCTACGATGTGATTATCGTGCTGGGGCCGGAATAAACGGCCACAGGCGATATTTCCTGCCCGGCGCTGTTCGCTACTCACCCCTGGGCACCCGATGCTCCTCTTCGGGCAGGGGTTCCTCATCGGGGTCGAAGGCGTAGTAGAGCTTAAGCGGGTGCAGCGAGACCACCCGCAGAATCTCGGTGCATTCCGGGCACTCCACCTCGAGGCCCACCCACGGGCCCGCCACCTCCACCAACCCTCCACACACCGGACATTTGGCCACTTCCAGGGTTTCCATCCTTCACCTCCCGAAGTTTGGGCAGAAGCTGAACCCTCCTGTACAACCTCCAGCATGGCAGCTCAGGTGGGACCGAATGTCCCTTCGGATGATGTCCGGCCAACTGCCTGAGCCAGTGGCTGTCGCCTTCAACCAGAGGATAGCAGGCTGGGCTATAATCGGCTGTACTCGAGGCCAGCCTATGGCAACTGCAACCATACCGCAACCCCACGTGCCGGAGCGCAACCCCGGTACCCCCTTCGACCCCAGTGCCCTCGAGGGCGCCCTGGTTAACAAAAGCGCCATCGAACGCCGGGCCGCTACCCTGCCCACCCGCCGCAGCATCAAAAAGGAATGGCAAGCGGCCTGGCTACTGCACGCCATCCGAACCATAGACCTCACCACCCTCTCGGGCGACGACACCCCCGGCACCGTGCAGCGCCTGTGCGCCAAGGCCCGCCAGCCGGTGCGCCCCGAGCTGCTACAGGACCTGGGGATGCCTGGTTTGCGCCTTACTACCGGGGCGGTCTGCGTCTACCACGAGATGGTGCCCACCGCAGTAGCGGCCCTGGAAGGCTCAGGAATTCCGGTAGCTGCGGTCTCGACCGGCTTTCCGGCGGGCCTCAACCCCCACCGCCTCAAGCTGCAGGAGATCGAGGCCTCCGTCGCGGCGGGCGCCAGCGAAATTGACATCGTCATCTCGCGACGCCATGTACTCACCGGCAACTGGAAAGCCCTCTATCAGGAGGTGCGCGACTTCCGCGAAGCCTGCGGCCCGGCGCACATGAAAAGCATTCTGGCCGTCGGCGAGCTAGGCACCCTCAAAAACGTCTTCAAGACCAGTATGGTCTGCATGCAGGCCGGCTCCGACTTCATCAAAACCTCCACCGGCAAGGAAAGCGTGAATGCCACCCTGCCAAACAGCCTGGTGATGGTGCGGGCCATCCGCGCCTACTACGAGCAGACCGGCCACAAGGTAGGGTTCAAGCCCGCCGGGGGCATCCGCAGCGCCAAGCAGGCCCTGGACTGGCTCATCCTGATGAAAGAAGAGCTGGGCCACGAATGGATGCAGCCCCATCTATTCCGCATTGGAGCCAGCGCCCTCCTGAACGACATCGAGCGGCAGCTCGAGCACTTCGCCTACGGGCGCTATGCCTCGATGCAGTACCAGCCGCTGGGGTAGAAGAATGCTGATGGCCGATGGTCTATAGCTGATAGCCCAAAGGCTTCATCTTAGCTCTATTGCACCTTTTTTACCCGGCGATGAGCAAAGTTTACCGATAACTAAACCCGCCCTGAACTGGAGCAAAGCATGACCCTTAGCGAACTTATGGAGACCCTTCCCTATGGCCCCGCCCCGGAGACCGCCCAACCCGCGCTGGACTGGCTGAAGGCCCACCAGGGCAAATTCGGGCTTTTCATTGGGGGCAGGTGGCGCGACCCGGCCCAGAAAGAATGGTTCGCCACGCACAACCCCGCTAACGCCCAGAAGCTGGCCGAGGTGGCCCAGGCCAGCGCTGCCGATGTGGACGAAGCTGTCAAAGCGGCCCGCAAGGCCCTGGCGGGCTGGCGACAGACCCCCGGCCACGTGCGGGCCCGTTACCTGTATGCCTTGGCCCGGCAGGTACAGAAACACGCCCGGCTGTTTACCGTGCTGGAAACCCTGGACAACGGCAAGCCCATCCGCGAGACCCGCGACATTGACATTCCCCTGGTGGCCCGCCACTTCTACTACCACGCAGGCTGGGCCCAGCTGATGGAAAGCGAGCTGCCCGGCTACGCCCCGGTGGGCGTGGTGGGGCAGATCATCCCCTGGAACTTTCCCCTGCTGATGCTCTCGTGGAAGATTGCCCCGGCGCTGGCCATGGGCAACACGGTGGTGCTCAAGCCTGCCGAGTTTACGCCCCTCACCGCGCTCCTCTTTGCAGAAATCTGCCAGAACATCGGGCTGCCGCCGGGGGTGGTGAACATCCTCACCGGCGACGGCTCAACCGGGGCGGCTTTGGTGGCGCATCCAGGGGTGGACAAGATTGCTTTTACCGGCTCGACCGAGGTGGGGCGGCTTATCCGCAAAGCCACGGCGGGCAGCGGCAAAAAGCTCTCGCTCGAGCTCGGCGGCAAATCGCCCTTCCTGGTCTTCGAGGATGCCGACCTCGACAGCGCGGTGGAGGGCGTGGTGGACGCCATCTGGTTCAACCAGGGGCAGGTCTGCTGCGCGGGCTCGAGGCTCCTGGTTCAGGAGGGCATCGCCGAAAAGATGTACGCCAAGCTGCGGGCTCGCATGGAAAAACTGCGCTGTGGCGACCCACTGGACAAGGCCGTGGACATCGGGGCCATTGTGGCGCCGGTACAGCTCCAAAGAATCGAGCGCCTGGTGCAGAAGGGTCTGGAAGAGGGCGCCGAACTCTGGCAGCCGAGCTGGGCGGTGCCAAGCCAGGGGTGCTTTTATCCCCCCACCCTGTTCACCCGGGTCGCCCCGGCTTCCACCATTGCCCAGGAGGAAATCTTCGGGCCGGTTTTGGCCGCCCTGACCTTCCGCACCCCGGAAGAGGCCGTCCGGCTGGCCAACAACACCCGCTACGGCCTGGCGGCCTCCATCTGGAGCGAGGACATCAACCTGGCCCTGGACATCGCCACCCAGATCAAGGCCGGCACCATCTGGATCAACAGCACCAACCTTTTCGACGCGGCCAGCGGCTTTGGCGGCTACCGCGAGTCGGGCTTTGGGCGCGAGGGGGGCAGGGAGGGGCTGTGGGAGTATGTGAAGAAAGCTGAAAGTCGAGAGCGGAGGGCGCAAAGCAAGAGAAAGAAAAACCCTCAGCCCTCGGCCCTCGGCCCTAAGCAGAGCGAAGCGGTGTTGCCCCCCATAGACCGCACCGCCAAGCTCTTTATCGGCGGCAAACAAGCCCGGCCCGATAGCGGCTACAGCAAAGCGGTGTATGGCCCCGATGGGCGACTTCTGGGCGAGGTGGGGCTGGGCAACCGCAAGGATATTCGCAATGCAGTGGAAGCTGCCCGCGCTGCTTTTGAGGGTTGGCGCAAGACCACCGCACACAACAAGGCGCAAATCCTGTACTTTCTGGCCGAAAACCTGTCCGAGCGGGCCCTGGAGTTTGCCCACCGCATCCACCAACAGACCGGACAGGACGGCCAAAGAGAGGTAGAAGCGGCCCTCGAGGCCCTGTTCACGGCGGCGGCCTGGGCCGACAAATATGAAGGGGTGGTGCACCCCACGCCCATCCGCAACGTAACCCTGGCCGTTCCCGAGCCCATTGGCGTGATGGGCATTCTCTGCCCCGACGACCAGCCGCTGCTGGCCCTAGCCAGGCTGGCCGGAACCGCGCTGGCCCTGGGCAACACCCTGGTGGTGGTGCCCTCGCCGGGGGCCCCCCTGACCGCCACCGACTTTTATCAGGTGCTCGAGACATCCGACATCCCTGCCGGTACGTTCAACATTGTGACCGGCGAGCGCGACGAACTGGCCAAAACCCTGGCCGAGCACGACGACGTGGACGCAGTCTGGTACGCCGGTCCCCAGGCCGGACGCGCCCTGGTCGAAAAGGCCAGCGCCGGGAACATGAAGCGCACCTGGACGCTGCCCGAGAGCGGGGCCTTGCCCGACACCGACGAAATCCTGCGGCAAGCCACCCAGATAAAAAACATCTGGGTGCCTTATGGGGCCTAGGGTCAGTGGCTCTGGCCTTCAGTGCTAGCTTTTGGCCTAGCCTTGCCTGGCTGCATAGCGAATCCAGATGAACCCCTTTCCTTCTCCCCTTGCGGGAGAAGGTGGCGACACCCCATCAGCGGCATGTAGCAATCACGTCATTGACGTCAATCGCAGCGTTTTGGGATGTCGCCGGATGAGGGAGTTGGGAATACCTCTTTATGAAAACTAATCAGGTAGGTTTGGTTTTACCGCTGCTGCAAGGTCAGGGTATAGGTGTAGGTGCGGCTCTGATTGGGGGCCAGGGTGAAGCGCAGGCGGTAGCCCTCGGGGATGCGCTCGAGGCCCTCCCCTTCCAGCGTGAACGGTTGGGGCATGAACTCCTGAATTTCGACCTCCACCGGATAGGCCTTGGGGTTTTGCACTCGGGTGGTCACCCGGAAGCGGTTGCGGGCCTGTTGCTCTACCTGCCGGGTGGCCCGGCCTTCGGGATCGGGGCCTAGCATCAGGTTGACGTTGTTGCCTTTGGCGGTATCGCCGGTGGCGGCCTGTCCTACAAACACCCCTTGCTCGCGGATGCTCACCACCCCGGCGGCCAGGTTTTCCGGGGCGGCAAAGCGAAAACCCCTTACAAAAGCCAGCTCACGTTCGGTGCTGAAGCCGGTTTGCAAGCGCCACACATAGACCGGCTGCACCCGGGTGCGTATGAAGGGCAGCTCGGTGAGGCCGGGCTCGAGCGTCACCTCTCCCGGCAAGCGGTAGCGGTAGGTGCCCGCCGCCTCTCCCACAAACTCGGCGTCCGCCACCTCTGCCGCGGCAGGGGCGGCCTGCAACATCCGGGTTTCAGGGCGGGGGGCAGGCACACTGAACCCCCCTTCCAGCAAAGGCACACTCCCGGCTACCAGGTCGGTGCGACCCAGTCGCAACGTGCGGCCCAGTCCGTTGGTCAGGGTCGCCCAGCCGGTTAGCTCGCCGTCCTCCAGCGTGTAGCGCAGGTTCCAGGTCAGGCCTCGAGTCAGGTACGCCAAGGTACCCGCCCCACCCCCGGAATACCGGAAAATCACCCTGGGGCCCGGCGCAGCACTGAATCCGCTGGGGTCGGGATAGGCTACCGTTCCAGGCAACCCCACCAGGTAGCGGCCCTCGTACAGATACAGGTTCCGATCGGCGCTCACCAGGGTGGCCTTGCGCCACTGGCCCTCCCAGTAAAACTGCACCTCCTTACCCACATAGGCAGCCAGAGGGCTTTGTTGGGCGGCCACCTGCACCCGGCGCGACTGCTCCGCAACCCCCATCAGACGCAGGGTACCCGGTACCAGACTCTGGAACAGGGTCTCCCCTGGCTCCCAGATCCACTCATTTTGCGGCAGGGTCTGGGGCTGCCGAAGTTCAGCAAAGCCCCGATAAATAGCGGTTTCCTGAGCCTGAACACATCCCAATAGCACCACCATCCATAACAAATAAAGCCGTCGCATGGGTTCAGTAAATCACTTCGGCTAAACCAGGGGGTGAGAGGGGGCTCATCAAACCTTGAACCCAGCGTTCGATACCAGATAGAGCACTCTTCACCTATTTTGAGCCATCCGACTTCAAGAAAGCCCTGTTCTGAACAGAACTATGGCCGCAGGGAAACTCGAAACCCAAGCACCCGTGGGCCGGGCCCGGCCACCCTTGGGTGCGTAACATGCATCTGTACCCAGACGCAACGCAGACAAGCGTGCCTCACCCCGGTGAGGCACGTCTGCTTGTCCCTTCTGGTTTTCGTGGGCGGCTAAGCCTGTGTAGAGCGCGATAAGGCTCTGGGTGCATCCAAATCTGGTAGATCTGGTATCAATCAGAATAGCTGTCCCATCAAATAGCGAGGCGACCACATCTACAAAAAAGGCGCCCTCTTCGGGCGCTCGCTAGATGGGTTTAAATCAGTTCAGACCCGGGATGTCGTCGCGAATGCAGGCTTTGAAGTGACCGGGCGAGACTTCTTTGAGTTCGGGCACGGTTGTCGCACACTCCGCAATCGCGTAGCGGCAGCGGGTGCGGAAAACGCAGCCCGAGGGCGGGTTGATGGGGCTGGGGATATCCCCCTGCAGCACGATACGCTCGCGCTTGATGGTGGGGTCGGGGGTGGGAATGGCCGATAGCAGGGCTTCGGTGTAGGGGTGGCGCGGCTTAAGGTAAAGGTCGCGCGAGGGGGCCAGCTCCATCACCTTACCCAGGTACATTACCGCGATGCGGTCAGAAATATACTCCACCACCGCCAGGTCGTGGGCGATGAACAGAATGGTCAGCCCGAGCTGCTCCTTGAGGTCTTGAAGCAGGTTAACCACCTGGGCCTGAATCGATACGTCCAGAGCCGAGACCGGCTCATCCGCCACGATGAACTCAGGGCGTACCGCCAACGCTCGAGCAATCCCAATGCGCTGACGCTGACCACCAGAGAACTCGTGGGGATAGCGGCGCACGTGGTCGGGGTTGAGGCCCACCAGTTGCAGCAGTTCGGCCACACGCTCGTTGCGGGCTTGGGCAGAGCCTTCCAGGTTGTGGATAACCAGTGGCTCTGCGATGATGTCGCCCACTGTCATGCGCGGGTTCAGCGAGGCAAAGGGGTCCTGGAAGATAATTTGCATCTTGCGGCGGTAACTGCGCAGTTGGTTTTTGGGCAGATGGGTAATGTCCTGTCCGTCAAAGCGGATGGTTCCCTCGGTAGGCTCAATTAGACGGAGGATGGTGCGGCCCACGGTGGTCTTGCCCGAGCCGGACTCCCCCACCAGGCCCAGCACCTCGCCCTTCTTGACCGAAAAACTCACGTCGTTGACCGCTTTGACGTTGGCCACCACTCGGGAAAGAATCCCCCCACGAATCGGGAACCACTTCTTGAGGTTGGTTACCTCGACCAGGTTGGCTGTAGTCGTTTCAGGGGTTGCCACGCTCATGCTCCCACCGCCTCGCCTTTTTGAATCTCGGCCCAGCGCACGCAGCGCACCATGTGACCGTTACCAGCGTCTTGCAAGACTGGTATGTCCTGGTCACACAGGCCCGGCTTGAAGAATTTGCAGCGCGGGTGGAAGGCACAACCCTGAGGCAGGTTGAGCGGGTTGGGCACGTTACCCGGGATGGCTTCCAGGCGCTGCTGGTGCGTGGCCGCCAGGTCGAGCCGGGGCACAGAGTTCAAAAGACCCATGGTGTAGGGGTGCAGGGGCTTCTTAAAGGTGGGCACCACATCGGCTTCCTCCACCGCCCGCCCCGCGTACATCACCACGACCCGGTCAGCCATCTCGGCCACCACACCCAGGTTGTGAGTGATGAACAGAATGCTCATACCAATCTCTTCCCTCAGCTTGTTCATGAGCTCCAGAATCTGGGCCTGGATGGTCACATCCAGGGCAGTGGTGGGCTCGTCCGCAATGAGGAGGGAGGGATTGCAGGAGAGCGCCATGGCGATCATGATACGCTGACGCATCCCGCCCGACATCTGGTGGGGATAGTTGGACAGGCGTTTTTTAGGTTCAGGGATGCCTACCAGATCGAGCATCTCGGCAGCTTGATCCAGGGCTTCCTTTTTGCTCTTGCCCTGGTGCAGCACGATGGCCTCGGCAATCTGATCACCAACGGTATAAACGGGGTTGAGACTGGTCATGGGCTCCTGGAAGATCATGGCGATGTCGTTGCCACGAATCTTGCGCATGGTGGCCTCATCTTCCTTGACCAGATCCCGGGTTTTGCCATCTTTGCCCCTAAAAAGCACTTGCCCACCGACAATCTTGCCGGGGGGGTTGGGAATCAGGCGCATCATGGCCAGGCTGGCAACCGACTTACCGGAGCCCGATTCGCCCACTACCGCCAGGGTCTCGCCTTTGTCAATGTGGAAAGACACCCCGTCTACGGCCTTGACTACCCCGTCGTCGGTGAAAAAGTGAACCTTGAGGTCTGTAACATCCACCAACCGTTTCTCGTCCATTCCCACTCCTAATCACTGCGATAGCAGGTTGCGACATTATATCGCCATCGGGGCCTTATTCATCAAAACCATCGCCCTACACTTTGGTGCGAGGGTCGAGGGCATCGCGCAAGCCGTCCCCCATGAAGTTGTAAGCCAGCACTGCTAGCAGGATAAAAACCCCTGGGATCAGAAGCCAGGGCCGCTCGCTAAAGGCCGTAATGCCGGTAGCCTGGGCCTTGGAAAGCATCAAACCCCAGGAGGTAGCCGGTTCCTGGATGCCCAGCCCCAGGAAGGAGAGGCCCGACTCGCCCAGGATGAAACCAGGGATGGCCAGCGTGACCGCCACGATCAAGTAAGTGTAGGTTCCTGGCAGTACGTGTCGAATGATGATCCGGGCATCCCCGGCCCCCAGGGCCTGAGCCGCCTGAGCAAACTCCATCTCGCGCAGTTGTAGCACCTGACTGCGGATGATTCGGGCCAGCCCTCCCCAGTTCACGAAGGAGAGAATGGTCACCACCAGCACGAAGCGCACCGCAGGCGGCACTTCCATGGGGATGAGCACCGAAAGGATGATCAGCAAAAACAAATCGGGAATGGCCGCCAGCACCTCCACCGCACGCATGATGATGGTGTCCAGGTCTAGTTCAATGCGCGGCCAGAGCAGGATATACCCAATAGCCCCCAGCAACACTGCACCCATCAAACCCGCGATGATGGCTTCCAAACCCCGGCTGCTCTGCCAGAAGCCCCAAACCGTAATCCAGAGCAGCCAAGCCATCCCACCCCAGGCCGAAAGCCAGAGCAGGGCCCTTGCCAGATGACTACGCCAGACCATGAAGTACATCAGCACACCCAGCCCCACCAGACCCAGCACCAGGCCCAGACCCCCTAGGGCCAGGGTGCTAACGCGCTGAAGATCGGGCCGAATGTAGCGCTCGTAACCCTGGCCCACTCCCCAGAGCAAGGCCGCTATCAGAGCCAGTCCGACAAGTGCTAGCATATGGTCCAGCCAGCGGCTAGCCCGTACAAATTCCCAGAAGCGTGGGTTCAATAGCCCGATACTGAAAGTGACCGGTCGGCCTGCGTAGAAGCCAGAGATACTGCCCATAAGGATACCGATCACGAGCGCCAGGGCCACCGCAAAGATACCGATGGTCAGGCTGATGCGGGCCCCAAACCAGATACGACCCCACACGTCGCGGCCAAAGTCGTCGGTACCCCACAAAAAGAGTTTGGCCTGGTCTTCCAACAGCCAGGGGCCCCCCATCAGGCGCAGGTTGGTGGGAATAAGCCCCAGGAAACGATAGGGCTCTCCCTGGACGAAGAAATAGATAGGGTAGCGGCCCTTCTGGCAATCGGTGATGACCTCGACCTTGAAGGTCTCGAGGTTCCTGCGCCGCTCCGCAGCGCACACATAGGGCCGGGTGAGTCGCCCGTTCTCGTCACGCCAGAAAATTTGCGTTGGAGAGGCAAAAGAAAAATCGCGGAAGCTTTTCTCTTCCGGATAAGGAGCCAAAAAGTCGGCAAACAAGGCCCCCAGGTAAAACACCAGCAGCACCGCTGCCCCCAATCGGGCCAGGGGATGCCGTTTGAAGCGAATCCAGGCTTGCTGGAAGAAGCTCCGATTGGCCTGGGGGGTGGTCTTCAGTTGCGCTCTTTGAATCATGCCCATTCCCCCTAGCTGTAACGGATACGCGGGTCCACCCAGGCCAGGAGCAGATCCGAGACCACGTTGCCGATCATCAACAAAACCGTGGTGATGGTAATGAGGCCCATAATCACATAGATGTCAATGGCCGAGATAGCCTCTAGAAGCGCAGGGGTAATGCCCGGCCAGGCCATAGTGACCTCCACCAGTCCAGCACCCCCAATCAGGCCCGGCAACAACCCCCCAATACCAGCGATAAAGGGGATGACCGCGTTACGCAGGGCATGTTTGTAAATCACCACCCGCTCGTTCAAACCCTTGGCCCGCGCCGTGCGGATGTAGTCTTGTGAGAGTACGTCCAGCATCTGGCCCCGCATCACTCGCATCAACCCAGCCAGGCCCGAAGTACCCACCACAACGACCACCGGGAAGGCATGCCAGAGTACGTTGGTAGCCCTGGCCCAAAGGGGTGACTCCGTATAGGGCAACCGTTCGGGCAAGCCCGGCCCTTGCAACAGCGGCCAGAGCATCAGCAAGGCGCTCATCCCAAACAGCACCAGCCCTACCCAGATGCCAAACGTGGCCGCTTGGCCCCGTTGGGCACGCCACCAGAACAGCCCAGCAAAAACTACCGTGCCCAGCAAAGCTGGTGGAAAGAGCAGCTGGGCCGCACGGGTCATGTTGCCCAGGTGGACAAACTCGTTGGTCATACCGCCAATGGGCAAAATACGCATGTCGGTGAGGTCGGAAAGCCAGACTGCCAAAAAGAGCATGATGAGCCCAAAAAAGAAGTTGGGAATAGCCAGACCCAAAAAGGCCAGCACGGTAAAGGTGCGGTCCGGCCAGGTGTACTTGCGAATGGCCGAATAAACACCTATGGGTATGGCAATCAGATAAATCATTAGGGTAGCCAGCACCACCAGCACCATGGAATTGAGGATGCGCTGGCCAATCACGTTCCACACATCGGTTTTATACGAGAGCGAAAGGCCCAGGTAGCCCTGCAGAATGCCCGAAAGCCACTTGGCGTACTGCACCGGCAGGGGCTGGTCAAGGCCCAATTGCTGGCGCAAGTTAGCGATGGATTCGCGGTCTTGGGTGGGGTCGAGCTCGAGCCGGGTCACAAAATCGCCCGGGGCAAGCTGAATTACCAGGAAAGCCAGCAAGGTAGCCCCAAAAAAGGTGGGGATTAGTTGGAGCAGCCTTCGTACAACGTAGCCAAACATAAAACCTCAGCATAAAGGCAAGGGGTGGTCGGCCACCCCTTGCCCCCGAAGGCAGTTACTCCTTGGCAAAAATGGTCTCGATGTAGGGGGCCTGCCCGGTGATGGAGTTGATCTGTTCTTTGGGGAACATACCCCCCAGGCGGGTGAGGCGTGCGGGGTTGTAGGCCGGGGCCACCGTGTAGATGAGTGGCAGGTTCTCGGCCACCACCTTCTGGAACTGCACGTAAATCTGGCGGCGCTGGGCCTGGTCGAGGGTAGTTGCCCCCCGCTTCATCAGGGTATCAATCAGCACCTCGAAAGCTTCCACCTTGGCAGGGTTCTTGCCGCCGACCCCCTGGTTCCAGGCGTGCAGCGAACCGTTCAGCTCCCAAACGTTGCGGCTGAAGGCCGGCTCGATACCACCAGTAAGACCAATCAGGATGGCATCGAAGTCGCGGGTGCCGTCGGCGGCGGGGCTGGTGAGCTGACGTACCAGTTCGTTGAAGTCAATGGGGCGGTACTCCACCTTGACCCCCACCTTGCGGGCCTCGTCGCGGAAGATCTGGGCGATGCGCTCGCGAACGTTGTTGCCCTGGTTGGTTACCAGGTTGAACTCGAGCACCTTACCCTGCGCATTCACAAGCCAGCCATCGCGGTTCTTGGTGCGGAAGCCCAGCTCGGCCAGGAGTTGCAAGGCCCGTTGTGGGTTGAACTCGAACTTGGCGACATCGTCCGTAAAGAAGGCTTTATTGGGAATGGAGATGGGGCTCCACTGCGCCTGGCCCAGCCCACCCAGGGCCACCTCAATCATGGACTTCTTGTCCATCAGATGCGCCATGGCCCGGCGGAACTTGACCTGGCGGAAGAGGTTTTCTTTGAAGGAATCTTTGTGGTTCCAGTTGAAAACGATGAAGTTGGTACCCAGAGTGACGTCCACGTTGGGGAAAATTTCAGCCCGCAGACGGTTGCCGCGGATGCGCTCCAATACCTGCGCCACCTGGTCGGCGTTAGCCGCTGCGAAAGTATCGGCGTCCCCAGCCAGGAAACGGGCCAATTGGGCGTTCAGGTCGGGCACAATCTGCACGGTGTAGCGCTCCATGTAGGCCACCGGGTTGTTGCGCTCGTCCACACCCCAGTAGTTGGGGTTGCGCACCAGCACCACCCGCTCACCCTTGACGTAGCTGTCCAGCTTGAAGGGGCCACCCGAGACCACCTGGGCTGGTGGGGTATCCAGGTTCCAGAGTGCTTGAAGCTGCTGAACCCCAGCACGGTAGGCGGGTCCGAAAACATGCTCGGGCACGATGTACCAGCCCTGGATCAGAGCCGGTGCATAAGGCTTGGGGAAGTCAGCCCGCACCGTAAACTGGTCTACCTTGGTCCAGCGGATGGGCTGTCCATCTAGGATGAAGCTGCTGCGAGAGTTGGAGTTGACGCGTTGATCGGCATGCACGGTAGCGCTGAAGATGACGTCGTCGGCATCAATGGCCTGACCATCCGACCACCTGGCCCCTTCACGCAGCTTGAAGATAACCGTCAGACCGTTGTTACGGACCTCCCAGGACTTGGCCAGACGACCTTCGGGAGCCTGGGTGTAAGGGTCGTATGTGGTCAGGTAAGGTAGGAACAAAGCAATGATATCGGTGGAAGAGGTTTCCCGGGCCACAAAGGGGTTCCAGGTACGCGGGTCGGAGATGGCGGTGATGCGGTACGCACCACCGGCGCGACCCGGCTCGGTGCCCTTAAACACCTTAGGCTGGGCCATCGCCAACCCGGCCAGGGCAAGCATTCCTAAGACCAACAGTTTCTTCATTTCACGCCTCCTGATTCTTGACAGTTCACCACCTTCCCGGCTTCAGGGAAAGAACCTGGGCAAGATGGACTTGGTACAAAGCTATAAAGCCTTCATGCGGCTGTCAAGGGCTCGCGGATGATTTTGCTCTCAGAAACCATCCACCGAACGGTGGATGAACCTTGAGCTACCCAGACCTGGTATACAACAAAACACCCTCCAGGCCGTACGGAGGGCGCGCATTGATGAATTCTCTAGCGGCTGAAAAACCGGAACGAAAAGGCCAGCAGCACGAAGATGGCCCCCAAAATGACGGTGATGCGGTAGAGGCCGCCCGTTACGCCACGGGTACTGAAGAGATCGGTCGAACCACCGAACATATCGCCTGCCCCTTGTTTGGGTTCTTGCGATAGCACCAGGTAGACCAGAAATCCGGCCACGGCGATGTACAGAAAAATCAAAATGTTTTGCAGTATCTCCACGCTGAGCCTCCAGGGGCGCTTGTTGGTGCCGGGAATGGGACTCGAACCCACACGGCTGTTAACCGTCCGATTTTGAGTCGGGTGCGTCTACCAATTCCGCCATCCCGGCACGCAGGCAAAAGTTCTGGCCTATTCGCCAGCAAGTCTAAACTATAGTGCCTTTTGCGCGGATTCGCAAGCCGAGCACCCCCAGAGCTCCCGCCAGCACCACCGCCCAATCCCCCCAGCGCACATACAGCGTCCGGCTCTGCAACAGGGCAAACTGCCCTGCCAGAAAGCCAGGTTGACGCTGAGGAATACGGGCCGTAACCCGGCCATAGGGGTCTATGATGGCGGTTACGCCGTCGTTGCCGGCCCGGAGTAGCCATCGCCCGGTTTCCACCGCCCGCAGGCGGCCCATCTGGAAGTGTTGCAAGCCCCCAAAACTGGGGCCATACCAGGCATCGTTGGAGCCGAGCTCTAAAACCTCTGCACCGTTCAAAACCAGCCTCCGCGCCACCGATGGGAAGACCGACTCATAGCAGATAAATGCGCCATATTTGTCCAGGGGCGAGTAGGCTGTCCCAGGCGTGCGGCTGCCCAGGTCACCATCGAATCCGAAAGCCCGGAAGAAGAACCGATACACCGGACGCAAAGCCTCGCTCCAGGGAAAGTTTTCGCCGAAAGGCACCAGCCGGTTTTTGTCGTAGAAGTGGGTGATCTGCCCCCCCACTACCCTTACCGCCCGGTTGGTGAAGCCGGTCTCGAGGCCACTCAAAAGCTCACGGCTACCCAGCAAAGCCGGCAACTGGGGGGAAAGGCTTGCAACGGCTGTCTCGGGCCAGATCACGACCTGGGCCTCGGGATGGGCTTGCAGGCCCTTGAGGGTGAGTTCCAGGTAGGTTTGTTCGGCGGAGAGGCCCTCGAGTTTTCGCAAGGGGTTGATGTTGCCTTGCACCAGCAGGGCGGCCAGGTTCCCCTGGGCAGGGGGTAGCGGCAGGATCCACAACCCTACCCAAAAAAGCAAAATGCCCATTAACCCCAGGCCGTTAGCAGAAAAAACCACCCGCTCTTGCGCAATACGCCTTCCAGCAAAGTACAGACCGAGCGCCACACCCAACACCAAAAGCGAAAGCAGGTAGACACCCCCCAGGCTGGCCAACACCCGCCCCGGCGCGTCCACCAGCGCATAGCCCAAAAAGCCCCAGGGAAAGGCGATTTCTCCTAGCGAGGTAAGGTATTCTTGCACCACCCACAGCCCAGCACGGGCGAGGGGTTTGTCCCGGGTCAGGCCAAACACAACCCCCCATATGGCGGCCTTGATCAAGACCAGCAGAAGATAGGGCACTGCGCCCCAGGGCGTTTCAAATAGCACCACAAAACTAAGCGGTAGCCAGACCAGATGCACTGCCCAGAAGCCAATTCCGGCCAGCAAGCCAAAGCGAAAACCCCCCCGCGTCAGAAGCCAGATCAGGGGCAGCGGGGCCAGGAAGCCCAGCGGCGTTGGCGGCAGGCAGAGCGCCAGCGCTACACCCAAAAGAAGAGGGAGCCAGAACTGCACCGCTAAAGCATACGCTGCCAGGTTGAAAAACACCTGAACATTCAGCCGGACAACACCTCCGGCCAATCAGGGCCATATGAGCCCACTCTTTGACTTTTTCATGGCAAAATGAAGCAGCCATGCGCCTAGGAATTGTTGCGGAAATTCATGCCAACCTGCCGGCGCTTGAAGCAGCACTGGAGGCTCTACGCAAAGAGGGCATTGATCAGGTGCTGGCAGTGGGGGATCTGGTGGGTTATGGCCCTCATCCGCGCCAGGTAATCCGCAAGCTAGACCGGGAAGGCATCCCCTGCGTTCCGGGCGCCGCCGACCTCCGGGTGGCCTATGCTCTCCCCTCCCCGGCCCGCGAAGGCATTGCCGAGACCACCATCGCCTGGACTCGCGAACAACTAGGCCCCCGCGAGATGCACTTTTTGCGCAATCTGCGTTCGCGCCACCGTTACGACACCCCTGGGGGCCGCCTGATGGTGTTTCACGGCTCTCCGGAAGACCCTGAAAACAAAATTGATCTCAACGACGCGCACCCAGCGGAAATTTTGAGAATGCTGGAAAGCATCCGCTCGCGTTATGCGGTGGTTGCGGGCAAGCACATCCCCTTTCGCCGAGTGGTGCACAGAGGGGTGGTCTACGATCCAGGCTCGGTGGGCTTGAGCCTGGGGGGTGAGCCTGGCGCCGATGTGCTCATTCTGGAAGACGACATCCACGGCGAAATTCATCACCGCTTTCTCAAGCTGCCCTACGATTACGGCCAGGTTACCTTTGACCTGGCGGCCTGGGAGTTACCGGAGGTGCTAGCCGAGGTGGTGCGGCAGGGGCGATTCCCCAAGTAAAGCGGTTTGGGCATCTCATTTGCAGCCCACCAAGCACCTTGTTCTCAAGCTGCACACTAACCCAGCTAGTTGCGATGAACCAGAACCTAATCCCTACCCCCCACTGGATGAGCCATGCCGGAGACCTTACCCCAACGATCCGAGCTTGTGCTGCATCTGCTGGGCTCGCCTAGGGTGTGGTTGGGGGGACAGGGTATCACCCTGCCTACCAAAAAGCTTTTGGGACTGGTAGCTTATCTGGCCCTCGAGGGCCCTACCCCCCGCAGCAAGCTGGCCGGGTTGTTCTGGAGTGAAAACGATGAGGAAAGTGCGCGGCGAAACCTGCGCCGGGAACTCTTCCGCCTGCGCGAGACCCCGCTCAAAGACTGTGTAGAGGTGGGCAGCAGCGAAGTCGGTTTGGTGGGCCCTGCGCAAACCGATGTGGCCCGGTTCCGGGCGCTGGTGGAGCAGGCCCACTATGAAGAGGCCCTCAACCTGTACAGGGGCGCTTTGCTGGAAGCGCTCGAGCTGCCCGGAGCAGATGGATTCGGCGAGTGGCTCGAACAAGAGCGCGAGGAGCTGGGCCGCCTTTGGCAACGAACCCTCCTGTACCAGGCCGAGAACCTCGAGACCCGAGGAGACTGGCGGGGGGCGCTGGAGATTCACCTGCAACTGCTGGCGCAGGACAACCTGCAAGAGCGCCACCAGCGCGAGGTGATTCGGCTCTATTACCTGCTGGGAGAGCGCGAGGCGGCGCTGGAGCGCTTCGAGCAGTTCAGGGGAACCCTGAGGCAGGAACTGGGCCTCGAGCCCCTACCCGAGACCCTGCACCTGGCCGAACAGATTCGCAGCGCACGGACGGTGGAAACCAGGCCCCTTGCTGTGCAGCCCGCAGGCGCTGTCCTGCCCCTGACTGCCCCGCTGGTAGGGCGCGAACAGGTCTGGCAGCAGATGGAGAGTGCCTGGGCCGATGGGCAGTGGGTGCTGCTCGGTGGCCTGGCGGGGGTGGGCAAGACCCGCTTACTGCGCGAGTTCATGCTGCACCAGGGTCGGCCCCTGCTTCACCAGGGCCGCCCCACCGATGCCAGCTTGCCTTTTGCTACCCTGAGCCGAGCCATCCGCGAACAGTGGCAAACCCAGCCAAACCCTGGGCTGGCGCCCTGGGTACGCCTCGAGCTAGCCCGGCTGGTGCCGGAGCTGGAGGACACCCCTCCCTCACCCTTGCGGGCCCAGGACGAGCGCCTGCGCCTGTACGAAGCCTATGTGGTCTTTCTGGAAAGCGCCCTCCAAGGCACGGGCGGTTTGGTGTTCGACGACCTCCAGTACTTCGACCTGCAAAGCCTGGAGTTGCTCATGTTTGCGCTAGAGCGGCTGCGCGAGCGGGGTCAGGCATATCGGTTTCTGGGGGCGTATCGCAAAGGCGAGCTTGGCCCAGAGGCAGAGCGCTTGCTCCGGCAGCTACACGCCCTGGGCCCTGGCCTGGAACTCGAGCTCAAACCCCTCTCAGCGCCGCAGATGCTCGAGCTGGTGCGGCGGATGTCAGGTTCCCCCGAGGGGCAGATCTTTACCCAAAGGCTGTACCGGGCCACCGCCGGCAATCCCTTTTTCGTGTTGGAAATCCTCAAAACCCTGTTCGAGTCGGGGCTGCTACGCATCAATCAGGAGGGCGGCTGGGAAACGCCGTTTGACCTGGAAACCAGCGATTATCGGGAGTTGCCCATCCCCAAAAGCGTTCGAGAGGCCGTGCTGCGCCGGGTGGAAAACCTGGGTGAGGGTGCCCGGCGGCTGCTGGAGGCCGCCTGTCTGGCGGCAGACGGGTTCAGTCTGGCAACGCTGGGTGGGGCTACTGCCCTCTCCGAGTGGGAGGCCGTAGAAGCCCTCGAGCAAACCCTGGAAGCGGCCATCCTGGAGTCCAGCCCTCACGGCTACCGGTTCGCCCATGACCTCTTTGCCGAGTCACTGCGGGAGGCCCTTTCCCCCGAGCGCAAACGCCTCTTGCACCGCAAACTGGCAGCCAGCCTGGAACGTCTGGACGGGCCTGCCGCCCAGATTGCCGAGCACCTCGAGCAAGCCCAGGAGCCCCAGGAGGCCATCCGCTGGCGCATCCGGGCCGCCCAGGCCGCCGAACGGGTCTACGCTCACCCCGAAGCCCTTGCGCAGTACCAGCGGGCCCTGGAACTGGGCCTCAGCCTCCCCGAGGCCTTTGGGGTTCACCTGGCGCTGGCCAACCTCTATCAGAACCAGCTGGACTACACCCAAGCCCAACAGGAACTGGAACGGCTAAACGGCATGGCCCGTTCCAGCAGCGAACAAGCCGAGCTGGACGTGGCCTGGGCCCGCCTCCTGTTTCACCAGGGGCGCTACGAGCAGGCCAGGAGCAAAGCCCAGGCCGCCCTCGAGGGCGCCCCCAACGGCCCCAGCCGGGTGCTGGCGCTGCGGCTTTCGGGTTCGTCGCTGTTTCGGCTGGGAGACTCTGTGGGCGCCATAATGCACCTTGAGCAAGGCCTCGAGGAAGCCCGGCAGTACGCCCCTGAGTTGATACCCACCCTCTCTATAGACCTGGCCTACCCCCTGCTGCAACAAGGCCAGACCGAGCAGGCCCGGCAGCAGGTGGAGCAGGCCCTGCGGCTCACCCAGCCCTGGCAGCGCGACCACGCCCTGGCCCTCAACGCGCGGGCCCGGCTGGAACTGGCCACCAACCAGACCGAACAGGCCGGGCAGACCCTGGGGCAGGCCCTCGAGGTGGCCTACCGGCTCCAGGACGAAACCCTGGCCTTCGCTTTCCTGACCAACCTGCTGCGGGTGCAGCTCGAGGCTGGAGCCCTGCCCGAAGCCCGTGCCCGCCTGCTGGAAGCCGAGACCCGTTTCAAAAACGCCCACCCCCGTACCCAGAGCACCCTCAAACGCCGCCTGGCCGAGGTGGAGTACCTCTGTGGAAATCTGGGCGCGGCCCTGCAAGCCCTCCAGGCTGCCCTCGAGATGGCCGATGCGCTGGGCGAGCGCGACCAGCAGGTGAGCCTGCGGGCCCTTCAGGCCACCTGGTTGGGTTATCTGGGGGCATTGGCCGAAGCCTGGCAGGTCTGCGGCGGGCTAGCAGAGCTCCAGCCCGGTTCGCCACAACTGCACCTCAGCAAGGGTCTTTTGCACCTGCTGGAGGGCAACCCGGCCCAGGCCCAGTCGGTGCTCGAGCCCTTGTTGAACCAGTCTCTGAACCCACCCGAAGCCCAAGCCACCCTCTGCTGTTATCTGGGTTTGGTGGCCAATACCCTGGGCCAGCCCGAAAAAGCCCTGGCCCTGGCCCAGACCCGCTACCCCAGCGGGGCCCTGCAAGCCCTGAACCTGGCGGTGCGCCTCGAGGCCAGCCGCCAACTCGGCCAACCGCTGGAGCCTTTGCTCCTGGAGGCCCAGGCGCTTTTGGCTTCCGGCAAAGCCCCCCCGCTGGAGGGGCTCGAACTGCGCCGTGTTTTGTTAGAAAGCCTTCCAAACAACCCATTGAGCCGGGAGACCCGGCAGAGCGTACAGGCCCTGGCCGCAACGCTCGAGGGCTACCTCGAGCTGCGGCAGCTCTTCTTGCAAAGGCAGCAAGACTGCCTCCGATAAAAGATTCAGTCGCTGCATAGCCAGGCAGAGTGAACCGGCCCACAAGCCAATCCTCACAAACTTTGCAACACCAGTACGGATTGCCTTGCAACGCCTTTGCAACGCTCGCTTTCCTAACCTTGGTTCACGGTGCAATCCAAAACACCGTAGCTAGGGGGAACCCATGACTTTTGCCAGAAGATCGTCACTGTTTATTTTGACGGGCCTGTTGCTGGCCTGTTCGGGGGGTGGGGGCGAAAAAGTGTTCACCCCGGATAACGCCCATGGCAGCCCCCCTCCGGCTGGAGCCCAAATGGTCAGTCCGGAGGAGTTCCGGCAACTGAGCCAGGATCCCGATTTCCGCTGGGAGTCCCAGGTGGCCCGCGAGGCCCGCAAGAAGAAGGCCGAGGAGCAGTTCCAGGCAGATCTGGTCAGCATCCAGAACCTGGTGCAGCAACGCCCCAGTCTGGGTGTTTTTCTCAAAGAACCCGACCTGAGCGACCCTAGCATCAAGAAGCTATCAGGGGACAACTACCTGATCACCTTTACCAACAACGCCGGCCAGAGCGAAAGTGTGATCACCATGGGGCCGCGCGCCAAGCTACGCGACCTGCTGGCTGCTCATGAGCGCTTTATGCGGGTAGACAATCAGCTGGGGCTGTACACGGAGGCTTACGATAGCCTGCCCGATGACCTCAGGACTGGGCTGCCCACCCCGGCCTCACTCTCAGGCAAAAGCTTTGCGGAGATTCGTACCGCTCTGGCCCAGCTCGAGCAGAAGCTCGAGGGACAGGTCGAAGCGCTGGAAGAACGGGCACTACGGGTCACCCAGCAACGCCTGGGGTTGAGTGCTCAGGCCGACCCCTACCAGCCCCCCAGCTTCCCCGCCAGCCCGGCCAACGAGGAGCGCTCCGGCCTTGGCAGTGACCGCATCGGTGGGCAGTGCGACTACCGGGCCGGTGGCCTGTACAAGAACCTGCACTGGCCACTCAAGTACTTCACTACCAGCACCAAGAACCAGGGCCGCCGCGGCTCTTGCACCGGCTTTGCCCTAACCTCAGCAGTCGAAACCCTCGTCGCTGTTCGCGACGGGAGGTGGGTCAACCTCTCAGAGCAGTTCCTTTACAACAGGATCAAGACCGTCTGGGATGCCGACGACTACGATGAAGGCGCACCCACCGCCGACGTAGCCGAGAAGTTTAGCGAGAGTGGCTACCGCCTGCCGTTTGAAGACCAGTGGAACTATAATCCCTCGCTAAAGCGGAAAGGCAATGATGCCGCCGATGAAGAAGCGGATTACATCGGATCCTGCCTGGACTACAACGAGCGCTGCTCCAATACCACCCACCAGAGCCAGTTCCTGTGTACCCAGGTTGGCGGAAACTACTACTGCGGCAGCAGACCCCCCAGCAACAACGAGGGCTATAAGATCAGCAGCTCGTATCTGCTATGGGAGAACGGCGACGACCTTCCCCTCAACACCATCCGCAACCTCCTGGCGGCTGGACGGCCCATGGTGGTGGCCCTGGAGGTCACTAGAGCATGGCATGATCTAAATACAAACGGCTTCCTTTGGGATCATCGCGACACCGTGCTGGGTGGCCATGCCATCCATCTGGTGGGCTATCTCTCGAACAGCAAAATCCAGGAAAAGCTTTTCAATGCACCCAGTGGGCAGGGAGGCGGATACTTTATCCTGAAGAATTCCTGGGGCACATGCTATGGCGATGGTGGTTTAATTTACATCCCGGTGAAATGGGCCAAGAACTTCTTCAAGAACATTACTGTCTTCCGCGCCTCCAGTTCCAACATCTTCAAGAACCGCCCACCCAGCATCAGCATCACCACACCAGCCGACGGGGCTAGCTTTCCCTACAAGCAATCCATCACCTACAGCGCTTCTGTCACCGACCCCGATGGGGAAACACCCACCGTCACCTGGACTTCCAGCAAGGACGGTGTACTAGGCAGCGGTAGCAACCTGACCACCGAATTTAGCTCCCCCGGGCTCCGCACCATTACTGTCACAGCCCGCGATGCGCTGGGCTTTACGGCTTCGGCCTCCATCACAGTGCGCGGAACCAACCTGCCCCCCACCGCCGAAATCATAAGCCCCAATACCACCACGGCCCTGGTCGGACAAACCCTGGTGTTCCGGGGCCGGGGCCTGGACGGCGACGGAGCCTTCCCGGTAGAACTGCCCTGTAGCAGCCTCACCTGGAGCAGCAGCAACAGCGCCGATACCCTGGGCAGCGGCTGTGAATTCATAGCCAGCTTTGCCATCGCTGGCACCCGTACCATCACCTTGCGGGCCACCGACCCCTACGGAGCCCCGGGAAGTGCAACCCGTACCATCACTGTGAACAATCCACCCCCCAGCGGCCCGCCGGTGGTGACTATCCTTAACCCCAAGGATAACGATTCCTTCCTGGCCAACAGCAACATCCCGCTTACCTTCAGCCTGACCGACCCCGGCGGCGGGCCCGGCAGCCAGTACACGGTGGTCTGGCGGCTCATCTACGGCAGCCAGAGCTGGACTATTGTGCCCAAAACCTGCAGGACTGCTTCCGGCATTCCTTTCCCCTGCTTCACCCCCGCCGACTACGGCATCAACAACTACGGGGTCAAGCTCATGCAGCTCCGGCTTTCCGTCACCGACCCCGAGAACCTGACCGGCACCGACCAGGTCAACATCAGCATTGGGCTAGTGCCGTAGAGAGGAAGCGAGATGCGCACCATGGGGCGGGCTTTTGGCGGTTTGGGCGGGTTCATGCTGCTGCTGGGGGTGGGGCTGGTGGTGGGAGCCTTCTTCCAGGGGGGGGCGGCCTCGCTGGCCCTCAACATAGCCGGCATCACCCTGGGCCTCACCGGCGTGATTTTTGCCTGGGTTGGGCAGTTTTTGGGTCGGATGGACACCGCTGACCTCCTCCAGCGCGGTCGGCCTGCTGCAGCCAGGATATTGGCGGTACGGGACACCGGCATCACCCTCAACCACATCTACGCAGCCCTCGAGCTCACCCTGGAAATCCATCCCCCCGGGCGCCCGGCCTACACTGTCCAGACCCGCACCCTGCTGGAGCGCACCCAGTGGGGCAGCCTTCAGCCCGGTATGGTAGTACAGGTGCGCGTAGACCCTCAAAACCCCCAGCGCGTAGCAATAGAAAGCATTACCGCCGGACAGGCTTCGCAATACTACATTGCCGGAGTTCAGCGGGCCGAGGACATCGTGGCGGCGGGCCTGCGGGCCGAAGCCGAGGTGCTGGCCGTCCAGGCCACCGGTGCCAGTGCCGCCCAGCTCAGTCCGGGTCTGGCCCTCCGCTCCGAGGAGGCCGACGACCCGGTAATGGTGGTACGGCTGCGGGTTTACCCCACCGAGGGCGCGCCTTTCGAGGCCGAGTCGGCCCTGCGCATTCCCGATGGCAAGGGTCATGCGCTGGTGGTGGGGCAGCGGGTTCCGGTGGCCTACCTACCGCACAACCCAGCCCGTACCACCACCCTCCACTGGGCCAAGGTTCCCACCCGAAGCTGAAGAAGGACGCGCATGAAACCCACCCGACCCACCGCTCCCCATCTGCTACGGGAATACCGGCTTTGGGTCTACCCCGAGACCCAGAGCCGGCCCTGGCACGCCACCCTGGAAAAAACCGACCACTCCGAGCACCTCGAGTTCGACTCCCCCCTAGAGCTGGCCCGGCACCTGGCCAACCTCACCAACCCCGTCCCCAGGGGGCGTTTACGGTAGTTGGGTCAGGGGTTTATCGCGCCCTTCACAGACGTGGCCGCCTGAATGAGCGGCCACAGTTCTGCTCAGGGGCAAAGCTGGCTCATGTCTTTTTGAATCCGGCAGCAGCCCTCCTGCCTCAGTTACTGGACAGCTTGTCCCTCGAGCAACGCCCGCACTACCCCCATCACCAAAGGCTCTGGGTCTTGCAATAGCGGAATAACCGAGTCCCAATCGCCCAGGCGGGCCAGCGCCTCGGCGGCGGTAGCCCGCACCAGTGGGTTGACATCGCGGGCCCCCTGGCGCACCAGGGGCAGATAGTCGGGGTTGCCCAGATTGGCCAGCACCACCAGGGCATTGCGGGCCATGCGGGTGCGGCCAGGGCGCAGGAAAACCGTTCCGGCATATTTTCGCTGGAAGGCTTTGGAGGAGAGGTCAAAAAAGTCCTCCAGGTTGGGGTAGGCCAGCTCGGGCTCGGGCACAAAACCCTGCCAGAAGGCCCGGGCCTTGCGGTTCCAGGGGCACACCTCCTGGCAGATGTCGCAGCCAAAGAGCCAGTCTCCCAGGCCCGCCCACCCCTCGGCGGGAATCAGGCCCCGGTGTTCAATGGTCCAGTAGCTGATACAGCGCCTCGAGTCCAGCGTTCCATCGCCCAACAGCGCCCCGGTAGGACAGCCCGCTACACAGCGCCGACAGGTGCCGCAGCGGTTGGGGTAATGCGCCTCTTCTACTGCAGCAGGAAGGGAGGTGAGCAGCACGGCCAGGGTAAGGTAAGTGCCTTCGCCCATCCGCATCAGCATGGCGTTGCGCCCAATCCAGCCCAGGCCCCCCCAGGCCGCATACGAACGCTCGGAGAGGGGACCGGTGTCCACATAGCCCTTGGCTTGCAGGCCCAGGCTCTGGGCGAGGCGCTCGAGGTCTTGCAAGCAGGGCTGAATCAGGAGGTGGTAGTCCCGCACCCAGGCGTAGCGGGCCACCCGGCCCAGCCGAATGCCGCCGGGGGGCCGCTCGGGGGGCAGGTAGGCATGAGGGGCTGCTAACACCAGGACACTCTTTGCCCAGCTAAATCGGCTCCTGGGGTTGAGTCGGGTATCCAGATTTTGGGTCAGATAGGCCATTTCGGCCTGCCGGCCCTGGGCAAGCCAGTCCCGGTAATGCTCTCGGGTATCTTGCGGCAACTCCACTTCGGCCCAGGCCGTCAGAAAGCCCTGCTCCTGCGCGGCCTGGGTCAGGATTTCCGCCGCATTCACACCCCCGATTGTGCGGGGTTCAGGGGGTAAATACAAGCTCTATCAGGTATCGTGGGCCGCGCTCAAGCAGCCATAGACCATCGGCTATTGGCAGGGTGTCAAGCGCTTACCTCACCGGTAAGAACACCGAAACGGTAGTGCCCTGTCCGGGCTGGCTGGCAATCTGGATGGAGCCCTGGTGTCGCTCCACAATCCAGCGGGCGATGGACAAACCCAGCCCGCTCCCACCCGGATCGCGCCTGCGGGCCTTGTCGGCGCGGTAGAAGCGGTCGAAGACATAGGGCAAATCCTCGGGGGCAATTCCGATGCCGGTATCCCGAACCACCAGACAACCGTGGTCGGCTTCAGCTTTGAGCTCTACTTGCACCAGGCCACTGGCAGGCGTGTATTTGAGAGCATTATCCAGCAGAATCACCACCAGTTGTTTGAGGTAGTCCCGGTCGCCCAGCACCTCCAGGGGCTCCAGACGCGCCTCCAAACGCTGCCCTTCGGTCAGGTGAGTCGCGTCGCGGATGGCCTCCTGCACCACTTCGTCGAGCCGGAATGGGGTCTGGCGCAGAGGCATACCGGCGTCTCCTTTGGCCAGCACCAGCAGGTCGGCCACCAGCCGAGAAAGCCGCAAGGCTTCGCGCTCGGCCTCGCTAAGGGCTACCTGCCGGTCGGCTTCGGGCATATTGGGGTAGCGCCTGAGCAGCTCGAGGTTGCCCTGAATCGCTGCCAGGGGGGCCCGCAGTTCGTGCGAGGCGTCGGCCACAAAGCGCTTCTGCACCTCCGAAGCCCTAGCCAGGTTTTCCAGCATCTCATTGAACGTTACTGACAACCGCCCCAGCTCGTCGCGGGCGGTAATGGGCTGTACCCGCATGGAGAGGTCGGTGGAATGGGCAATCTGCTGCACCGTCTCGACCAGGCGGGCAATGGGTTGCAGGGCCCCCCCGGCCAGAATCAACCCCAGGCCAAACACCGCCATCGTTGAAACGAGGCCCACCGCCAGTAACAACAGGGCCACCCACCGCACCGAGGCATCCAACTGACCCAGCGGCGTGAGGGCCTCGAGGTAGCCCAGGGTCTCCTGCTCCTTGACCAGGGGGGTCACGTACACCCGCCAGCGCTGTCCATCCTGGCCTTGCTGGAGCAAAAAAGCGCCTTCGCTGCGCATCCAGGGCAGACGTAGCAGCCGAGCCACCGGATCGGCATAGACCGAGACATCTTGCTCGAGCACCTTCTGGGGCTGGATGGACTCGAGGGGGGGCTCCAGGCGTGAGCCCCGTTTGAACTGCCCGGCGTTGTCGTAAAGGCGAAAAGCCACCTGAATTTCGGAGATGTCGGCCTCGAGCACATACGAGGTACCCGCCTCGCGCCAGCCTACGGCCACGTGGTTAGCCGAAAGCACCAGCACCTGGTCAAGGGTCTGGTACTGCCCACGGGTATAGGCCGAAAAACCCAGCAGCGACACCAGCACAATCAGCACCGTGCACAGGGTGCCGTACCACAGCGCCAGACGCAGCCGAATGGGCATTCTGGCCCTACTATAGCGCTCTTTTCTGAGCCCTGGAGGGTGTACCATGCGCCAGAAGCCAGGCTTTCCCCTTTGGCTATCCAGGCTTCAAGTTGCCACCATCGTACGGCCTTCAAGTACCGACTGGTAGATTTCCAGGTAGCGGGGCAGCACGCTTTCGGGGCGGAAATGGGTAATGGCGCGGGCCCGGGCTGCCTGGCGCATTTCATTGTGAAAGGCGGGGTTCTCCAGGATGTGCAGCGCCGCCTGGGTCATGCCCCGCACATCGCCAATGGGCCGCAGGAAGCCGGTAATACCATCCAGCACCACCTCCGGGAGGCCCCCCGCGTTGGAGGCCACCACCGGCACCCCACACGACATGGCCTCGAGGGCCACCAGACCGAACGACTCCTGCGCCGAGGGCAGCAAGAATAGATCGGCCACCGAGAGAAACTTCTCGATCTGGGGGGTAGACTCGATAAACTGCACCCGCCCGGTCAGCTCGAGCTGGTGTACGAGTTCCACGCACTGAGCCCGCCCAGGACCATCGCCAATCATCAGCAACCGGGCCGGACGCACCTCGGCAATACCGGCAAAAACGCGGATGACATCCTCCGGG
>CALFDH010000046.1 GCA_937950405.1 uncultured Meiothermus sp.
AGCCGACCCAGAGCCAGTAAGGGCCATAAATGTCCACGCTGTTGTCGTCGCGCTTGCTGCCAAAGTTGGAGCGGGCGTCGCGGGCCGTGGCATCGTGAGCCATCCCACCCACACAGATCACCGAGCGCGACTCACAAGGAATGTGGGTGGAGCCTTCGATGCCGCCGCCGTTGTCCACATCTTTGCCCGCATTACCCGCCGAGGCAAAAATCAGCTTGCCGGTAGCCGCGACCGCAGCGGTAAAACCATCTATTACCTCGCTAGGTGCAGGGCATAGCGCAAAGCAGGCCACCTTGACCGCAGCGTCCCAGCCTAGGTCGAGCTCGAAGCCGAAGCTCATGTTGATGATTTTGGGATTGCCGAAAAGGGTGGCCCTGATGATGCGCCCGAGGGTGGTGATGATTCCGAAAAAGTCCCCCTGGAACGGCACCGCCAGCAGCTCTCCTACCGGCCCTGCGGGGCCGACCACGCCAAAGGCGTTGTCGGGACGGCCCATGGCCGAGGTGGTGACATGGGTGCCGTGCCAGGGGCAAGGGTTGCCTGAGCATCTCAGCGCGTTGGGCTCGTTCCACCTTCCCACCACCTGGCGGGTCTCGGGGAAGTCGCCGCTGGGTGCGAACCCACCATCCAGAATCATGATGCGAACCTTGTTGCTAAAACGTCCGGCCCGCTGGAGTAGACGCCAGGCCTCACCCACCCCAATGTCTTGGGCGCTGCCCCGGTTCATGTAGGTCCATTCGAAGGCATTGGGGCTATAGGGAATGCCGACGGTAGCTGAGGAGGGGGCTTCGCTGGTGCTTCCTGTTGCGATGGCCCCGGAGGTGAGCACAAAGTTGGGGGTAATGGTCATTTTCTCCCGCTTGGCCTCGGCCAACGCTACCGCCAGCAACTGCGCCGCTGCCGGGCTCGAGGTGCTGAAGCGACCCTTCAGATCGGGAACGTTCTGGTTGAGTTCTTGTAGAATGCGCTCTACCTGGGCTGCCGAGGGGTCGAGTTGCACCTGATAGGTTTTGGGGGCATCGCTAACGCCTTCGGCTTGGGAGAGCACCCGCCCACCCCAGCGGGCCAGGAAGGCATTGAGCTTGGCCTCGTCGTTGGTGCTGACCACCAGCTCGCCCAACACGAAGTCCATGGGAATGCCGCTCTCGCCCTGCATGCGGGCCAGGGGGCGTGGGTTGCCGTCGGGGCCGGGAAGGGTGTCTTGTGCTGGAGCAAGGCCGCTATCCACCGAGATTTGCAGGGTTCCACTCGGTGTATTGGAGCCACAGGCCGCCAGCAAGAGCAGCGAGCTGGCAAAGATTGCTTTCCAAAGGTGTTTCATGGGTGTCCTCCTGTAGGGTCTTCGGGTTCTCCCGAAGTTGCCCCAAGGGTAGATGCAGGGGGTTGAACGAGCCATGAACGCCGCCTGGCGTAGCCCCGGACAACAAAAGAACCCCGCCCTGGAGGCGGGGAAGGATAGAGATGGACTAACTAGGGCAACTTGTGGAAGAGCGGAAGGCTCGCCGGAGCCGGATACAGCGCCAGACCTCCGGCACTACCGATGCTGGAGCTGGTGATAATCCGCTCGGGGGTGGTGGGGCTGCCCGAGGTGCTGCTGATGCCGAGTTGCGTGGAGGAAAGCCGAGCAAACTTGCCGCTGGAGTAAGTAATCCACAGCCCGCCCCCCTCGTCAAAGGCCATGCCCTCGAGCACCGCCGATACCGGCACACTGACCTGAATGGAGGGGGTTAGGGTCTGGTTGCCGCTGCCGCTTTGGTTGCTGCTGGTCAGGCGGTACAGCACGTTGCCGCCAAAAGCCATGACCCACAGGTTGCCCGAGGCGTCGAAGGCCAGCAGGTTGGCGTCCAGGGTGTTGATCACCGGGGCCGGGGTTTGGGACTGGATGGTGAGGTCGGGGCCGCTGGTGCTGGCGCCGAGGCGGCTAGCGTTGAATTTGACCACCCTTTTCGCGCCCGCATTGGCGATCCAGAGGTTACCGGCGCTGTCGAAGGCCAGACCCTCGGGCGCGTTGAGACCCGTGATTTCTACCCCCGGCGTGGCCGAACCCGAGGCCCCGAGCTGGGCAGCGCTTATGCGCACCACTTTATTGGCACAGGGAACGCTGACCCAGAGGTTGCCGCTGGCGTCAAAAGCCAGCCGGGCTGCTCCAGGTAAGCAACTTATGCCGGAAACGTTGATGCTGCGGTCCGGGGTTTTGCTGCCGGAGGCGCCCAGCACATTGGCCGGGTAGCGAACCAGGGTGGGATCCACAGTAGTACCCCCGATGCCCCAGAGGTTGCCGTCCGGGTCGAAGGTGAGGTCGCGCAGGTTGACAGTGCCGGCGCTGACGGAAGGGCTTTGGGTGGCGGTGCTGCCGAGGAGCGAGGCCGCAAAGCCCAGCAGAGGCGAGGCTCCGCTGGGGGGGTTGCCGTTGTCCATCCACAGCTTGTTGCTGCTGGGAATGGCGCTGTAGGCGACCGTCACGGTCTCGTTTTGGCCGTTGCGGACACAAGCCGGGCTACTGTTTACACTGGCGCTGAAGGCGGTGCGGATCAGCGGGTCGCTCTGGGCTACCTTGGCCGCTGTTATGGTGTAGCTGCCTGCCGCCACTCCAGTCAGGGTCTGGCTGCCGGTGAGGGTCTGGGTGCCGCCCGGCCCGCTCACCGTAACCGCAGCGTTAACCCCGCCGGGCAAGCCGTTTACGTTCACCACCAGGTTGCCGGTGCCGGTAGGGTCGCAGCTAACGCCGCCTCCACCACTAGGACAAGCTGTGAGCAACAGCGAGAGTACCGCTAAGAGACCATACCATACCTGTTTCATCCTTAACCTCCCATTGTGCCTTACTCATAGTGTGCCATACCTAGCACGCCCGGAGGTTAACGAAACACCCCTTAACGCTGCGTGAACGCTCGAGGGTCTGGGTAAACTGTGGCTATGCTGCACACCCTAGGTGGCCTGCGGCTGGAGGGCAGCAACTTTAGTCGGGAGAAGCCCTTGCTGCTGCTGGCCTACCTGGCCCTGGAGGGCCCCAAGCCAAGGCGTTTTCTGGCTGAGCTGTTCTGGCCCGAGGCCGCCGACCCCATGAACTCGCTGGCGGTAGCCTTGACCAAGCTGCGCAAGCTGGGGGTCGCCCATAACGACGAAAACCGGGCCTGGGTAGACCTGGAATGTGATGCCCTGGCCTTACAAGACGCGCTGCGGGCGGGGCGCTGGGAAGAGGGGGTGCGCCTGTACAGAGGGCCTTTTGCCGAGGGGCTTTTGGTCAATGAGGTGGGAGGTGAACTCGAGGAATGGGTCTACGAGGTGCGTGAGCGGCTGGCCCGCGAGGTGCGCCAGGCCCACCTGGTGCTGGCCGAGAAAGCGGCCAACAGCGCGAAATTCGGCGAGGCGGCAAGCTACGCCGAGCAGGCCTACCGGGTGGCGGGCGCACCGCCCCTGGAGCCAGAGGAGCTGCCCAGGGTGTACCGGCTGCTGCTGGCCGGCGAGCACCCCCTGGCTGAGGCCTTGGGGCGCGAGGCGCGGGAACTGGGCATTACCCTGGGAGGCTCGAGCCAGGCCGCCCGGGGTCGCCTGCGGCAGGGTCTGGTGGGCCGGGAGCGGGAAATCGCGGCCCTGCTGGCTACCCAGGAAGGGGCCTGGGTCTGGGTGCGGGGTGGGGCCGGTCTGGGCAAGACCGCCCTGCTGCACGAGGTGGCGGGCCGCACCGGCTGGCTCTACCTGCCGGCCCGTTCAGGGCTGCCCTACGCCACCCTCGAACCCCTGCTCGAGAACCTTCAGGGGGGGGAGGAGGCCCTGCTGCGCCGGGCGGCACAGTTGCGCGAGCACCTGCTCCTGGACGACTGGGAGCAGATAGACCCCGAAAGCCAGCGCATTTTGCTGCGTCTGCGGACCCTGCGTCCGCCCATCCGGGTGGTGGCCTCGGGCCGGGGGGAGCCTCCCTTTGCGGTGGATGGGCTGGTGGAGCTCGAGCCCCTCTCAAGCGAGGCGCTATCAGGCCATCCGGGCGCTTTCGAAACAACCGGAGGCGTACCGGCCTTGGTGGGGGCCTGGCTACGCGGTGAGCCTATCCAGACTGCCCTGGAAGCCCGCTTGCTGGGCTTGAGCGAGCCGGCGCGGCAGGTCTATATGGGGCTGGCCCTGCTGGAAACCCCCGACCTGCTGCTGGTGCGCCAGGCGGTGGGCTTGAACGCGACCGAGATGGCCCAGGCCGTAGACCTGCTGCTTTCTGCCGGGCTGATAGACCTGAATGGGGCCGTCTTCGGGCGCGAGGCCGCTTTGAGCTACATCGCAGAACGCCCTGCGCTCGAGGCCCGGCTCAGCCTGGGGCTGGCCCGCCAGCTCAAACCCCAGCAGGCGCTGCCGCTTTACCGGCGGGCCCGGGCGCTTCTGGAGGATAGCGACCTGCCCCACCTCCAGCAGGCCTACCGAACCTGGGCCACTGAGCTCATCCGGCGTGGTTTCCCCAAACGCGCCGCCGAGGAGCTTACCGAGGCCCCCAACCACCCCGAAATTACCTTGCTTCGTGCGCGGGCCTTCGAGCGGGCGGGCCTGTACAAAGAGGCCCTGGAGGCCATGCGCTTTCTGCCCGATACCCCCGATCACCTGGCCCTCAAGGCCACCCTTTTCCACCGCCTAGGTCGGGCTGAAGAAGCTCAGGAAGCCGCCGAAAAAGCCCTATCGGGTGGGATAGAGGCCAGGGCTGAAGCGCAGAATACCCTGGGCCTGATCTTCCTGGCCAAAGGCCGGTTTACCGAGGCCGCCGGGGCCTTCCGGCGGGCCGCCGCCCTGTGGTTGGGCCTGGGCGACGAAAACCGCCGTCTGGATGCCCTTAACAACGCGGCCATCGCCCGCGCCCGCACCGGTGAGGATGTGGCGCAGGTCTTCCAGGAGCTTTTGCAGGCCGCTCAGGATAACCCGAGCTTGCGGGCCCAGGCCCTTATCAACCTGGGTAAGGAGCTCGAGCGGCAACACCAACTCGAGGCCGCTTTGCAAAGCTACCAGGAAGCCGCCCAACTGGCCCTGGAAATCGGCAACCTCAAGAAAGCTGCCCTGGCCCAGAACAACGCCGGGGCCCTGTTACACATGCAAAACCGCACTGCCGAAGCCGAGGCGCACTATCTCCAGGCTATCCAGGCTGCGCGGGAAGCTGGAGAAGCCTATGTGCTGGCCCTGGCCCTCTCCAACCTGGCCGAGCTCTCAGGCGACCTCGAGGTCTGGCAGGAGGCCATTGCGGTCTCGGAAAACGCCGGGTATTTCGACCTGGCCCAGCAGCAGCGGGCGCAGATGCAGGCGTTCATGGAGCGTTCAGGGTAGCGGCGGCAGGATAAACCCATGCCACGGAGCGCGTACTGGCTCGAGGAGACCCCTTATGTGGAGGTTCAAGATGCGGTGGATGCTGTTACTGGCGGTGAGTCTGGTGGGCTGCGACCTTTCGGGCCGTGGAACGAGCCCCATCTCGGCGGAGGTCTACCCTTCGCCCAGGCGGGCGGCCTGGGAGGAGGAGGTGCAGGTGAGCCTGCCCTGGCGGGCGGGCGGGGGCCTGCGCCTGAGCCTGGCGGGGGAGGAAGTGACGGACTTGCGGACTGAACCCGAGGGGTTAGGCAGCAAGGTTTTCTTCAAGGTGCCCCGCAACTTCTGGGGCGGCCCGCAGGCGCTGGATATTACCGACGGGGCCAACCGGGCCACGGGCAGCCTGACCGTGCTGGGCGAGAGCGTGGGCGCAGGGGGCTTAGTGGTGCTCAAGCCGGGGGTGACCGACAGCGCTTTTGCCCAGCAGATCGGCGGGGCGGGCCTGCGGGTTGTGCCCAATACAAAAGGGGAGCCCTCGGTACCCCTAGGTGCGGCCTCCGGGCCCTGTGCCGGGCGGCTGGCCCAGGTGGCCCAGGCCTCCGGCCCGCCCCTGGCGGTGGGGGCTTTGCTGGAGCGCCTCGAGACCGCTGCCGCAGGGGCTATTGTAGACCTCGATGGCATCCTGGGCATTGACCCCCTGACCGGCTACGACACCGGCTCGGACCTGGACCCGAGCCCCAACAGCAGCCCCATCAACGCCCGGCAGGCCATCCAGCGCAACCCGGCCAGCAACTTCACCGGGGCAGGTACGACCATTGCGGTGATTGATACCGGGGTAGCCAGCCTGACCAGCCTCAACCTGCGTACCGGTGGGGCCGACTTCACCAACCTCGAGACCCCCAACCCCAACCTTGACGAGTACCGAGATGGGCTGGGCCACGGCACCGCCGCCGCGGTGCTGGCCGCCGGTGCCGCCTACGGGGTGGCGCCCGCCGCCGGAATCTTGCCCATCAAGAGCTGCGATAAAAACGGCCAATGCCCCCTGGCCGCCGTCATCCGGGGTATCTGCCATGCGGTGGCCTATGCCGAGACTAACACAAGCCAGAAACTCATCCTTAACCTCAGCCTGGGCAGCGATACCCCTAGCGAAATCGTCTATATCGTTCTCAAAGATGCCCTGATGAAGCGCGGGGTGGACGGCCTCCCGACGGTGGCCGCCGCCGGCAACCAGTGGGCCATCCGCAGCAGCAAAAAGGGTACCCTGCACCACTTCCCGGCCTCCTTTGGCGGGAGCCGGGGCCTTTCGGTGAGCCGTGAACCGGCCCGCCGCATGACCCCGCTGAAGGGGCTCCTGAGCGTGGGGGCGGTGGGGCTATACGGCAGCGCCTTCCGCGTGAGCGGCTTCAGCAACCAGGGCGACTTTGTAGACCTGGTGGCGCCCGGCGAGCGGGTGCGGAGCCTGCGCCCGGCGAACCTCGAGGCCGAGTTCACCGGCACCTCGTTTGCCGCTCCCCTGGTGGCCGGAGCAGCGGCGGTCATTCGCCAGGCCAGCACGCTCACACCCCTCACCCCGGAGGCCCTCGAGCTCACCCTGCTGGCCAACCTCACCAACCCCAGCGGGCTGGGAGATGTGCCGGTAGAGGCCAGGGGTCAGGGCCTGCTGGATATGACGAGGGGCCCCTAAATCAGCACACTCACCGACTGGTTGGTGTGCACCCGCCTAATGGCCTGGGCCAGCAAGGGCGCGGTGGGCAGGATGGTGTAGCCCAGCGCCGGGTTAAGGGCGATGGTGTCGGTGAAGACCACCTCACGGATGGCCGGGTGGGCCAGGTTCTCGCGGGCGTTGCCCACCAGCACCGCGTGCGAGGCCATCACCACCACTTCAGGAGCGGCCCCGGCGGCCACCAGGGCCTCCACCCCACGTCGGATGGTGCCGCCGGTGGAAATGATGTCATCAATGATAAGGGGACGCTTGCCCGCCACGTCCCCAATCACATAGCTGACCTGGGTTTCGCGGGGGCCGGTGCGGCGTTTGGCCAGAATGGCCAGGGGCAGGTTCAGCCGCTCGGAGAGCCTGCGGGCCTGCTCAGCCCGGCCCGAGTCGGGCGAGACCACCACTGCATTCTCGGTCAGACGCTGGCTTTCCAGGTACTCAGCAAAAAGCCGTACCGCCGAAAGCTCGTCCACCGGTTGATAAAAAAAGCCCTGAATCTGGGGGGCATGGAGGTCCACGGTAATGACCCGGTGGATGCCCACATGTTCCAAAAGGCCCGCCACCAGCCGGGCGGTGATGGGCTCGCGGCCCTGGGTTTGTTTATCCTGGCGGGCGTAGCCAAAGTA
>CALFDH010000047.1 GCA_937950405.1 uncultured Meiothermus sp.
AGGCGGCCACTGCTCTGTCCAGGACAAAGTTTTATTATGGCCGGCTGGCTCAAAATATCTGAAGAGCGCTCTAGTTGCGCTTTGAACGAGGCTTTGGTTATAGTAGCCACACCCGATTGTTTGTGGGTCTAACTTCCGACATTTGTAAGGGAGGAACACATGAACCGCTGGTGGATGTTTGTGTTGGCTTTGGCTCTGGCTTTGGGCGGTCTGGGGATGGCCCAGCGCTACCCGGTGCGCCCGGTAACCGTCGTCGTGCCCTGGTCAGCGGGCGGCTCGACCGACCTGACCGCGCGGGCGCTGGCCCCCATTCTGGAAAAGAACCTGGGGGTGCCCTTCCAGGTGGTCAACCGCACCGGCGGAGGGGGTGCGGTGGGGCACGGGGCCATTGCCCAGGGGCGGCCCGACGGCTACACCATTGGCATCATTACCCTCGAAGTCATCCTGCCCCCCTGGGTCAGCCAGACCAAGATAGATGCCGAGGCCTTCACCCCCATCTCCCTGCTGGTACTCAACCCGGTGGCCATCGTGGTACGCAAAGACGCCCCCTGGCGCACGGTGCAGGAGCTAATTGCCGACCTCAAGCAGAACCCTGGTAAGTACAAAGCCTCCGGCACCGCCAAGTGGGGCTCCTACGACTTTGCCCGGCTGGGCTTCCTCAAGACCATCGGGGCCAAGGAAAACGCCCTGCCCTGGGTGCCTTCACAAGGGGCCGCCGCAGCCCTGCAAGAGCTGATTGCAGGGGGTGTGAACGTGGCCTTCACCGCCATCGGCGAGGCCAGCGCCCTGGTTAAGTCGGGCGAAGCCCGCTTTTTGGCCTTCATGACCGACCGGCGCTTTTCCAGCTTCCCGGAGGTGCCTACCCTCAAGGAAGTGGGCGTGGACTGGACGTTTGCCTCGTTCCTGATGGCTGCGGCCCCCAAGTTCACCCTCCCCTCGGTGGTGGACGTCCTCGACAAGGCCATTGCCAAGGCCGTGCAGGACCCCGAATTTGTCCGCTTCATGAACAATGCCAACCTGGTCATCAACCACCTCGATCGCAAGGCCAGCCTGGCTTTCCTGCAAGAACGCACGCGGGCCATGCAACAGGTGGTACAGGAGCTTGATCTGAAGTTCTAAAGGAGCTATAGGTGTCTTCACAGCCAGCCTGGGAACGGGCGGTGGCCCTGCTTGCGGTAGCCCTTGGCGCTCTGGCCCTCTTCCTGAGCCGTAGCCTGCCCCAGATGGAGGGCGGCTATCCGGGCCCGGCCCTGTTCCCAAGCCTTCTGGGCCTGCTGCTGCTCCTGAGCGGGCTGGGGCTCCTCTGGCAGCGCCGCAGGGCCAGGGGCCGCCTTCAGGGCGGTGAGGGGCGGGTGGTACTGGCACTTTTGGGTCTGGCCCTGGCGCCTTTGCTGCTGGAGTGGGTGGGTCTCAGCCTGACCGCCAGCATCTACACCCTGGTCGGAACCTTGTTGCTCGGCGTTCGCCCTGCCGCAGCGCTCACGACCGGAGGCGTGGTAGCCCTCCTGGTCTACCTGGTCTTTCAGCGCTTTTTGGGGGTGCAGGGGTGAGCTTCCTGAGCCTCGAGGCTCTTCTGGCCCTGCTCCTGGGCTCGCTGTATGGGGCTGTCTTTGGCGCCATTCCGGGCCTTACCGCCACGCTGGCTATCAGCCTGGCAATTCCTATCCTGCTTTTTTTGGGGCCGGACACGGCCCTGGCAGCCTTGATTGGTATCTCGGCAACGGCCATTTTTGCCGGGGATATCGGCTCGGTGCTGGTGCGGATGCCCGGTACCCCTGCCTCGGCAGCCTATACCGAAGAACTGCACGAGGTGGCCCGGCAGCGCTCCCCAGCTTTTGCCCTGGGCATCTCGGCCTTCCCCTCGGCCATCGGCAGCCTGGTGGGGCTGGGCTTCCTGGTGGTGGGCTCGCTGGGGCTGGTGGCCCTGGCCAGGCAGTTCTCCTCGTTCGAGTTCTTCTGGCTGGTGCTGTTGGGCATCGTGAGCGGTATTCTGGCCGTTCCTTCGGTGCTCAAAGGGGCCATCGCCTTTGGGCTGGGGATGCTTCTGGCCACCATCGGCTACGACCCCGCGCTGGGCAACCCTCGCTTCACCTTCGGCCAGCCCAGCCTGCTGGGGGGAATTAACTTTTTGGTGGCCCTGATCGCCTTTTTTGGGGTGAGTGAGGTGCTGCATCACCTGCTCCACCGCTCACACCAGGCTTCCCACGGTGCCCCGCCTTTTCGGATGGGCCGGGTTTTTGGGGATTATTTCCTCGAGGCCAACAAGCTTTGCTGGAAGGAGCGCTTTTCCCTGCTGCGCGCCTCGGTACTGGGCACCTTTGTGGGCTTTTTGCCGGGGGCCGGTTCGGACATTGCCGCCTGGATTTCCAGCAACCTGCGCCGCATGCGACGGGGCCGCCCGGAGCAGGTAGCCCTGGACGGCAGCAGCGCCAACAACGCCGCCGTGGCCGGGGCCTGGATTCCGGCCATGGCCCTGGGGCTGCCAGGAGACACCCTGACCGCCATTTTGCTGGGGATGTTTCTGGCCCTGGGCATCACCCCCGGCCCCGAGCTTTTCAACAAGCACGGGAGCCTGGTGGTGCAGATCTACCTCGCCTTCTTCCTGGTGAGCGCAATCATCATGCCCCTGGGCGGCTACCTGAGCGCCCTGATCGTGCAAAGCCTGCTGCGAATACCCATACGGGTACTGATGGGCGCGGTGCTGGGGCTGTGCGTGGTGGGAGCCTATGCAGTGAACAACAACCCCTTTGACCTGTTCTTGCTGGCCATTCTGGGCGCCCTGGGTTTTGCGCTGCGGCAGGGGGGGTTCCCGCTCGGCCTGGTGGTGCTGGGGATGGTGCTGGGGCCTTTGCTCGAGCAGCACTTTATGGTCAGCATGATCAAGACCCACTGGAACCTGTGGAGCTTCTTCGAGCGGCCCCTGGCCCTGGTGCTGGCCTTCCTGAACCTGGCCATGGTGGTCGGGGTGCTGGGCCTCCGGCGGGGCTGGTGGGCCGCCCTGCGCCTGCCCCCCGAGGAGCGTGCCTGATGCAGGCAGTGGTGCTCCTGGACTTCGAGCAGCTAAAGCTACAGGAACTACCGCCCCCCACCGAAGGGGGGGTGTTGTTGCGCGTGGCCGCTTGTGGGGTCTGCGGAAGCGATTTGAGCGTATACAAGGGCACTCCGGCCATGCGGGCCCGCTGGCGTCCTCCGCTGGTGCTGGGCCACGAGATTGCCGCCACGGTGCTCGAGGGGCCGCCGGACTGGGTGGGGCGAAGGGTGGCGGTCAACCCCCTGGTGGCCTGCGGGCAGTGCAACCTCTGCCGTCGGGGGCTTTCCAACCTCTGTCCAAAGCGCACCAATGTAGGCTTTCACTATCCGGGGGGGTTTGCCCAGCAGATACGCCTGCCCCAGGCCCAGCTTTACCCCCTGCCGCAAGGGCTGCCCCTCTGGAAAGGGACCCTTTGCGAGCCGCTGGCCGTAGCCCTGCGGGCTGTGGAGCTGGCAGGGGCCGTGCTGGGGCGACGGGTGCTGGTGCTGGGCGGGGGGGCCATCGGCACCCTGGCGGCCTGGCTTTTGCACCAGGCCGGAGCGCGGGTTCTGCTGGCCGAGCGCAACCCTTTACGGCGGGCCTGGCTAGGGAAGCTGGCAATTAGCGAGAGGGTTATGGAGGCACCAGAGGGAACCTACGAGGCGGTGCTGGACTGTGTGGGCAGCGAGCAGACCCTTTCGCTGGCGGTCAATGCTGCCGAACCCGGGGGCACGGTGGTGCTGGTGGGCCTCGAGGCCCCCCAAACCTCCTTTCCCTTGCAAAGGGTGGTTTTACAGGAAATCACCCTCAAGGGCGCTTACGTCTTCACCCACAGCAATTTTGCCCGTGCAGTAGAGCTGGTCGGCCAGTTACCCGACGAGCTGGCGGTGAAGCGTCCTTTTGAACGCTACCAGGAAACCTTCGACGAGCTGCTTCGGGGGCAGCTACCCCAGGCCAAGGCGGTGCTGGTCTGGGAAGCGTGAGCCTGCTCTAAGCTACCCCACGATGAGCATGTCCAAGGAGGGTGTTCAGGCAATGCCATTCAGCACCTTCAATTTCAATCCGTACTGAAACTCACCATGGGGGCCTCAACTTATACCAACTCTGCGCGTGAGCGGCGCTAAACGCGCCCCTCCCTTGCCGCGCCAGGGGGCGCGTCCGAGGGACTTGTATATCGCTTTTGGGTCACTTCTGAGCAGATTCGGTACCACGACCAATACAGGGAGACACCTACTGCCTGAACGGGTTGCTCAGGCTCCGGGTGGGGGCTGCGGCCCAGGGCGTGGCCTGCCTCGAGCCCTCGACCCTCATGCCCCAACTTTGATAGGCTGCTGGGCATGAATATGCCCAGGCCCCTGGTCGGTATCGAATGGTTGCACCAACACCTTGGCCAACCGCAGCTTCGCATTGTGGACTGCCGCTTTTCTTTGCAAGACCCGACGGCCGGAAGGCGGGCCTACCAGGCAGGACACATTCCAGGGGCCATTTTTTTGGACCTGGAGCAAGACCTCTGTGCACCCGTAAGGCCCAACCGCAAGGGTGGCCGCCATCCCCTGCCAGCGCCGGAGGCCCTGGCCGAAACCCTGAGCAGGGCCGGCATTGGCAACGAACACTTTGTGGTGGCCTACGACGAACCCCCTGCCGGTGGCATGTATGCCCCACACCTGTGGTGGTTACTGCGGTGGCTGGGCCACGACCAGGTGGCCGTGCTGGACGGCGGCATAACAGCCTGGAAAGAGGCCGGCCTCGAGGTTTCTACCCTGGCCGTCGAATACCCCGCCACCTCCTTCAAGGCCCAGCCCCGGCCCGAGATGGTGGTGGATGCCGACGCGGTGGCCCAGCGCCCGCCGGGCACCATCCTGATTGATTCCAGGGCCCCCGAGCGCTACCGGGGCGAGGTAGAGCCCATAGACCCCGTGGCCGGACACATTCCGGGGGCCATCAACCGCAACTGGCTGGACAGCCTGGATGCTTCGGGGCGATTCAAGAAAGCCGAGGCCCAGGCCGCACGGTTTGCCGGGCTCGAGGGCGAGATGATTGCCTACTGCGGCTCGGGGGTCTCGGCGACGGCGAATGTGCTGGCGCTCGAGCTTATCGGCAAACCGGCCAGGCTCTACGCGGGTTCGTGGAGCGACTGGATATCGGACAACCGCCGTCCGGTAGCGAAGGGCGTGGAGTAACGAGCTGGGCTGGCATCCCTACAAAAGCCGCAAAGCCTGCGGCTTCTGCCTTGAGCCAGGGCCAACAGCCCGGTGCACGGCCTGCTACTGCGCTATGCTAGGGAAGAAATCGGTCAAGGGCAGCGGCTTTGGCCGCGCCTTCGGGGGGGCGACACCGCGCACAAACAGCCGTATTGACGGACTAAACTCCAAACAGACTTAAACCTGCAAACAGCAGGATAGTGGCCCTCGAGTACGCGGACAGGTGGTTGGTATGAACGAGGCAGGTGATAACCAGGCCGATGTGGTGGTGGTAGGTGCGGGGATTTCAGGGCTGGTGGCCGCTCGAATGCTGCAAAGGGCGGGGCTCAAGGTAATGGTGCTGGAGGCCCATCACCGGGTGGGGGGGCGGCTTTTGAGCAAAACCCTGCCCGACGGCTCGACCTTCGACCTGGGTGGGCAGTGGGTGAGCCCGGACATGCCGCGGGTGATGGCCCTGATCCGGGAGCTGGGCCTGACCACCTTCGAGCAACACAACTCGGGGCGGATAGACCTGGCGGTGCAGCCGCTCTCCTCGATGGATCGGCTCACCCAGGCCGAGTGGGCCTGGGTCAAGGCCCAGCTGGATTTTCTGGTCGAGAGTGTAAATGTGGAGATGCCCTCGGCCACCCCCAATGCCTCTGCGCTGGACGTGCAGAGTGTGGAAGAGTGGAAACGAATCAATCTGGACAGCCCCTATCTGCGCAACCTCTTCGACCAGATTATCCGCACCGAGTACACCATCGAGCCCAAGGACTTCTCGGTGTTGCACCTGCTTTACAGCCTGAAGAGCGCGGGCGGCTTTGAGGGGGTGCTGGGCCTCGAGCGCGGCAACGAAACCCTCCGGGTCAAGGAAGGCATGCAGACCCTCTGCACCCGGCTGGCCGAAGAACTGGGCGATGCACTGCGGCTGAACTGCCAGGTCTACGACATTCTGCACGATGCTCAGGGCGTCACTGTTATTGCTGAAGGCTTGAGCGTGCGGTCCGGACGGGTCATTTTGGCCATCCCGCCCAATCAGGTCACCCGCATAGACTTTGAGCCGGTGCTGCCCCGCCGCCGCACCAAGCTCATGCAGCGGCTCGAGATGGGCTCAGTCATCAAGTGCTTCGCCCTCTACGACCGCCCCTTCTGGCACGAAAGACCCGCTACTCCCATCGACCCCGATCGGCTGCTCTTCGACGACACCATCGATGCCACCCCCTACGACGAGCGCAACCCCGCCCTGGTGGCCTTCATCGGCGGGGACGATGCGGTCTTGTGGAGCGACAAACCCTTTGAAATTCGCCGCCGGGCAGTGCTGGAAGACCTGGCCCTGGTTTTTGGGGAGGAAGCCCTCTACCCCAGGCTCTACTTCGACCACGACTGGCTCACCGAGCCCTTCATCGGCGGAGGCTACCAGTGCTACGCCCCCCCGGGGGTGATGTCGGCAGGGTTCGAGGAACTGCGCGTTTCCATCGGGCGTATCCACTGGGCCGGAACCGAAACAGCGGTGCACTTCTACGGCTACATCGAGGGGGCCATCGAAGCCGGGGAGCGGGCCGCCAGGGAGGTTCTGGAGAGCCAGGCATAAAAGGCAAAACCCCCACTTACCCACATTGCTCGCCAGGCCTCAAGGTAAACTTGGGTAGACGTATGGTGGCCCTGACCAGCCGACTCAAAACCTACCTGGATCTGGTTCGTTTCGAACATACGCTGTTTGCCTTGCCCTTCGCCTACGGCGGCATGCTGCTGGCCGCCCGGGGCTGGCCGGGTTGGGAGGTGTTTGCCTGGATTACCGTGGCTATGGTAGGCGCCCGCACCGGGGCCATGGCCCTCAACCGCCTGATTGACCACCGCATAGACGCCGCCAACCCCCGCACCGCCGGGCGGCACCTGCCCAGGGGGGCCGTCAAACCCGGCGAGGTGCTGGCCCTGTCGGTGGTGGGGCTGCTCCTACTGACCCTGGCTGCCTTCAACCTGAACCCCCTCACTGCCCAACTCCTGCCGGTGGCGGTTTTCTTTCTGGTGGGCTACAGCTACACCAAGCGCTTCACCTGGCTGTGCCACTTCTGGCTGGGCCTGACCATCGGGGCGGCCACCGCAGGGGGCTGGATTGCCGTTACGGGTGCGTTTGAGCCCGCGCTGTTCTCGCTCTGGGCAGGCACCGCCTTCTGGCTGGCGGGCTTCGACATTCTGTATGCCACCCAGGACTACCGCTTTGACCGAGAAAACGGCATTTACAGCGTGCCGGCCCGCTTTGGTATCCCCACCGCGCTAAGCATCGCCCAGGCCTGCCACGCACTCACCTTTGGCTTCTTCGTACTGACGGGGGTACTGAGCGGGGTGGGTTGGGTTTACTACCTGGGGGTGCTAGGGGTAGGCGCAGTGCTTTGGTACGAGCATCAATTGGTGAAACCCGACGACCTCAGCAAGGTAGACCAAGCCTTCTTCCAAGCCAATGTGGTGGTGAGCCTGGGGATGCTGCTGACCA
>CALFDH010000048.1 GCA_937950405.1 uncultured Meiothermus sp.
CGATCGCGCCTTGCGTCAGATTGCCGACTACAGCACCCGCCTGAACGTCAACGAAGACGACCCCGAGAAGAAGGTGGAGGAATTCATCCGTTTCTTGCCGGTGCTGGCCTACGACGGCAGTTCGATGCGCCAGATTGACGCTGCAGGTGTGCTAGAGATGGCCATGAGCGGCACCACCGCCACCCTGCTGGCGCGGCGCTGGGAGAGCGCCCTGCTGGTTAACGTGGATAACGACACCCTGCGACGCCTCATGGCAAACGAAGCGGCGATGAAGGCACTGACGAGCATTGAAGGCTTCCGCAACCTGAATCAGGATATCGAAACCATCATCAACAAGTCCGAGGCAGTCAAAAAGGCCAAGCGCGAAGCCAACGAGCGCGAACTCTCCCGTAAGGAGAAGCAGCAACTCACGGAAGCAGAGAAAGAATTCAAGAGCAAGCGCAAGGAAATCCAAGAGAAACTCATCAAGTTTGCTACGCGCATTCCCATCTTTCTGTATCTCACCGACTATCGCGAGCGCACGCTGCGCGACGTGATCACTCAGTTGGAGCCGGCTCTCTTCAAGCGCGTCACCGGCCTGAGCGTGCAGGACTTTGAACTGCTGGTCAGTCTAGGACTATTCAACAGCGCCCTGATGAACGATGCGGTGTACAAATTCAAGCGCTACGAAGACCCCAGCCTGGTCTATGTGGGCGTCAATCGGCACGAGGGAGAAGATATCGGTCTGTACGACACGGTGCTGCGGCGGCAGGAATACGGAGCGACATTCACCAATGAGGCCGTTGAAAATGAAAGTTACCAAAAACGGCCATAATGATGAATATGATGCCTGATTCAAAAAGATAATCACCCGAACCAAAGACCTTCAGAGGCTATCTTTTTGAATCCTAGCGCACACCCCTCCCTTTGGTCGGCGAAGAAAGCATCTTTCTTCCAAGGGGCGGTATCGCCCTCTGCTACGCGGATAACTTCGGTCGGGTCAGTTCGTTCCCGAATGGGAACGAACTGACCGAATCTGGTACGAGAAGGGGCTAACAATGGGTTGCAGCCCACACGCTCCGCGTGCGGCTGAACCCGACCGTTAGCCGACGCGAAAACAGGACAACATGGGGCTCCTAACTTTCAGTATTATCCGAGATGATGGAGAGCTGCTGGCCTGCGGTCGCCCGTGGCGACGTGGAGGCGCCGCCGTTGATGCGCGAGTGGGCCACCAAGCTGGAGGCCAAGCCGAAGTACGTGGCATCGTCGACACGAAAGGACTTCCCGTGGGCCAACAGCCGGCGACTTGCGCACGGGCATCCAAAAGCTCGAGGACGCGACCCCGGCCGGCGTGCCTCTCGGTAGCGGCAAGCTTGCGACCGAGCCGGACACACGGCTGCAAAAAGGCTCACCCCATCACCTCTTTCCCCGCCGAATGAGCGGATCCGCCAGCGCAAACCCCACCAGGCCCAGCAAGCCCAGCCACCCCACCCAGTCCCCCAGCTGCACCGCTGGGGCATTGGCCCGGCCCAGGGGCACGTCAGCCACCAGGGTGGCCTGGCCGCCCTGGGGGAAGCTGGCCAGCGAGCGCACCCGGCCCCAGGGGTCGATGATGGCCGAGTCATAACCGCCGTCGGCCTTGACCATGCTGAGGCGGTTCTCCACCGCACGGAAGACCAGGTGGGTGTAGTGCTTGTCGGCAATGGTGGGCCAGTCCTGCGAGGGAACCGCCACCACCTGGGCGCCCCGGCGGGCCATCTTGCGGGCGGTGTCGGTAAAGTCGAGGTCGTAGCAGATGAGGGTGGCCAGGCGGCCTATGGAGGTGGGGTAGACCGGGTAGGTGCCCCGGGTGGGGCTGGTTTCGCCGGCAAAGAGTACCGGGTGATCCTTGCCGTATATGCCCAGAAACTGGCCCTCCGGGCTGATGACCGTGGCCTCGTTGCGGAAGATTCGCTCGCCCACTACCACCACATAGCCCACCACCAGATAAGCCCGGCTTTCCCGGGCCAGCGCCACCAGGCCCAGGCGGTCTTCGGTCTGGGGGTCGAAGGTAAAGGCCCCCTCGGGCCAGACGATCAGGCGGGCGCCCTGGCGGGCGGCATCTTTGGTCTGTTCTTTCATGCGGGCGAAGGTGGCCTGGGCCAGCTCGGCTTCACCACGGTTCTGGGCCAGGATGGGGGAGGTGGGGGGCTGGATGGCCGCTACCCGCAAGGTGCCTCCCTCGGGTCGGTAGAGCCAGAGCGAGAGACCCACCCAGCCCAAGAGCACCAGCCCCCCGGCCCAGAGCCAGCGCCGCACCAGCAGCGGCGTGAGGGGAGCTTCTTTGTGCAGCAGCCCCAGCAGCCCCTGCCCCAGCACAAAGTTCACCAGCACAATCAGGGCGCTCATGCCATAAATGCTGAAGATGCTCACCGGCTGAATCAGCCAGGGCTGGGTGTGCTGGGTGTAGGCGATGAAGCCCCAGGTGGCTGCAATGGGCACGAAGCCCCGGATCATCTCGATGCCCACCCAGTTGCTCACCCCCTGCCAGACGAAGTAGCGGTAGCCGGTGCGCTCGTGGAAGGCCCGCACCCCCATATCGCCCAAGAGGGCAATCAGAAAAATGGCCAGGGGGAGCCACTCCATGTAAAGCCCGCTGCCGCCAAACACCGGGCCGAAGTAGCCCAGCCCCCACAGGCCCATGGTGGTGGCCGAGGCCAGGCTCGAGAGCCTTGCAGGCATCAGCCAGAACTGCGCCAGCAGCATGGGCAGCAGGGCCACCCAGGCCAGCAGCCAGAGGTTGT
>CALFDH010000049.1 GCA_937950405.1 uncultured Meiothermus sp.
TTCAAGCCGGTGGCCTACTTTGAGCTCGAGGCCCGCGTACTCTCCAGGCGCCTCTACCGTTACGATGCCGCTGCGGCGATTTCCCCGGTAGACCTGGCCCTGGGCTGGGGCCGGATGTCCGACACTGCGGTGATCCGCCAGTTGAGCATCCGCCAGTCGGATCGCTTCTACTTTTATGCCTGGAGTCAGAACCCGCCCATCCCGATGGAGGAAATTGTGGCCAGCAGCGCCAACATGCATTTGATTCCGGCCAATCACAACATTCGGGTGCGCCTGGAGCGCCTCAAGCCTGGAAACCTGGTGCGCATCCGGGGGTTTCTGGTCAACGTGACCGGTCCCAATGGTTTCTACTGGAACACTTCCACCACTCGCCACGACACCGGCAACGGGGCCTGTGAGATTGTCTGGGTAGCTGACTTGGTGGTGAAGTAATACCAGATTCGGTTGGTTCGTTATCGAATGGTGACGAACCAACCCGACCGAAGGGAGTGCTGTATGATTCAAAAAGATAGCCCCTGGGGTTTTTGATTGGGTGAAGTATCTTTTTGAATCCGGTGTAGAACCTCATAGCATACACCTTTTTCGTATTGAAGCTATGTTATTTACATAACCCAGGGGCGGGTGTTATAGTGCTCGGATGGACAGGATTATCGTCCGGGGAGCCAAAGAGCACAACCTGAAGAACATTACCCTTGAGCTGCCCCGGGGGCAGTTCATCGTCATTACGGGGGTCTCGGGCTCGGGCAAGAGCACCCTGGCCTTCGATACCATTTACGCCGAAGGGCAGCGCCGCTACGTGGAGAGCCTGTCGTCGTATGCGAGGCAGTTTTTGGGGGTGATGGAAAAGCCCGATGTGGAGAGCATTGAGGGGCTTTCCCCGGCGATCTCAATTGACCAGAAAACCACCTCGCATAACCCGCGCTCCACGGTGGGTACGGTCACCGAGGTACACGACTACCTGCGCCTCCTGTTTGCCCGTGTGGGCACCGCCTACTGCCCCCACTGCGGACGGCCCATCGAGCGGCAGTCGGCCTCGGAGATTACCGACCGGCTCTTTCGCCAGCCCGAGGGCACCAAGGCCATCCTGATGGCCCCGGTGGTGCGGGGGCGCAAGGGCGAGTACCGCAAGGAGTTCCAGCAACTGCAAAAAGAGGGCTACGCCCGCGTGCGGGTAGACGGGGTGATCTACACCCTGGAAGAAGCCCTGGGGCTCAGGCTGGAAAAGTACGAGAAGCACGACATTGACCTGGTGGTGGACCGGGTGGTCTTGAAGCCGGAGGAACGCGCGCGCATCGCCGAGTCGGTGGAGCTGGCACTCCTGCGGGGCGAGGGGCTGATGCGGGTTTTGTACCCGGATAGCGGCAATGAAGAGCTTTTCTCCGAGAAGTTCGCCTGCCCGGAGCACGGGAGCGTGCTGGAGGAGCTCGAGCCCCGCATCTTCTCTTTCAACGCGCCCTACGGGGCCTGTCCGGACTGCTCGGGCCTGGGCTACAACCAGGTCTTCGACCCTGAGCTGATTGTGAACCCTGAGCTCTCGCTGGCCGAGGGGGCCATCATCCCCTGGAGCAAGGGCCGCGACAACGGCAAGGGCTACCTGTGGGATCGGTTGCGGGCCCTTTCGGAGCACCTGGGTTTCGACATGAAGACCCCTTTCAAGCAGCTTTCGCCGGAGACTCAGCACGCGGTCTTGTACGGCCTGCCCGAGCCTTTTGAGGTGGTCTTCCGGCGCAACGGGCGCGAGACCATGCGCTTCATGGTGAGCTACGAGGGGGTGGTGCCCTGGCTCGAGGGCCGCTACCACGAGACCGAGTCCGAAGGGCTGCGCGAGGCCCTGGAAGCCTTCATGACCCTCAAGGCCTGCCCGGCCTGCGGGGGTACGCGCTACAAGCGCGAGGTGCTCTCGGTGCGGGTGGGGCAGTTTAACATCGCCGAGGTTTCCAACCTGCCGGTGCGCGAGGCCAAGCAGTTCTTCCAGGCGCTGGCCCACAACAACCTGCTCGAGGTGGGGGAGCAGCTCAAGCCCTTTCGCATCCCCCTCGAGGGTCTGGCCGAGCCCAGGGAACACCGCAACCTGAACGAGTTTCAGGTGCAGGTGGCCGCCCCCATCTGGCGCGAGATCCACAGCCGGCTGGGGTTTCTGGAGGATGTGGGCCTGGACTACCTGACCCTCGACCGTTCGGCCAACACCCTCTCCGGCGGCGAGGCCCAGCGAATTCGGCTGGCGACCCAGGTGGGCTCGGGCCTGACCGGCGTACTCTACGTGCTGGACGAACCCTCCATCGGGCTGCACCCCCGCGACAACCAGCGCCTTCTTTCCACCCTCAAGAAGCTGCGCGATCTGGGCAACACCCTGCTGGTGGTGGAGCACGACGAAGAAACCATGCGCGAGGCCGACTGGATTGTGGACATGGGGCCGGGGGCCGGGGTGCACGGGGGCGAGGTGGTGGCCGAGGGGCGGCTCGAGGACATTCTGGCCCACCCAAAGAGCCTGACCGGGGCCTATCTGCGGGGTAGCAAGCACATTGCGGTTCCCAAAACCCGGCGCAAGGGCAACGGCAAGTGGCTGGTGGTCAAGGGGGCCCGGGAGCACAACCTTAAGAACATCACCCTCCGCATTCCGCTGGGGAAGTTTGTAGCCATTACGGGGCCCTCGGGGTCGGGCAAATCTACCCTGGTCCACGACATCCTTTATGCTGCGCTGGCTCGAGACCTGATGCGGGCCAAAGCCATTCCGGGCCGCTTCGACGGCCTCGAGGGGATGGAACACCTGGATAAGGTCATCGAGATTGACCAGTCGCCCATCGGGCGCACCCCCCGCTCCAACCCAGCTACCTACACCGGCATCTTCGACGAAATTCGGGACCTCTTCTCCAAGACCCCCGAGGCCCGCAAGCGCGGCTACGAGGCCGGGCGCTTCAGCTTCAACGTCAAGGGGGGGCGTTGCGAGGCTTGTAGCGGCGACGGCACCAAAAAGATCGAGATGCTCTTCCTGCCCGACCTCTACGTACAGTGCGAGGTCTGCAAGGGCAAGCGCTACAACAAGGAAACCCTCGAGGTGAAACTCAGGGGCAAGAACATCGCCGACATTCTGGACATGACCGTAGAGGAGGCGCTGGGCTTCTTTAAAAATATCCCCACCATAGCCCGCAAGCTGCAACTGATGGTGGACGTGGGTCTGGGTTACATGAAGCTGGGACAACCCTCGCCCACCCTCTCGGGCGGCGAGGCCCAGCGCATCAAGCTCTCCACCGAACTGGGCCGCCGTTCCACCGGGCGCACCCTGTACATCCTCGACGAGCCCACCACCGGCCTGCACTTCGAGGACACCGCCAAGCTGCTCTCCGTCCTGCACCGTCTGGTAGAGGGGGGCAATACCGTGGTGGTGATCGAGCACAACATGGACGTGGTCAAGACCGCCGACTGGGTGGTGGACCTGGGGCCGGAGGGGGGCGCGCGCGGGGGCCAGATTGTGGCCGAAGGTACCCCCGAAGACGTGGCCCAGACCAGCAGCCCTACCGGGGCCTTCCTGGCCCGGATTCCCGAGATCCGGCAGAGGGTGGGTGTGGCGGCAGACTAAACCAACGGGGTGCTCAGGCCATAGGCTTCCAGCATCCGAAACATGAGCTCGCGGGTTTCTTCATCCTCGGCGTAGTTGACGGTGTCGCTGGAAATCACCAGCACCGGCGAGAGGTCGTAGGCCCCAACCCAGGCTTCGTAGAGGTGGTTGAGCGAGGCCAGGTACGCGGTGGGAATGGTTTGCTCGTAGGCCCGCCCCCGACGGGCAATGTGGGCTTGCAGGGTTTCGACCGAGGCCCGCACATAAATCAGCAGGTCGGGTTTGCGTAGCGCGGGCGCAATCCCCTCGTAGAGGGCCAGGTAGGTCTGCCAGTCCCGCTCGGAGAGGTGGCCATCGAGCCACAGGTTCTGGGCGAAGATAAAGGCGTCCTCGAAGATGGTGCGGTCCTGCACCACATGCTGGGCGGGGTTGATCTGCTCGAGGTGCTGCGCCAGCCGCTTGGCCAGGAAGAATACCTGCGACTGGAAGGCCCAGCGCCCCATATCGGCGTAGAAGTCGGCCAGGTAGGGGTTCTCGTCCACGGCCTCGTAGACCGGCAAAAGCCCATAGCGTTGGGCCAGCAGTCCGGTCAGGGTGGATTTACCGGAGCCTATATTCCCTGCAATAGCGATATACATGGGGGTTTAGGGTCAAGCGTGGAGGGTCCAGGGCCAAAAACAGGGCGGTCTTGGATACTAGTTTCAAGAGCGCTCGAGACCCGCAGGGCTCGAGGTAGGGCCAGCATGCCCCGGGTTGGCTGCCGGGATGCCCAATCTTTCCTGTACGCGCCGCACCACCCAGTCCCGGTCGGCCTCGCGCTCGGCAAAGTTGAACTCCTGGGTGTCCAGAATCCACAAAGGATGCGGGTAAGTGGCAAAGTGGCGCTCGTAGAACTCGCTCAGGCGGGCCAGGTACTCGGGTTCCATCTGCTTCTCGAAGACCCGTCCCCGGCGACGGATGCGCTCCAGTATGACCGGCAGGGGGGCCCGCAGGTAGAGGGTCAGATCGGGGGTGGGCAGCTTGGGCGAGAGGTGGGTGTAGAGGTCGCTGTACAGCTCCCACTCGGCCCCGCTCAGGTTCATGGCAGCAAAAATGGCGTCCTTGTCGAACAGATAGTCGGCCACCACCCCCCGCGCAAACAGGCTGGGCTGCGAGAGGGGCAGCAGTTGCTTGTAGCGCGAGAGGAGGAAAAACACCTGCACCTTGAAGCTGTAGCGCACCGGGTCTTGGTAGAACAGGGGCAGAAAGGGGTTCTCCTCCACCACCTCGTGCAAACTCTCGGCCCCCAGCCGCTCGGCCAGCAGCCGGGCCAGGGTGGTTTTGCCCACCCCAATCACACCCTCGATAGCGATATACATCGTGCTATAGCGTCCAGGGTTCAGGGCCGAGTGTCAAGGGCCGTTTGTGATCGAGCGCTTGGCCCTCAACCCTCGGCAGGCGCATCAGCGCCTGGCAATCATCGTCAGCGTCACATCCAGCCGTCGTCCGTTGCGCCAGATGGTGAGGGTGACCCGGTCGCCCGGGCGGTAGCGGGCGATGGTCTGGGTGACCTCGCTGGCATTGCGCATGGTGCGGCCATTCACAGCCAGGATGACATCGCCCAGGCTGACCAGTTTGCCGCGCTGGTCACGCTGGGCGGGGCGCAAGCCGGCTCGAGCGGCGGGACCGCCAGGCTGCACCTTTTCAATCATGGCCCCGCGGGTGGAAAGCAAGCCCACTCGCCCCAGCAGAATGGGGTCCAGTTCGCCCAGGTCGAGCAGGGTGGCGCCCAGGTTGCCCCGCTGGGGCACCCCAAAGCGCTCGAGGTCGCTCACGCTTTGCCGCACCAGGTCGCCCGGAATGGCCACCCCCACCCCGCCCACCCCGCTCAGGTCGCCCAGGGTGGCGTTGGCCACCCCCACCACCCGGCC
>CALFDH010000050.1 GCA_937950405.1 uncultured Meiothermus sp.
GTCTGCACCGTGCCCTGCCCCACCCCCAGCACCAGGCTCACCCCCAGGAGCAGCACCAGGCCCCAAAAGACCAGGAGCCTGCGTAAAGCCAGCCCTCTAGCCCCCCGCCGGGCTTGGGGCGGTTGGAGCCTGGCGCCAGAAATTTTTTGCATGGTGCTTTGGGCTCCCTAGCGCAAATCGGGGTGAAAGCACCCTACCAGCAGTTGCAAGCCCTGGGCCACTCGAGGGCCCGGGCGCGAGAGCAGGTTGTCCTGCTCGCCGGTGTAGGCGCAGATGCGCTTATTGCGGATGGCGGCCAGGTTGCTCCAGCCGGCCCGCTTGGGCAGGTCGGCAGCGCCGGGATGGGTCAGCACGATGACGGCGGGGTTTTTCTGTACCACCAGCTCGGGGCTGATCTGGGGAAAGGGCCCCAGCTCCTTAGGAACGATGTTCTGGCCCCTGGCCTTGGTGATCAGCACCCCAATAAAGGAGTCCGGGCCCACCGTGTAGGGGGTGGGGTCAATTTCGTAGTAGACGGTGGGGCGGGCGGTGGCTTTGGCAGCCCTGCTCTCGACCGCATACACCTCTTGCTGGATGCGGGCTACCAGCCGCTCGGCCTGCGACTCCAGGCCCAGCACCCGGCCCAGCAGGCGGGTGGTGCGGAAGATGTCGTCGTAGGTCTCGGCCCGCAGGGCAAAGGTGGCGACCCCGGCCTTCTCGAGCTGTTCGTGCAGCTTGCCGTAAATGGAGACCAGCACCAGGTCGGGCTTGAGGGCTACCATGGCCTCGAGGTTCGGGTTGAAATACCCCCCCACCTTGGGGAGCCGCTTCACCGCCTCGGGAAAGTCGGAAAAGTCGTCCACCCCCACCAGCCGCCCACAGGCGTTCAGGGCGCAAACCGTCTCGGTGACCGAGGGCAGCAGGGTCACGATGCGCTGGGGGGCCGCCTTGAGGGTAACGCTACGGCCCAGGTCATCGGTCAGGGTACGGGGGTACGGCTGCGCCAGGCCGGTCGCCCATAGCGAATAGCTGATAACCAAAAACAAAAGCCAAACGAATCGGTTCACGCTGCGTCCTTTCCCAACCCGGCTTCGCGTGAGGGGCATTTTTTTCACCGGCGGCGGGCTGCCATTTGCCACAGGACGTAAAAAAACGCCCTCGGGAGTGAGGACGCTATATGGATAGGTTCCCCGAAACTCCCCCTTCTTGCGAGAGGTGCCTTCCGTATCGGAGTAAGAAGGCGTTTTGGCAGGTATTCGGACTTCGGGCGGTGGTGGCTGGGCCACCCCAATGCGCCGTTACCGTTGCGCGACAGTGCCGGACTTGCACCGGACTTCCCCACTTTAAGCCTGAACTACGCGCCCAGGCACCAAAACTTTTGCCGGGTTGTGTGAGCCCTAGCGGGCCTTAGCACACCCTACACCCTGAACCCATTCCCTATCAAGCCCTAGAAAGCAGGCCAGGCCGGGGCCGCCTCGAGGCCCAATTCCCGCAGGTAGGCCTGCAAACCCTCGAGGGCCTCCGGCTTGACCGGCTTGATTCCGTGGGCCAGGATGCTCTGGTGCCGCTGTTGCAACAAGCCTTGGAGCCGGTGGGGGTAGTCGCCATATAGACGCTGGGCCAGGGTTCCGCTAAGGCCCTGGTGGGTGTCCATTTCAAAAATCAGCCCCAGAGCCTCCTTGAGGCCAGGCGCATTGCGATGCGCAAAGCTTCGGAGCGATTCGGGGTAGGTAGAAGCCTGTCGTAGCTCGATGCCGGTGCGCTCGTACAAGTCGGCCTCGGCAGCCAGCTCCACCGCCCGGTAAAGCCTGGCCAGGGCGTCGTCGAAACGCCCCCGCAGGGCCCGACGCTCGGCATTGGCCAGCAGGTCGGCCAGAAGGGCATAGGTAGGTTTGTTTTCCTTGTCCAAAATGACCCTGAGCCGTGCCTTGGCTTCCTCCAGCCTCTTCAGCACCCGCACCTTGGCCCCGTGCCCCCAGGCTTCGGCAACGGCCAGGGCGGGCTCGAGGTGCACCTCCAGCTTCTGCCAGGCTGCCTTGTGGTGGAACAGATCCCAGTCCAGCATGGCCTCCGCCACCCCTTTGAGGTGGGTGTAAAAGCGCTGCTCCGAAGGGGTCAGGGGCCGGGCCAGCAGCTCGCTCAAAAAGTCCTGCGCGGCCCTGAAGTCGGCCCCGTTCCAAGCCTGCCGAAAGCCCTCCCACTCCCGCAGGCCGTAGCGCTGGGTGGGGTCTTCCAGCAGGCGCATGCGCTCGCTGCCGCTCTCCACCCGCCCCTGGGCGTCGCGCTGGCCGCCGCCCACATAGCTAAAGGTCACCCCTTTTCCGCTCAGGGCCAGGGCAAGGCCCGCCACCATGGTTTTGGTGCCCCCGGAAATATCCGCAAGGATGGGCCTTCCATCCCACTCGAGGGCTTTTTGCAGGGCCTCGATGCCCCTGCGGTAGGCTTCGTTGAGGTCTTCGTGGTCGTTGATGAGCAGGGTGTGGTGCTTAAACTGCTCGCCGTACTGCTTGAGCAGCTCGGCTGCTATCGGATAGCTCGACTGACTCGCCACAAAAACCACCCCCCTAAGCGGGGCATGCTCCGCCAGTGAAAACTCGAGCGGCTCAATGGTCTGCCCTACGGTTAGGATCAGCACTTTGTGGGTCTGGGTTTCCATATCACCAGATATACCAGAATAACAAAACTCCCCAGGCCCAAAAATCAACCCCGCCCCCAGGGCCTTGCCAGCACAAGTTTCAACGCCCACGCCCCATTGGGAGTATGCCAGGGTCTGGAGGCTCGAAAAGCCCAACCCTCAAGCCCAGCCTCTGCAAACGTTGAAGGCCGGCTGGTCAGCTATGTCTTGACGACTGCTGAGTCGCAATCCCCTTACGGGGCCATTTTTTTGCGACGTGGGCGGCCTCGTGGGCCAGGTAGGCCCGCAGGTAACCCGTTGCAATCCCCTTACGGGGCCATTTTTTTGCGACATCAACGACAACAAAAACCTGGGGCTGCGCGTATACGCCGGTTGCAATCCCCTTACGGGGCCATTTTTT
>CALFDH010000051.1 GCA_937950405.1 uncultured Meiothermus sp.
CCGCTACAGCTATGGTTATGGATGGACACCAGCATTGCTTCCAGGTAGGTCGCCAACGGGGTTATACTCATCTTGGGGTCTCCTGTGCAGTCAGAAGACCCCTATTCTATCGTCTTTTTTGCTGGGTTGCGTAACTTGAGTGATTGTTAGCCATGTGGTGACAAACAATCAGCAATTTCATTAGCCTTTCAAGACCTATCGACAACAAGAAAAATGCTCCATAGAAACGCCCCTTATCGGTTTCAATAACATTCGCCCTTAAAAGCTCATCTAGTCCGGCTAACAGCGACGACCTGGCCAAGAAGGCTTCTTGCTGCAATAGCTTGAACGTCTTACTGAACATCTGGAACCTCAAACTTCGAGATCCTAACCTATTTTTTCTCATTCTATATCAAGCCCCTTGGCTCATCTTCATCAAACCTTCGCATTCCATACACCGAACTTTGGCTATGCTAGAGGAACATCGAGGGGTGAATATGACCCGTTCCCGTCCACGCATGCGCTTACCCTGGCTCTGGCTTCTGGCGGCCCTGGTGGTGGTGGGGCTGGGGGTGGGGGCGTATGTGCTGCTCCGGCCCAAGGCGACCCCGGCCAACACCCCCACGGTGGAGACCGCTACCGTGCAAAGGGGGGTGTTCAGGGTCTCGGTCTCGGGGCCGGGCACCCTCGAGGCCGCCCAGTCCCTTGCGGTCAAGCCCGCCGTCAACGGCACCGTGCTCAAGCTGCCCACCGTGGGCGACCGGGTACAGCGGGGGCAGCTTATTGTGCAGCTCGACCCCACCAACTACACCCGCGCCCTGGAAAACGCCCGGCTGGCCCTGCAAAAGGCCCAGGCCAACCTGGACAAGCTGCGGGCCGACCAGGCCAGCGCCCAGGCCACCAACCGGCAGAACATCGCCAGCGCCGAGGTGGCCTATGCCAATGCCCGGCGCGACCTCGAGGCCGCCCGCACCAACCTCCAGGCCACCCAAAAGCTCTATGAGCTGGGGGGCGCCAGCGCCCAGAGCCTGCAAAGCGCCCGCGACGCCTACGCCAAGGCCCAGGCCAGCCTGGAAATGGCCCAGGTCAACCTTAACACCGCCCGCCAGGCCCTCTCGCTGCGCAATAGCGCCAACGCCCAGGACCTGCGCAACGCCCAGATAGCCGTGGAGCAGGCCCGGCTCGAGGTCAAAAACGCCGAAGAAAACCTGGCCAATACCAAAATCTATGCCCCCTTCGATGGCGTGGTGGCCGAAGTCAACGCCCAGGTGGGCAGCATCGGGGTAGGGGCCACGGTCAGCAACAGCACCGCCCTGCTCACCCTGATAGACGATTCCAGCGTGAACCTGCCGGTGCAGATTGACGAGAGCGAGATTGCCAAGGTACGGGTGGGCCAGCGGGTCGAGGTGACCCTAGATGCCTTCAGCGGGGAGACCTTCGAGGGCAAGGTTACGGCCATTGCCCCCAAGGCCCAGATTCAGCAGAACATCGCTTTTTTCTACGTGACCGTGAACATTCCCAACCCCGAGCGCAAGCTGCGGCCTGGCATGAGCGCCGAAGGGGAAATTATCCTGGAGGAGATTCCGGACGCCCTCACCATTCCCAAGCGGGCCGTGCAGACCGTGCGCAACCGGGCCTATGTGGATGTGCTCCAGCCCGACGGCAGCAAGGAGACCGTGCGGGTGGTGCTGGGGCCCGACGACGGGGTGAACCAGGTGATCCGCGAGGGGCTGGAACCCCGCCAGACCGTGGTGTTGCCCAGCCGGGCCCCCTCGAGCTCAAATAACCAAAGCGGGCAGAGCGGCCTGCGCCTGCCCTTAGGCGCCCCTCCGGGAGGTGGGCGATGACGGTGGTCGCGCTCGAGCAGGTGCGCAAGGTGTACAAAACGGGTGCACTCGAGTTCGAGGCCCTCAAGGGGGTCTCGCTGGAGATCCGCCAGGGCGAGATGGTGGCCCTGATGGGCCCCTCGGGCTCGGGCAAAACCACCCTGATGCAAATTATCGGCCTGCTGGATCGGCCCACCGAGGGCCGCTACCATCTGGCCGGACAGGACGTGACCACCCTCACCGAAAACGAGCGGGCCGAGGTACGCAACCAGGAGATCGGCTTTGTCTTTCAGGCCTTTCACCTGCTGCCGCGCCTGAACGTGCTGGAAAACGTGGAGGTGCCGCTCATCTACGCGGGCTACGGCCCCGAAGAACGGCGTGAGCGGGCCGTGGAGGTGCTGCAAAAGGTGGGGCTTGGAGACAAGCTCAAAAACCTGCCCTCGCAGCTTTCGGGGGGCCAGAAGCAGCGGGTGGCGGTGGCCCGGGCCCTGACCATGCGCCCCTCCATCCTGCTGGCCGACGAGCCTACCGGCAACCTCGACTCCAAAACCGCCGCCGAGGTGATGCGGCTCTTTCAGGAGCTCAACGACGAGGGCACCTGTGTAATTGTGGTCACCCACGAGGCCGACATCGCCGAGTACACCGGGCGCATCGTACGCATTCGTGACGGGCAGATCGAGTCGGACGGCCCCAACCCCCACCGCAAGCGCCCCGTAGGAGGGTTTGCATGAGCCTGGCGCTACATGCCAAAAAAGTACGCTCGCGCGTGGCAGGCATGAACCCCTGGCAGGTGTTTCGCATTGCCTGGCGAGCCATTCTGGGGAACCCCCTGCGTTCGATTCTGACCACCCTGGGGGTGATTATCGGGGTGGCGGCGGTGGTAGCGCTGACCATGGTGGGCCAGGGCTCCACCGCCAACATCACACGCTCGCTGCAAAGCCTGGGCACCAACCTGCTCACCATCGGCAGTGCTACCGGGGGGCGCGGTGGGGGCTTTGGCCTGGTGCGCTTTGGCGGCCCCCAGACCATCACTCTGGCCGATGCCGAGGCGGTCAAGGCGGCCTTCGCGGGCCGCCTGGCCGGGGTGGCGCCCGCCCTGCAAAGCAACCAGCAGCTCAAGGTGGGGGCCGGCAATCTGAACGCCACCGTGATTGGCACCTGGCCCGACTACGCCAGCGTCCGCAACGCCCAGCCCACCGAGGGCAGCTTCTTCAGCGAGGCCGACCTACAAAGCCGGCGGCGGGTGGCGGTGATTGGCTACGGCATCGCCCAGGATTTGTTCGGCGGCCAGGACCCCATCGGCCAGCGCTTGCGCATTGCAGGCATTTCCTTCACGGTGGTGGGGGTGCTGCCCGACAAGGGCGACTCGGGCTTTGCCAGCCCCAACTACCAGGTGATGGTGCCGCTCTCCACCTACCTTCAGCGCCTCGCCCGCAGCAGCACCGGCGAGCCCAGGGTGAACGCCATTTATGTGCAGGCCCCCGACAAAGACTCGCTCTCCCGCCTCCAGCAAGAGCTGACCGACTTCATGGCCCAGCGGCGCAAGGTGAACGACCCCAGCGAGTACGACTTCAGTGTGCAAAACCAGGCAGATGCCCTGGCCTCGGTGAACCAGGTCACCCAGACCATGACCCTCTTTCTGGGTGGGGTGGCCGGGATCAGCCTGCTGGTGGGCGGGATTGGCATCATGAACATCATGCTGGTCTCGGTGACCGAGCGCACCCGCGAGATTGGCATCCGCAAGGCCCTGGGGGCCAAACCCCGCGACATCCTGACCCAGTTCCTGGTGGAGTCGGTGGTGCTCTCGGTGGGGGGCGGCATCCTGGGCATCTTTTTGGGGCTGGCCATGGCCCGCAGCGTGGGGCAACTGCTACGGGTGACCCCGGTCTTCGACCCCTTCAGCATGGTGCTGGCCTTTGTGTTCTCGGTGGCGGTGGGGGTTTTCTTTGGCTACTACCCGGCCTCGAGGGCCGCCCGGCTCGACCCGGTGGAGTCGCTCAGGTACGAGTAGTCGAAAGCCCTTAGCCATCCGCCATCGTTCAGCGGGGTAGAGGTTACGCGGTCCCAAGTCGCAGGTCTCATGTCGCAAGCCGGAACGTCTTGAAGCTTTGGCAAAGCGAAGCTAAAGCAAGAGCCGTCAACAACTTACACGAAGATGAGCGGTCTTTCAGAGGAAGCACGACAAGATGGCATGCAAGCCTTAAGTTTTTGGCTATCGACCATCGGCTATTGACTATAGACCATCGGCCTCCCATTTCTTTACCACTTCTACACAATGCCCTGGCACACTACAATCGCTAAAGGAGGGTACATGAAGAGATTGCTGAGCCTGCTGGCTACCCTGGCTTTGGGTCTGGCGCTGGCCCAGGGAGGGCCGCCCAACATCACCCCGGAGATGCGGCAGCGGTTTGAGGCCTACCGTCCGGTCTTCGACCTGGTGGCCACGGTGGGCCTGATGGACGAGCTCGAGCAACAGCGGGGGCTGGCCTTCACCAAGGCGCAGGCCCAGAAGCTCTTGCCTATTCTGCGCGACCTGCAAAACCGCACCGACCTGAAGCCCGCCGACGCCGGCAAAATCCTCTCCAACCTCGAGGACAACATCCTGACCCCAGCCCAGCTCAAGTGGATGGATCAGACCATCCTCAAGCAAAGGGAGGAAGCCCGCCAGCGCCGGGAGCAGGCCATCGGCCAGAGCCCTCAGGCGGGGCAGGGCAATTTCCAGGGGCCACCGGGGGGCGGAAACCGGGGCGGGCTTTTCCAGGCCATCGCCCAGGGCAAGCCCTACAACCCCTTCAAGGAGCAGCCGCGTGCCGCCGATAACCTCAAAAACCTGATTGCCTTGCTTGCGAAGAAGTAGGTGAGGGCATGGTCAGACTGCTCTTTGTGCTGCTCTTCTTGGGGGCTGCCCTGGCGCAAAGCCGCCTCGAGGTGAGCTTCACTTTGCGGGTGCTGGAGCGCTAGACAGATTGCTCAGAAACGCTTCTAGACGCGCTTGAGAATCAATCGGGGTGAGCATCTGCAGGGTTTCGGGGGTGACCTCGAGGCCCGCCCGAATAACCCCCAGCCACCCCACATGCACCCCCAGTGGCTTCTGGGGCTTGCCGTGCATCTGGGCAATGTGGTTCAGGTTCCAAGCCGCCAGGATTTCGGCCAGGGTACCCACCCCGCCCGGCAGGGCCAGGCAGGCCACACTCACGTCAATGAGCCGCTCGATACGGGTGAGCAGCGACGAAGACGGTAGCTCCAAGTCCACATGCACATTGGGCCCATCGCGGTGGGGGAACAGGACGGGCGCGGTGATGCCCACCACCAGCCCACCGGCCTCCTTGGCCCCTTGCGAAACGGCCTCCATCGCCCCGTTGTACCCACCCGTAGCCACGCCAAACCCAGCCTCGGCAATGGCCCGCCCCCAGGCGTGGGCCTCGGCAAAAGCCGGGGTACCGGGCTGCACCCTGGACGAACCAAACACGGTTACGAGTCGCATATACACAGCCTACTCTGCAGTACGGGCTTGATCCCAGTAGGGGTTTACTGGCGGTATCATCCCCCCCTGGACTACTTCTACCAAATCTGCTCAGAAGTGACCCAAAAGCGATATACAAGTCCCTCGGACGCGCCCCCTGGCGCGGCAAGTGAGGGGCGCTAAACGCGCCCCTCACGCGCAGAGTTGGTATTCGATGACCCGTGGCCTCCTTGTAACTGGGCTTTTTGCCATCGGCTCTCGACCAGCGTCTGTTGACCATCCGCTCTGTTCTAGCTTTCAGCCTTCAGCTTTCGGCTATCGGAACACTACCCCGCCCCCTGCTGTTCTACTTGCGCTGGCCCATTTCAAACAGCACCCGATTTTTCACCGCATCGGCCATCAGGGCCACACCCGAGTTAAGCACCACCAGCCCCAGGGTGCCCAGCCAGAACCAGGGTTCCCCCTGTGCTTTAAGGTAGCTGGCGTGATCGGTCAGGGAGATGCCCGCTCCAATGAGCGTAAGGCCCAGGGGCGCAAAAACCTGCCACTTGCGAAAAGGGGTCATGGCCCCAATTGTAGAGGATTGGGCACGCGCCGAAACAAGCGCTCTACAGGGGGCTAGACGATACGTTCCAGTTCCATTGCAGCTCAATACCCTGGGCTTGCAGGGTACGTTCCAGATTGTTTTCGTGCTGCCCCAGGCGGTTGATCAGGTCGTGTAGCGTTCGGGTAGCCAGGAAGGCTTCTTCCAGGCCAATCAGGCCCGCGCCCAGTGCCTCGAATAGTTCGTGGGTGTCCATCAGGGTCAAGGTTCCGTTATGGGCAATGCCCAGATCCAGGTACAGGTCTTTGACCTTCAGAACATGCCCCTCCCGCTCGACCTGCACGATGTCTATGTAGAACTCGAGGGGGTAGTCGTCCTGGTGGGTGGTGTACTGGCAAATTTGCAGATGTTGTTCGGGCAGAATATGGGCCTTCCAGTAGCGAAAGGTGGGGTGCCCGATAAAAGCACGCTCGACATACAGCCCGTGGCGGTGTTCGTGGTATTGCGCCACCGGAAAGGTGCCCGCCTTTACGGTGTGGGTTTTGGCAACCAGGTTATGGGTCTGCACTTTGAGGTGCATAGTGCATTGTACGGCAAGATGAGATGGACAAATACCCCGAAGCCCGCGTTCCTCGTTGCAGAATGAATCTAGACCATTCCTATCAACTGCCCCCCTGGTGGCAGAAGGTGTGTAAAGTTGGCTCTGTCACCCCACGCTGCCTGCACCTTATCGCCCGGCAAACTGCCAGGGAGACCCCCGCAAAGTGCGTCCAGATAGCCTACTTCACGTAGGTCAGCCAGGCCTCGTATTTGGGGTTTTTGCCCTGCACCACGTCCATGTAGGCGGCCCGGAGCTTCATGGTGTGCTCGCCGGCCTTGCCGGTGCCAATGGCTCGGTGGTCGAGGTAGGAGATGGGCGTGACCTCGGCGGCGGTGCCGACCATGAACATCTCGTCGGCCATGTAGAGCTGGTCGCGGGTGGCCCGCACCTCGCGCACCTCGTAGCCCAGATCGCGGGCAATGGTGATAACCGAGTCGCGGGTAATCCCCATCAGGTTGACCGAGTGCTCGATAACGTAAAGGGTATTCCCCCGCAGGAAGAAAATGTTTTCGCCCGAACCCTCGGCCACGAAGCCTTCCTTATCGAGGAGCAGGGCTTCGTCGGCCCCGGCCTGCTGGGCCTCTACACGGGCCAGGGCGCTGTTGACGTAGTTGCCCCCCACCTTGGCCTTGCCGGGCATTACGTTGGCGGGGAAACGGGCCCAGGAGGAGGTAATGAGCCGGGCCCCTTTGCGCACGGCCTCATCGCCCAGGTAGGTGCCCCACTCCCAGGCGGCAATCATCACCTCGGCGGGGTTGTTGGGCAGGGGGTTCACGCCCAGGGTGTTGGCCCCCATCCAGGCCAGGGGGCGGATGTAGCAGCTTTTGTAGCCGTTGGCCCGGATGACCTCCACAATGGCCTGGTTGATCTGCTCGGAGGTGTAGGGCATCTCGAACATCATCACCTTGGCGCTGTGGAACAAGCGCTCGGTGTGTTCGTGCAGCCGGAAGATGGCGGGGCCTTTGGGGGTCTCGTAGGCCCGAATACCCTCGAAGATGCTGGTGCCGTAGTGCAGGGCGTGGGTCAGCACCGAGACCTTAGCCTCTTCCTGGGGCACCAGTTGCCCGTTGAACCAGATCAGGCCCGCCTTCATTTTGCTGTCGCCACCAACGCTTTTGGGTTTGGTTTCGGTTGACATAAGTCCTCCAGGGGGGGTTCTACTGCGGATGGGCTGTATACGCTTGGCATAAGCCCCTGACGCTTTGGCAGGAAAGGGCCGCCAGTGCTTCAATCATACCTCTTTGAGCAAAGAGGCCAGCGTTTCGGGCAGCAGGTTTCGGTAGGCCCGAACGTCTTTCTCGCCGGTGCGAAGCTGCAAGTAGCGCCTGGCGGTGTCTTGCAGGATGGGCATGAGTTCGGGCTGCTGGATGACCTGGGGCAAAAGCTCCCGGAGCTGGGCCTCGAGCTTCTGCTGGGCCAGATAGCGGGCGGCCTCGAGGGGGTCGCCCTCGAGGCGCGTCTTGAGCGGAAAGCGCGAGAGTCGCCCTGCCTCGCGCTGTACGGCGGGGTCGCTCAGGAGCTTCTGACAGGGTTTGCAGGGACGCTCAGGGCTGGGGGCGCCGCAGATGGGGCAGGGCGGGTGGGGGTTCTCTTTCTGCTTCTGCAAGACCGCCCTTCCGGCCCGGAGGATTATGCCCTGAAGCTGCTCTGGAGCATGTCTGGCAAGCTCCTGTAAACGCACTTCTTCGCCCGGGCTGAGCCGCGGGGGGGCTGGTGGTGGGCTTTTGGGCCTGGTTTTTGGGGCCGCCCCGACCACAAACCGCAACTCCTGCACCACCCCTGGAAGCCTTTCCTGGTAGCGCCGGAGAAACTCCTCACGCAGGTAGGTCAACTGGTGCGCTGCCACCGAGTCGGTCACCCGCACAAACAACACCCCGTCCTCCAGGCGCTCCGCCTCGGTAAGCTCGCTCAAGGCAGGCCCGGCCAGCTCGGGCCACAACGCTAGCGCCTGGCCCCGTTGAAGGCCCGCACCCAGTCCTTTTTGCCGCAGGATCTGGGCCACAATTTCGCCAGAGCGCCGTGCCTTCGACATCCCCTCCAAGGTAGTCAAAAGTGCGCTGCTTGGCTAGCACCCCCGAACATCTTGCAAAATGCCTTTCACCTGCCCCACGGTCTAACCGCCTTCACCCCAGGGCTATTTCCTCAAGCCTTCCCCAATCATCGGAGCGTCACCCTGCACAACGGAAACCGCAGTTGAGCAGGTTTGAGGTATGGTAACGCAATGGATCTGAGCCCCGGCGCATGGGCATTGGCTGTCCTGGCGGCGTGGCTGGTGGGCGCTTCCAAGACCGGGCTGTCGGGGGCCGTGACCATAGCGGTGGTCTTGTTTGCCAGCATCATTCCAGCCCGCGAGGCCACGGGCGCTTTGCTGCCGGTGCTGATTTGCGCCGATTTCATTGCGGTCAGCATGCTCCGCAAGAACGCACGCTGGCAGGAGCTTCTGCGAATTTTCCCCTGGACCGCCGTGGGGGTTGGCTTGGGTACGGTAATGCTCTACTTCAGCAACGACGCGCAGGTGCAGCGGGTGATTGGCACGATTATCGTGGGCATGACCACGTATCAGCTCTACCGCAAGGCCCGGCGTCTAAACGACGTGACCATCTCGGCACATCCGGCTTTCGCCCCCAGCATGGGGATAGCCGCCGGTTTTACTACCATGGTGGCCAACGCGGCAGGGCCCTTTGTGCTGATCTACATGCTGGCCATGCGGATGGGAAAGCTCGAGGTGGTGGGCAGCATCGCCTGGTACTTCCTGGTGGTTAACCTGTTCAAGGTGCCCTTTGCGGTGGGGCTGGGCCTCATCACCTGGGAATCGCTCCTCTTTAACCTGTGCCTGGTGCCCGCCGTGGGGCTGGGGGCCTGGGCAGGCCGACGCCTCCTGGACTACCTCCAGCAGGACACCTTCGAGTGGATGGCCCTCACGCTGGCCTTGCTGGGTGGGCTTCGTCTGCTACTGGCCTGAAGGTACTTTGGGATTCGCGGCAGGCATCTTTGCCTGGTGAAGCCTTGCGAGTCTATGTGCTATCAGCCTTCGGCCTTGGGCTTTCGGCCAAATACCTGGTAATACCGGCTGTAAATGTTGCCAGCTTTCAACGATTCCCTGGGTGGGAGTGGGTGGTAGGAGGTGGGTAGTGGGTCTCCAACATCTGTCCCCTGACCCCTATCCCCTTTTCCCTGCCTCACCGCTCCTCAAGCATGCAAAGCGTTCAAGCAAAAATGCCATGAGCCTTTTAGCGTTTGCGCTTCTTTTTGGACGGGTTTCTTTGCCCCGACTTTGGCCGGGGTTTGGCTTCGACCAGCGGGGCCCTGGCCCAGGCCCGCCGCAGCCAGAACAAAGCCCATACCGAAGCCACAAAAAGCCCCAGCGAAACAGCAAAAGCCATGCCGGCCATCCGAAGCCAGGAGGGGTGGAGCCGCTCCCCGGAGGGCAGGGTAACGAAATCGCTCGGGGCCGCCAACAACCCCGCATGGGGCAGCAGGCGCCCCAGGGTAAAGCCCGCCAGCAGGGCCACAATCCCGGCCAGAATGGCCAGCGAAAGCAAAAAGGCCCAGGCCAGCCCGCGCTGGGCCTCGAGGATGGAGTTGGGGTTCACACCTTGTTCCTTTGCCATTGTTTGGTCGCCCTCGGTTGATTTTGCTCCATTTGGGACCCCTGCGGGAAGCGTCTTTCCGGGGGTTGACTAGCCCCACACCCCCGCCTCAATCTCGATCACGGCCCCCCCACCTGGGGTCTCCAGCCCCGCCAGAATGGCCTGGGGCAGGCTCTGGGCGTAGGCCAGCAAGGCCCCCCGGCGTCGGGCGTCTAGCTCGGTGTTCCATTCGTCTACCAGCAAGAGCGGGGCCTCTTCGTAGTGAGACCAGAGCAGGCGGTGCTCGGCCAGGCGCAGGGCCAGGGCAATGCTGCGGCACTCCCCCCGGCTTCCAAACCGGGCGGCCTCGCGGCCCGAGAGCAGAAGGGTCAGGTCGTCGCGGTGGGGCCCCACACTGGTGGCACCGCGCTGGAGGTCGTCGGGCAGGTTATCCTCCAGGGCCTGCAGGAAGCGCTCGGGGTCGGTGGTTTCGGATAGCTCCAGACCCAGCTCCCCCGGCGCCAGCTCGCGGTAGGCTTCACGGGCCAGGGGGGCCAGCTTGGAGAGCATCCGGCGGCGCAGGCTCAGGATTTCGCTGCCATATTTGACCAGCTCCTGGTTCCAGATGCCGATGGAAGCCTGCAACGCGCTGGACTTTCCTTCTTTTTTGGAGGCCGGGCCCAGGCCGGTTTTCAAAAGGGCGTTGCGCTGCTGCAAAGCCCGGCTGTACTGGCTTAGCATCGCACGGTAGCGGGCCGAGAAGCGCGAGAGCAGTACGTCCAGAAAGCGGCGGCGTTCTTCGGGAGGCCCCAGCACCAGTTCCAGGTCGTCGGGGCCCAGCAGCACCGCACCCGGCAGTTGCAAAAGCTCGCGCAGCGAGGCCGGGGCCTCGTTGAGCCTGTGTTCACGGCCCTCGCGGCTGAGCCGGACTTCCAGGCGGCTGTTGCCAAACTGGGTCTCAATCTCGGCGTGTACCCAGGCCTCGCTCTCGCCAAAGGTGATGCGCTCGGTCATGCCGTTGCGTAGCTCGCCCCCCAGAACCAGTTCGATGGCCTCGAGCAGGTTGGTCTTGCCCTGGGCGTTACCCCCCACAATGGTGGTGAGGCCCGCCCCCGGCGCAAAAAGCGGGGTGCTCAGGTTTCGAAAGTTTTTTTGCCGCAACCGCAACAGACGCACCAACCACAAGGCTAAAGGCAGAAGGCCCAGGGCTCAAGGCCCGGAGGCTCATTTGCGGGTTCCGCTCGAGGCTCGGCGGAACCATACCACCAGCAGATACACCCCCGCGACCAGCATCCCGCCCGGCAGGGTGAGCAGGGCAAACCAGCCCATCACCCCCAGCGTGTAAAGGGTTTCGCCGTAATCCCGCCCGCCTACCACGCAGGGGTTGACACTCCCTTCGTGCAGGGTGCAGCCATTGGCCTGGGCAAAGGCTCCGGCCAGCAGCGCCAGCAGCAGGGGGCCCGTACTCAGGAGAGCGATGATGCCGAGCACCAGCCCATGCCGTAGCCAGGGTTTCATTGCAACAGTGTAGCTCGAGGCCCTCCCGAGGCCAGCAGCCCAGGTAATACCAAATCTGCCCAGAAGTGACCGAAAAGAGATATACAAGTCCCTCGGCGCGCCCCCTGGCGCGGCAAGTGAGGGGCGCATTTAGCGTCGCTCACGCGCCGAGTAGGTATAAGATGACCCTATGACACGCGGGTTCTGGGTGTTGCTGCTGGTGGTTTTGGGAGCCGGGGCCTGGGGCAAGGTAGACCAGGCCCTTTTGGAGCAGGCAGTGCCCGTAAACCGGGGCGTGGTGCTGCCCTTTGCGGGGCCGGGCGGCCATGCCATCGCACAGGCGGTAGCGGGAGGGCTGGGGGTAGCCCCGCCTTCGCTGGCCGCTATTTTGTTGCCGGACATGCCCTGGCAGGGCAGCTACGACCTGGCCGCGGGCTCGCTCGGCAGCGCCGGGGGCGCGCGGCTGGCCAGGGAGATTAGCGGGGCGAGCTGGGTTCTGGTGGGGCAGGTAGACCGGCAGGGCTGGCTACGGGTCTTCCTGGCCAGCGCAGGGGGCCTCCAGAGCGCCCGCTTCAGCCGGCCCGAGCTGGCCCTGTACTGGACAGCGCGCCAGACCGGGGTCAGACCGGGAGCCTGGCGGCTCGAGGCCGCCCGCAACGACGACTTTGCCCGGCTGGCCCAGGGCGACCTGACGGTACAGAACACCCCCCTCCCCTATTACCGGGCTGCGGTGGCCCTGCGCAACGACGGGGTGAGCTCGCTATTGATCACCGAACAACTCCCCAGGGAGCTGCAAGATTTCTGGAGCCAGGTGCGGCAGAACAAGCTACCGCTGGCCTACCAGGCCCTGCTGGAGTTCTCCGAGCGCCGCCGCACCGAGGCGCTGAACGCAGCCCGCAAGCTGGCCGAAGGAAAGGTGTATGAGCGGCTCACGGCCCTGTTGCTCTTTCGGGGTCTGGAAGACAAGCAGTGGGGCGCAGTCGCCCGCAACCTGACCCAGCTTGCCCCTGAGATGCCGCTGGCCTGGGAGGAACTGAGCTTTGTGGCCTTTGGCGAGAACAACGCCCCGCTTGCCAAAGAGGCCCTCGAGCGAGCCGCGTCCCTTTTGCCCGAGAAAAACCTCTACTGGACCAACCTGGGCTGGGCCTACTATCTGCAGGGTGATTACGCCCGCTCGGTTCGGGCTTCGTTGCGTGCCCTGCGCCTCGAGGCCCAGGCCCGCGAGGAATACGCCGTGCCCGCCTACAACCTGGGGCTGGTGCGGGCCCGCTACGGCGATCACCTGGGCGCCCGCGAGGCCTACAACCTGGCCCTGCGGGTAGACGAGGGCTCGGAACTCGAGGCGGCCCTCAAGGACCTGCAGGAAACCCAGGAGACCCGGCTGGAGTTCTGGCAGGGCTACCTGGCCGAGCGGGCCGGGCTGAGGGAGCAGGCCATGGGGCACTACCGAGGCTTTTTGCAAAACCACCCCCAAAGCCCGCTGGCGGCCTGGGCCCACCGCGCCATCCGGCAAATGGCCGAGGCCAAAACCACCCTCTCGCTACAACGCCTGATGCTGCGGGCCGAAGACCTCGAGGCCCGTCCCTTTGCGGCGGGGGAAGCGGTGTTCCCACAGGTGAGCCTCGAGGGGTTTCCCTACCTGGGCGCGGCCACCCTGGTCACCCGCTTGCTGGACGCCCAGGGCCAGCTACTGCAAAGCGCCAGCAAAGCCGTTGCGGTGCGGCCCCCGACCACCGGCCTGGTGCAGACCGGGGCGGCAGTGCGGCTGCCTACCGAGGGTACCTACACCCTCGAGGTGCTCTACGGCGCGGCCAGCACCCGCCTTTCGCTCACCGCCCTTAAGCCCAGCCTGGCCCGCCAGCTCTACACGGCGGGGGTGGAGCTGCGCAACCTGGGCAACGCCCCTTTGCTGAGTGGCGCCCAGATGCTCTCCCCCCAGGGCGAGACCCTGGTGATCCAGCAGGTGCAGAACGCCCTGCGCGAAGCCGCCCCGAGCGCACGGCGCAACGCCAGCCTGAACCGCCCGCTCCTTCGGGGCCCCTACAGCGGCCTTAGCATTGTGGAGCTACTGGAAAAAGCCGACGAAGCGGTGGTGCGGGCCTTCCTCGAGGCAGTGGTGCGCCAGCCCGACCTGATAGGCGATCAAGATGTGGTCAATAGCTTTGTGGCCTGGCTGCAAAACAACCCGCGTTAGCAAGCTATGGGGAAAATCAAACTAAAGAACTCCACCTCGAGCAAGCGCATAGGGGTTGCCAAAGCCAACAACAAAACACTGCGGCAATAGATGATGACAAAAATGGTGATGACCGGAATCTGTTTCCTGTGGAGACCTTCATGAGCGCTGAACTGGCCGCTGTTTCCTTCGCGTTGCTCTCCGCCATCTCCTGGGGGGCAGGCGACTTTAGCGGGGGGGTGGCCTCGCGGCGGCTCAACCCCTACCTGATCGCCCTGCTGGTGCATTTCACCGGGTTTTTGCTCTTTGTGGGGCTGGCCTTGCTGCGGGCCGAGGCCTTTCAGCCGCAGGACATTCCCTGGAGCATGGCTGCGGGGCTGGCGGGCTGTGTGGGGCTGGTGTTCCTGTACCGGGCCTTCGAGGCCGGGCAGATGGGGCTGGCCGCGCCCATTGCCGGGGTGGTGGGGGCGGCCCTGGCGGCTTTAGTGGGGTTTGCGCTCGAGGGCCTCCCTACCCCGTTGCAACTGCTGGGCTTTGGGGTGGGGCTTTTGGGCGTCTGGCTGGCTGCCCGCCCAGAAGGCGGCGCGGGCCCTGCGCGGGGCCTGGTTTATGCGTTTCTGGCCGGGCTGGGCTTTGGGGGCTATTTCGCCCTCATTCACCAGGTCGAGGGCCTCTTCTGGCCCTCGGCGGTGGCGAAGCTGGTGGCCACCACCCTGATGCTGGGGCTGGTTTTCTGGCTGGGGGCGCTCCGCCGGGAAGCCCGGCTCTTCGCCAGCGTGGGCCTGGTCGGCCTGGCGGGGGTGCTGGATGCCGGGGGCAACGTGCTTTTTCTGGTGGCCGCCCAGACGGGCCGCCTGGACGTAGCCGCCGTGATTTCCTCGCTCTACCCGGCCTTCACCGCCCTGCTGGCCTGGAGCCTGTTGCGCGAGCACCTGAGCCGGAGCCAGACCGTGGGGGTGTTGCTCTCGCTGGTGGCCATTACCCTGATTGCCTCAGGTTGAAGGCGGGGGTCTTTACGGGTCATCTCCCTGCACAGCCCCTAGCTCCCCATTACAGTTTCAGGCCGTACTCGTAGCCCCAGGGGAAAGTCTGCAAGCGGACAAACCCCATGCGCTCATAAAAAGCCACCGCGCCCACGTTGCGCCGACCCACCCCCAGGTGTGCGCCCGGAACGCCCAGTTCACGCAGGCGGTTCAGGAACACCTCCATCAGCTTGCGGCCCTGGCCCTGGCCCTGGGCCCTGGGCAGCAGGTCTATGTGCAGGTGGGCCGGGTACTCGGGGGTAAGGCTCGAGGGAAGGTAGCCCTTGTGAATCAATCGAATCATGGCGGCATCTTTGGAGGCGTCCCCTTCGGGCGGCAGGGGATATTTGCGCCGCAGCGGCGGCAGCCATTCGGCTTCCATCCAGGCGGCGAACCGAAGCGAATCGCGGCAGCCCAGCACGTAGCCACACACCCCTTCCTCGTCGGTGAGCACAAAGGTCAGGTCGGGCGCGTGCAGCGCATAGGGTGCGGCGTAAAAATGACCCAGCAGGTCGGGGTCGCGGTATAGCCCACTGGCATCGGCCCCGCTATCGCCAGTGAGCAGGCAGACACGGTAAAGGTGGGGCAGGTCGGGGGGCGCATAGGGGCGGATGGTAAACGCCATGCGCCCATCCTACGCGGCTAAGTGATTGCCCAGAAAAAGGCAAGCACCAAGAACCCTGCTCCTGTTACCACCATGTTCCACAAGGTGAGAGAAACCAGCGCGGGCCGCACCCACATCAGGGTATGCAGCCACTAGTAGGTCAAGCCAAAAAACGCCTGGAGCATGAGAATTATGCCCAGCACGGCAAACCAAGCCGAAGGTTCTAGCCAGGTATAGCCTTTTGTTCTCCATTGGAGAAACTCGGCCACAAACATTAGGTTCCCCGCTGTGAAATATAGCCCTCGGGCAGTCATGAGCAGCACCTGGAAGTATGGTGGAATATCCATTTTGGTATCCATCAAGTTAACTTTATAGCCGCCCAGTTGAAAACCACTGCCGCCAACAAGGCTAGAATGGCGAAAAACAGAAACAGCCATGTTCTAATAGGAGCCAATTCGAGGTCGGCTGTGACTGCCTTGAGTCCTGGAATGTAAAACGCGAATAATACTTGAAAAAAACCCGTAGCGGTAAGTGCAATACCCATTAGTGACGGGGAATGGCTGGTCAGCCATATCAATCCAGCCGCTAGTGTGAAGGTGCCAGCCAAACCCCAAACCAACTGGGTAATAACTAACAATTTACGTAGTGATTTTTGCATAGCCATTCCCCCTTCAAAAATTACTATTGATCGGTATTCTAGAAAGCTTACAGTTGGTTCAAATCAGCCCCCAAAGTCATTAGGTCAACAAGATGACCCATGAAACACCATGGAGCTTATCTACAGGCATGGTTTAGCAGCTTCGACGGCAGCATAATATGCCAATAATACGCCAGCGTAGTAGCCAAGAGCAATCCAACATGGGGGTGCCCACCACAACGCCGCACATGTGCTGAGCATATAGGCAGTGGTAGCTGCCAAAGCCGCTGAAGCAGCTGCAAGTTGCGCCAGTAGAACATTACAGTTTACCTGCTGGGGGCGTACCTCCGGTGACACAGCGGTATCTGAGATTGTAACGAGCTCGCCAACTGAAGTTATCCCCTTGGTACGACCCCACTTTACATGTTCTAACACTGGCTTTCCCTGTGTTATGGTAACCAAGCCTTTCATGGCCAACTTAGAACCAAGGTGTGCAAACGCGACTCGAACAGCCTTTTCGTCTTGTGCTAGCGTGATGCGAGATAACATCACATCCTCGACCTTCTCATGTTCAATTGCCACAATCAAAAGCTCGAGATTGTTTTCATCCCAACACAAAGGGATTTGCGCCACCCATCTGCCGCTCGGGTCGGTACTCTGGGTGGCCTTAGACCAGTCCGCCCTCTTGCCCTCCTTTTCGGCCAGAGTCGCCGCCATTTGAAAGTCCGGGTGGGCCTCGATCAAGGCGCGGTAGGCGGCGGGAATGGGCTCTGGCGCTTGACCTGTTTCAACAACCCTGGGTGTACTCGAGCAGCCAGCCAGAATCAGCAACAAACCATTAGCCCAACCGATGCAGTACGAGCAATTCTTGTCATCACACACCTCCTTAGAAGGGAACGCATGTTGCAGGAGCAATCGTTTTTTTGTTGTAGCACGAGATTAGAACTTCCCCGCCCCACTTTTTGTAGTCAAGGTCACTTTATCCGCTTAATGCATTTCGGGCATTCCTGAACGCTGACCTAAAGCAATTTGGGTGCGCTCGAGCATATCCAGGGTTTGCTTCAGAAAAACTAATCCTCAAGCAACCCCACAAAGCTCTGGGGGTCGGGATCTATGCGTAGCCGCGCCTCGCGCACGGGGGGCAGGTTTTCCATCAGGGTTTGGATGCGGGCTTCCGAGCTTTTGAGGAGCAAGTGAAACACATACTGGCCCCGCAGGCGGGCCACAGGCGCAGGGGCCGGGCCCAGCAGTTCGCCGGGCTCAGCTTTGGGTTTGAGCGCTGCGGCAAGCTGGAGGATGGCGTCGCGGGCCACGGGCTCCTTGGGGTGGGCCACCTCGAGTTTCACCATCCGGCTAGCCGGGGGGTAGCCCAGGGCCTGACGCAGGCCCCACTCTTTTTGCATAAAGCTGTCTGGGTCGGCTTTTTCCAGGGCCTGATGGGCGGGGTGTGCGGGCTCGAAGGTTTGCAAGGCCAGCAAGGGGCGGCGGTGGGGGTGCAGGTCGGTGAGCTGCCACAAGAGCCGGTGGTAGCGCTCGGCAGCCCGGAAGTCGGACTCGAGGATAAACCCGTCGGCATAGGGCAGGAGCACCAGGGCCAGCTCGGGCAAGACCGGCCCCCGCAAAATAGCCGTAGTGCCCACCAGCACGCCCGGTTGGCCCGCCAGCAGGTTGCCCAGGTCGTCCTTGGCGTCGGCGGTGTAGCGGTAGCGGGGCAGGGCCGGGAGGTGTTGGGCCAGAGCTTCCAAGAGCCACTCCACCCCCGGTCCCTTGGGGTCGAAGACGTCCGACTGGCAGCTTGGGCAAAGGTCGGGGGCCTTTTCTTCATGGCCGCACTGGTGACACTGCAACAGACCCACCCGACCGCTTTTGTGAAAGCGCAGCGGCAGGGCGCAGTTGGGGCACATGGCCTTCCAGTCGCACTCTTTGCAGCGCAGCACCGCGCTGTAGCCCCGCCGCGCCGAGAGCACGATGGCCTGACGCTTTTTCTCCAGCACCTGCGACAAAAGGGCCAGGGCCGCCCCGGAAATCGGCCAGCCCCGCTCCCGGCGCATGTCCAGCAGGTGCAGGCGGGGAGCTGGTGGCGGCAGGTAATGGGCGGGCTCGTCCCAGACCTCGAGGCTATTCACGCCCGCGCAAAAGTGCAGGGAAGCCCCAAGCCCCAAAGCGCGTAGCCGGGCCAGCCGGGGCACGAAGGCCCTCGAGCCCCCCGGCAGTTTGTAGGCTTCCGAGGCCTCCTCCACCAGCACCAGGCGTTTGAAATCCAGCGGCATCAACAGCCCCTGGTAGGTAGCCAGCACCAGCTCCCTCTGCCCGGCCCCCGCAGCCACCTGCGCCCACCCCTTACGGCGTTCCTCGGCCTTCATCTCGCCGTGAAACACCGTGGCCTGGGGGAAGAACGGCTGGAATTTTTTGAGCAGCGAGACCTCGGGGAAAAGCACCAGGGCAGGCCCATCCTGTACCAGCCAGGCCAGGGCCCGAATGCGCTCCAGGAGCCTTCCGCCCCCCAACCGCACCGGCACCGTGGGCAGAAGGAGGGGCTCGAGCTTGCGTGCCACCACGGTTTCGGAGGCCGGCTCCACCTCCACCCAACCGATGTAGCCCTTCTCCACCAGGCCCTTCACCACCCCCACCCCCACGCCCGCCGCGCGGGCCAGCGCCGCCATGCTTTCCACCTGGCGCAGGTCGCGCAGGGCGTACCAGGCCGCTTTGGCTTTCTCGCTCAGCTTTTGCGAGGGCTCCTGCAACACCACCAGGGCCTGCTGCCGGCTGTGCTGTTCGGACACTTCTTCCTGCAAAACCCCGGCCTCGCGCAGATAATCCAGCAGCTTGGGGTCAAAGCCCTGAGCTCCCTGCCAGCCTTCGGCCAAGGCTTCGAGGCCCCTGGGCAGCACCGCCGGGTCGGCCTCGGGCAACAGCCGCACCCGGTGCAGCAGGGGGGGCTCGAGGAACGGCAACAGGTCATTTAGCAACGTGCCCACCGTGCAAAAGCTGTCGCGGGCTGCCTGGGCCAGGTATTCGATTTCGGCAGGTCGTAGCCAGGGCCGCTCGTCCAGGTAGGCGATGGCTTCGCGCAAGGCAAAGCTCTTGTGCTGCCCTTCTTCGCGGCCCACCACCACCCCCACCCGCAGCTCGCCCCGCCAGGGCACTACCACCCGGTAGCCCAGCGCGTCGTCGCCCCGCGTGTCGGCATGGGGGGGCAGGTACGACATGGGCTCAATGGGCAGGGGCAGGGCAACCTTCAGGACCCGCATCCCGCTCAGATTACCTGAACCAGCCGGTTGAGTTGCACAAAAATTGTTGGGTCTGTGCTGTACCGACGCCCATTTCAGCGCTCCTCACAGACGTGGCCGCCAATGAAAACAAGAAGGGACAAGCGGAGGCCGGGCCCGGCCCAAGGGTGCTTGGGTTTCGAGTTTCCCAGCGGTCACTGTTCTGTACAGGGCAAAGGATTCTTAGTCGCGGATGGCTCGATATTTGTGAAGAGCGCTCTAGCCACAGGCTATAGACCATAGACTATGGACTATAGGCTATAGACTTTAGGCCTTCGGCTCTTGATCTACGCTTTGGGAACCAAAGCCAGTTGCCGGATAGGCTGCCGCGGGCTGCGGTACAACAGTTCCTGGGCATGATTCAAGGCCTCTTCCAGGGTCAGGCCATTGCACACCACCCAGACCACCCGGGCCTGGGCAAAACGCCGGCTCAAGCGCTCGGTCAGCTCGTGTCCGCTCACCAGCCCGATGTGCAATCCACAAAACTGGTCTTCGCCCACGCGGTAAAGCCCGTCCCCCTGGCGCAGGGCGTCTTGCATCACCTGAGCCAGCTCCTGCAAAAGCTGGGGGCGCTGCTGGGAGACCCCTAGCAGCCAGTATGAGAAAAGCAGGGGCTGGTCGCTACGGCTGGCCAATGCCTGGTAGCGCTCGTAATCGGCCTCGAGGGCCAGGCGGGTGCTCAGGCCGGTCTGGCGATCCCGCAGGGCCACTTTGGTCATTTCTTGCTGGGCGGCCTCGAGTTTGTGAATCGCGTTGAAAACCGAGAGCCCCACCAGCCCGCCCACCGCCCATAGCGGCCATACCGCCCAGTACAACCCCGACTCGGGGTGGGGCAGCAGCGCCGCCAGGAGAATCAGCCCCCCCACCATCACCCACAGCCCCCCAAACATGGCCAGAACCGTCAGGCCCAGAGTAGCCACGGTGGCGCTGGCATACAGGGCCATCTCCCGATCCAACCCCAGGGCAAGGGCCGTCCAGGGCTGTTGGCTGGCCCACACGAACATGCCCAGGGCCGCCACCAGATGC
>CALFDH010000052.1 GCA_937950405.1 uncultured Meiothermus sp.
GCCTGGCGAGCGCTTCAGTGTGGTGCGGGTGGGGTTGGCGCTCGAGGCGATCCGGGTGCAGATTGAGCCGGTGGCCTGAGGCCCGGCCCGCTACCCCGACCAGCCCAGCCGCGCCGAGACCGCGTCGGCGGCTTGGCGCACTCGAGCACCCAGCTCGCTCAAGCGCTCGTCGGGAACCCGGGTCGCGGGGGCCGAGAGCGACATCGAGGCCACCACCTTGCCCCGGTTGTCGTGGATGGGTGCGGCAATACAGCGTACCCCATCCTCGCGCTCTTCGTCGTCGAGCACGTAGCGGCGCTGGCGGGCTTCCTGTAGGGTGCGTAAAAAGTGCTCCAGGGTGGTGATGGTTTTGGCGGTGTAGGGCTTGAAGGGCCCCGCGCCCACAATGCGCCGCACCTCGGCTTCGCCATGCTCCAGTAGCAGTGCCTTGCCTACCCCGGTGCAGTAGATGGGGGCCCGGGCCCCAATGCGGGTAAACATGCGGATGAGTTGCCGCCCCTCCACCTGGGCGATGTAGATGACCTCGTGGCCGTCCAGCACCGCCAGGTTGACAGTCTCGTTGAGCTCGTCTACCAGTTTTTCCATCTCGGGGGTGGCCGCCTCAATCAGCCCGCCCCGCGTCAGGAAGGCCGAGCCTACCTGGTAGGCCCGCAGGCCCACCTTCCACAGGCCCCTGGCTTCGTCCCAGTCGGCAAAACCCCGGCGGCGCAGGGTTTCCAGGAGCCGGTAAGCGGTGCTGGGGGAGAGGTCGGTCTTGCGGGCCAGCTCCGAAAGGGAGAGGGTCTCGGCCTCGGACAGCACTTCCAGCAGGTGCAGGCCGCGCTCGAGGGTGCGCACCTCGCCCACCTCTGTAGAGCGGCTGCGCCCTGGACGACGCTTGGTTTCCATGTCTAAAGCTTAAGTGAGCAGTAGATATTTTTCAACTAACGCAAAACAATCTCATTGGTTGACAAACTCATTTTCCAGGGGCTAGGCTTGGGCCTGGAAAGGGGCAGGGAGTTTTGTGCCCCGTTCACCCTACCAGGAGACCCCTATGAGCCAGATGCCCCAAGGTGTTCAGATTATCGGCCCCAAACTGCCCGCCTCCGATACCGTGCTGACGCCGGAGGCAATGGCCTTCTTGGCCGGACTCCAACGGGAGTTTAATGCCGTTCGCAAAGGCTTACTGCAACGTCGCGCTGAAGTCGCCAAGCGCATCGAGGGCGGTGAGAAACCGGATTTCCTGCCTCACACCCGCTTCATACGCGAGGGCGACTGGAAAGTCGCGCCCGCGCCGCCCGACCTCAACGACCGCCGCACCGAGATTACCGGCCCCACCGAGCGCAAGATGATGATCAACGCCCTCAACTCGGGGGCCAAGGTCTTCATGGCCGACTGCGAGGACTCCCTTTCGCCTACCTGGGAGAACGTGGTGCAGGGCCAGCAAAACCTGATGGACGCGGTGCGCCGCACCATCAGCCTGAGCACGCCCGAAAAGGAGTACCGGCTAAACGAGAAAATCGCTACCTTGCTGGTGCGCCCGAGGGGCTGGCACCTGGTGGAGCGGCACGTGCTGGTAGACGGCGAACCCATGTCGGGGAGCCTCTTCGACTTCGGACTGTACTTTTTCCACAACGCCCACGAGCTACTGCGGCGGGGTAGCGGGCCCTACTTCTACCTGCCCAAGCTCGAGAGCCACCTCGAGGCCCGCCTCTGGAACGAGGTCTTCAAGTTTGCCCAGAGCTACCTGGGCATTCCGCAGGGCACCATCCGGGCCACGGTACTTATCGAGACCATTCTGGCCGCCTTCGAGATGGAGGAAATCCTCTACGAGCTGCGCGAGCACGCCGCCGGTCTGAACGCCGGGCGCTGGGACTACATCTTTAGCTGCATCAAGAAATTCGCCACCCACGAGGTGCTCTTCCCCGACCGTGCCCAGGTCACCATGACGGTGCCCTTCATGCGGGCCTACACCGAGCTGCTGGTGCGAACCTGTCACAAGCGCGGTGCCCACGCCATTGGGGGCATGTCGGCCTTCATCCCCAGCCGCAAAGATCCCGAGGTCAACGCCAAGGCCATCGAGCAGGTCACCAAGGACAAAGAACGTGAATCGGGCGACGGCTTCGACGGCACCTGGGTGGCCCACCCCGACCTGGTGCCGGTGGCCCTGGCGGTCTTCGACAAGGTGCTGGGCGAAAAGCCCAACCAAAAAGACCGCCTGCGCGAGGATGTGGACGGCAAAATCAAGGCCGAGCACCTGATTGACTTCAATGTACCGGGCGGCAAGATTACCGAGGCCGGGATACGCAACAACATCAGCGTGGAACTGCAGTACATGGCGGCCTGGCTGGGGGGCAGTGGGGCGGTGGCCATCTTCAACCTGATGGAAGACGCCGCTACCGCCGAAATCTCCCGGTCACAACTGTGGCAGTGGCTCCGCAAGAGCGCAAAACTCGAGGACGGGCGCACCTTTACCCCGGAGCTGTACGCTCAGCTCAAGCAGGAAGAGATGGCCAAGCTGGTGGGTATGAAGAACCTCGAGGAGGCTGCTAAGCTGCTGGACGAACTGGTGCTGCAACCCGAGTTCAAGGAGTTTCTGACCCTGCCCGCTTACGAGCGGCTGGACTGAAAATTCGGGGTATTTAACTCATAACCGAGGTCGTTATCGCACCCCTCAGGCTCTTATCATCTGCATGGGCATCGTTGTCGCAACCCCTCACCCGTTGACACCGGGTTGCCGTCAGAAATGTTTTTTCGGCAAAATCAGCACCAAACTGGCCGGCGGTGTCGCCACCCTCTCCCGCCAGGGGAGAGGGAAAGGGGAAAACGACAAAAGCCTCTCGCACCCTTCACAGAAGTGGCCGCCTGGATAGGCGGCCATTGTTGTGTCAGGGCAGAGCGTTCTAGGCGGCTTTGGTCCCGGTTTTTGCCTTGCCGCCTTTGACCATTGGGGGTTTTTCCGGGTTCCGCTCGGCGCTGCGGATGCGGGCCAGGGGGGTCACGCGCTCTACTTCCAGAACGCGCTTGTAGCGCCTGGTTTTGGTTTCTTTATCTTCCCAGACCTCGGTTTTGAGTGAGCCTTCCAGCAGTACCTGTGAACCTTTCTTGAGATCGGCAAACTGCACCGCCAGGTCGCGCCAGGCTTCCAGCTCGATGTAGTGACTGCGGGCCTTTCCTGCCGAAGCATCCCAGCTCGAGAAGCCCAGGCTGGCCCTGACCACCGGGGTTTTGAGCGAGGTCTGGCGAATTTCAGGGTCTGTGGTCAGGCCGCCCGACAAAATCACCCGGTTTTCGGCCCCGTAGAGTACCGGGCCCTTTTCTTCCTCGCGCACATCGGCGTTTTCCAGCTTGAAGAGTTCCTCGCCTACCAGGCGCAGGCGCGAGCCCTTTACGCCGTCTGCTTCCCAGGACTCGTAAACCAGGCGGCCTATGGCCTGGTAGGCCTGTCCGTTTACCAGTTGATCGGCCCAATACCCGGCCAGCTTGCCGTAGAAGGTGAGGTCGGCGCGGGAGAAGAGGTGGTTCCCGCCGACGGCCCGCTTGCCGATGAGGGAAACCTCGAGCAAAGGGGTGCCTTTGGGGGTGTAACGAAGCTCGTGCTTGCTGAGGACACCGCTGATGAGGACTAGGTTGGTGGACATGTTTTACTCCTTGTGCGTTACGGTCAATAAAAAAGGGTTCTCAGGGTCGGTATGTACGTATGGGCAGCGCTGGAGGAGTTACACCTCGTGTCTGCGGCACTACATTTGATTTGGGGGTTTACAAGTTGGAGAGCTTCTTCATCATCCACTTCCGTTACGGTCTGCGCCACGGGGGCGCTTCTGCTAGGGGCTTGGTGTTTCGGGCGGCTCGTTCGTGCGTTGCGGTCAGTTCTTCAGTTCCTGTGCGTCTAGTTCCTCCCCCCGTTTGGTTTTGTACCAACTCGGATGATTTTAGAGTATTACATAATCACCCTTTTGTCCAGCCGATTCAACCACTTAATCAAGAAAACCGTTCCAGCTTATTTTTATGCCCAAAGCAACACGACCCTCACCGCTCGGGTAGAGCCTCTTGAACCACTCGCAAAATCTAGTATTCTGTTCACATCAGAATCAAGGGGTCTTGCTCAAAGGCCTGATTATGGAGATTATGCCCCGCCGAACCAGACCATATCCTGGCCCCGAAAGCGCCCCTCAGGATTGGGTTGCCCTCAGCCCGCCCGATCCCCTCGAACCTCTGGACGCTTCACCCCCCGCCATCGCTTTTTTCCTTCAACATGCCAACCATGGCGAGCTGGCTGTAGCCTACTAGGCTTTAGTGGGACTGCTGGTAAGCGGTGAAGTAAGGTTTGGATGACCACGAAGCCAGGGTTGCCAGGGGGATGTATCTTGCGTTGCAACGCCAACTGAATCGCAGGCTCCACAGCGCAATCATGCCCTATGGGGGGGAATCGCCGTTGCCGTTTTGAAGGCCGCAAGTAGTTCAAGACCCATCTGAGTGTTCCCGTAAAAGCTGTTTCTTGCCCGATTATCCCCAAGCCTTTGTTGCCAAATCGTCGCGGAGACCTTCTATGAAACACATCATCATCGAACTCGAGAACCTTCCAAAACGCTCCATCACCCCGGTCAGTGGGGAGCGGCTCGAGCGGGCGGTTCGCAAATATGCCTGTTATTTGCAAGGAACCAGGCCGGTGCGGGTTCTGGTGCAAGAATACGATGCCCGGCTCTCGTCCAGGTTCTGTTATACCCCGGCGCCAGAGCCGCTCGAGGTTTTGCTCAAAGAGCTTCGAGCAAACCCCAGGTCTGGGGTCGAAACGGTGAGCGTTAAGGATGAGTAACGACTTCGTAGAGCCCAAGAATCTACCCCACATCATCAGGCTGGGAGGCTGGCTTTGGGCGTAACCAACCCCGTAATTGAGCGCGTACTTTTTTATGATGGGAACGGGGGTTATTCGTAGTACAATCCAATACCAGATGAGAGAACTGCCCGGTTTGATCAAGGTAGACCTTGCCGAGTTTTTCAAGCGGCTATGGCGCTATAGCTGGCTCTTAATTTCACTGGCTATTGTAGCAACGGTTGCGGGCTATTTTATTTCACGCCTGCAAACCCCTATATACCAGGCTACGGCCCGACTGCTGGCGGCCCAACCCACGGCCTTTTCCGGCACGGGTATCAACAGCGTACCCACTGCCAGCCCCCTGGATAGCCAGGCCTACCGCGAGGCAGCCCTGAGCAGTCAGGTACTCAAGGACACCCTCAACGGCCCGCAGAACCAGCGTACCCTCGAGGAATTTCGCCGCAAACTGCGGGTGCGCACGGTGGATGGTCGGCAATCTGGCATCATCGTGCTCAATGTGCGCGATACCAATCCTGTGCGGGCGGCCCAACTTGCCAACGAATGGGCCGATGCCCTCAGGCGCTGGGACGACCAGCGCGTGCGGGGCAGCTTTAGCCGCTACCGCCTGTCGCTCGAAACCCAACTGCGCTCGGTACAGACCGATCTGGCCAGGGGCAACAATACCCCTGAACGTATCGAAGGATTGCGTAGCTTGCAGGGTAGCCTACTGCGCGACCTGGATCTGGTGCGGGCCCTGGAGCAGGGGGCTACGGGTCAACTGAGCTTGCTGGACATTGCCGAAACCCCCATTCGCCCGGTGGCACCCCGCTCTTTGCTCAATGCCCTGCTAGCGGGGGTACTCACCCTGGTTTTCGGTGTTCTGTTCTTGCTGTTGCGCGAAGTCTCGGTGCGTACGGTTCGTAGTAGTGAAGACGCAGCAGAACTGACCGGGTTGCAAGTGCTGGGGGAGTTTCCCAAGCTGGCCAACGCTAGCCGCGACCTGCCGCGCGAGGCGGCCAGCTACCTGCGTACCTACGTCAACCGCGGCCTGATGGATGAGAACGATCCCAAAATTATTGCTGTCACCAGCCCTGAAGCCAAGGAGGGCAAAAGCAGCGTGGCAATTGCCCTGGCTCGAGCCTACGCCCGCACCGGCAAGCGAACCTTGTTGATTGACCTTGATTTACATCGCCCCATCCTGCACAGCGAATTCGACATTAAAAGCGGCCCTGACGTGATTGCGGTGCTACGCGACCCGCTTTTTGGTATGGCTACCCACCAGCTCGAGCGTGGGCTTTCTCTGCTACCTTGTTTGCAAACCGTTGAAGACCCTTCGGGTCTTCTATCCCAACAGTTCCGGCCTTTCCTGCGCAGCCTGCGCGAATCGGGCGAGTGGGATACCATCATTATTGACACCCCCCCCGTGCTTGCCGTGACCGATACGCTCGTAATCGCGCCGCAGGTCTCGGGCGTGGTGGTGGTGGTGAATACCAGCACGACCAACCGCCGTAGCCTGGTTGCTGCGGTAGACAACCTCACCCGCATCGGGGCCAAGGTGCTGGGACTGGCGGTCAATCAGCTGCGCGCAGGGGAGGGAATGCTGGTCTCCTCCAAAGGCCACGGCAGTTATGGTAGCTATGGCAACCGTCCCCGCCCGGTTCCCTCTGCCTCCCCCACCGAGACCCAAGAGCAAGACCCGCTACGTACCCAGTGGTGAATGTCGGTAAAGTTCCCGAAAGGTCAGGGCAACTCTTCGGAATTTTCCAATGTCAAGCCGTACCCCTAAAACCGGCTTTTCTAGTGACCGGGGGTTATGGTACACTTTGAAGGCTTGTGTTTTGACCTCCACACGAATGCTGTGGTGCGAACAAACCAAAATCCTGGGTTGGCCGATATCCAGCCAGGAGAAAAGTTTCGGAGGAAGGCAATGGAATACCGCATCAAAGCCCAAAACCGTGGGAGCGAAAATCCTACGGCACTGCGCGACGCCGGCAAACTGCCCGGCGTAGTCTATAATCGGCAAGAAAACTACAAGGTTGTGGTAGATCTCAAGGAGTTCAATAAGGTCTTCATGGCGGCGGGCATTCACCATGTGATTACCCTCGAGATGGAAGACGGCAAGACTGTAGATACCCTGGTACGCCAGATTAACCTGGATAAGCGCCGCCGTCGTCCCGATCACGTGGACTTCTATGCCCTCTCCGACGAGCCGGTTCTGATGTGGATTCCTGTCAAGATAGTGGGTACCGCCCAGGGTGTGCGCGAGGGCGGCGTATTGCAGCTCGTCAACAACGACATTCAGGTCAAAGTTTCGCCCAAGGCCATCCCCCCCTTCATCGAGGTCAACGTCAGCGAACTTCGTATTGGCGACAGCATCCACGCCGACGAGCTAACCCTTCCCGAAGGGGTTAAGCTTGCCATGAACGCTCGCGATACGATTGTTGCCATCGTACCTCCTGAAGATGCCGATAAGCTCGCAGCTCAGGCTGCTGCCGCGCCCACTGAAGTGGAAGTGATCAAAAAGGGCAAGACCGAAGAGGAGAAGTAGGCCCATAACCCTGCACCAGGGGCCGAAGGCTGCGGTTTTCCCGGCTTTCGGCCCTCGACTTTTGAGCCATGTTCCTGATTGTTGGACAAGGGAATCCGGGTTTGCAATACGCCCGAACCAAACACAATGTAGGGTTCTGGGTACTCGATCGGCTTGGTTCGGATTTTCGGCACAAGGGCAATGCCCTCATTGCCGAGATCAAGTTTCTGAAGGCTTCCGGAGAGTGGGTTCCGGGTCTATTGGTCAAGCCCACCACTTTCTATAACGCCACCGGAGAAGCCGTATCCCCTCTGGCACGGTTTTACAAGGTTCCGCCCGAGCGTATTCTGGTGATCCACGACGAGCTGGATTTGCCACCTGGTAGGCTACGCTTCAAGGCAGGGGGGAGCAACGCGGGGAATTACGGCTTGGAATCTATTTCAACCCATTTGGGCACGCGGGACTTTCATCGTTTGCGCATAGGAATTGGCAAGCCCCCCACGCCCGAAGAGGGTGCGGGCTGGGTGCTGACAGGCTTCCACCCCGATCTGGCTTTGCTTATGGACAAGGTGATTCAGACGGCCGCCGAAGCAGCCCAGACCTGGGCTACCGAGGGCATAGATGCCTGCCAGAAGAAATTCAATGGTCTCAACCTGGCCGAACCGCCCAAACCAACTGAGCCCGAACAAGCCAGTTGATGGCTGCAACGAGTTTTCACACTGGACTTACCCAGAGGATATAAGCAGATAAAATGGGCTTTCATGCCACCAAGAAGGCCCGAAGATGCGATACCACGCCCTGTTCTGCGCGCTAAGCTTTTGGCCCTGCTCTTTACATACGCCCTGGAGCTTTGCAAAAGGATGGGCGGGCTGTACCGAGGTGACCTCATCCTTTATGACCTCCTCGTCCAGGGCTATCGCACAGGCAAGCTGGGCCTGAAGAAGGCCCGGGACACCTCCACGGGGGCCTGGGTCTATGGGCTGTCCCTGGGGGTGCTGGGGTGGACGGAGGAGAAGAGGGGGCAGTGTTTGACGCATGGACGATCCCCTTCGGGACAGAGCCTACGGCCTGTTCACCAAATGGTACGCAGCAAAGCAGGTCTTGGACTGGCTCCATGACCACGGCCGGTCTTTTGTCACGAGACTCCGGTCTAACCGTGTGCTGGACGGTGTTCAGCTCAGGAGGCAGGGAGGAGCCCGCTGGGTCAGGGTGGGGAGGTTGAGGGGCCTGAACTTGGCTGTGGGGGTGCTCAAGGGCGGGGGGAAGTTTTACGGGACGAATCGGGCGGGATGGTGGAGCCAGGAGATGCGGGAGGTCTAGCGCGGCACTGGCGTAGGGCCAGCCTGCTGGCCCATCTAGCCTTGGGGTTGGAAGCTGATGGGCTGATTGAGCGTCAGCGAGGGCGGCTGGGGTTGAGTTTCTACCCGTGCCGAAGACTGATCGCAGGCAAGCTGAGCTTGGATTTGAGCCCTCTGTTATCGGTGCAGGTGGAGGCCGCGTAAGTTCAGTCATGATGACAAAAGATTCCTTCGTGTGCTACCTCATAGCTCCACCCCCGCCATCTTCAAGAGAACCCGGCTGCGGATGAAGTTGTGAACCAGGAGGATGAGGTTGACCCGAGCTACCAGACCCCAGTAGGAGCGGGCTTCTAACCTGTGGAGCCC
>CALFDH010000053.1 GCA_937950405.1 uncultured Meiothermus sp.
AGGGCTTCTTCATGGAACGCGCCCAGGCCGAAGAAGACCCCACCCACAGGCAGATCATCCCTTACGCCCTGCTACGCTACCAGGGCCGCTACTTTCTGATGCGGCGCACCAGGGGCGGCAGGGAGGCCCGTTTGCATGACCTCTACACCCTGGGGGTGGGTGGCCATATCAACCCCCAAGACCTTACCCACCCCGCTACCAACCCCGCGCTAGATGGCCTGCGCCGCGAGCTGCTGGAAGAGGTAGGGGTAGAGCACTACACCGCCCAGCCGGTGGGCCTGATTGTGATGTCCGATACGCCGGTGAGCCGGGTACACGCCGGGGTGGTGTTTGTAGTGGAGGCCCAGGACGAGCCCCGGGTGCAGGAGGTGGAGAAGCTCGAGGGCCGACTGGCCACGCTGGCGGAAATTCAAGCGATTTATGAGGGGCTCGAGGGCTGGTCGAGGGTGGTGGTGGACTGGCTTGGGGGCCGGGTAGATTGCCGAACGCAGGGCCGCTGAATCAAACTATCGCTAGACGCTAACCATAGGTTTGTTATAAACTTTGACTCGGTATAAAAATAATCTGCGATGGCAGGATACCTTCGCTGATTTTTGGCAGCCGGGAGGGAACGATGCGAATCAAGAAGATCGGTGTGGTGGGTTCGGGCACAATGGGTGGCGCGATAGCGGCGCTGGCGGCCTCCGCAGGGGTGCCGGTGGTCATGCTGGATATACCGGGCCAGGAGGACAGGCTCGAGCTGGTCAAAAAGGGCCTCGAGCGCCAGCTCAAAAGCAAGCCCGCAAGCTTCATGGACAAAGGGCGGGCAGCCCTCATCGAGCTGGGCACCACCGATGAACTGGAAAAACTGAAAGACTGCGACTGGATCGTGGAGGTCATCATCGAGAAGCCCGAGCCCAAGCAGGCCCTGTTTGCGCGGCTCGAGGCCCTGGGTACTAAGGCCATCGTGAGCTCCAACACCTCGGGCATTCCCATGAAAACCCTTCTGGAGGGCCGGGGGGAGGCCTTCCGCAAGCGCTTCTTGGGCACGCACTTTTTTGCCCCGGTGCGCTACCTGCACCTTTTAGAGCTGATTCCCACCCCCGACACCGACCCGGCGGTACTGGAAGCCATGCGCCAGTTTGGCGAGCGCATTCTGGGTAAGGGCACGGTGCTTTGCAAGGATGCCCCCGGCTTCATCGCCAACCGGCTGGGGGTGTTCGGCATGACCCAGGCCATGCGCCTGATGATGTCCGAGGGCCTCACCATTGACGAAGTAGATGCCCTCACCGGCCCGCTGGTAGGCCGCCCCAAGAGCGCCACCTTCCGCACCGGCGATATCTCCGGCCTGGATGTGCTGAAGCTGGTCTCCACCGAGCTGGCCCATACCACCGGCGAAGATTTCGCCATGCCGGAGTGGGTGGAAAACCTGATTGCCCAGAACAACTTGGGCGACAAAACCGGCGCGGGCTTCTACAAGAAGGTGGGGAAGGACATCTTCACCTACGACTACCAGACCGGCGAGTACAAGCCCCAGCAAAAGCTGCGCCTGGACGAGATTGGAGCCATCAAGGACCTGCCCCTGAACGAGCGGCTCCAGAAGGTGGGCGAGCTGCCCGGCAAGTACGGCGCCTTTGCCCGCAAGCTGTTCTTGATCAATGCCCACTACGCCCTCGAGAAAGCTCCGGAGATTGCCTACGATATCGTCTCGGTAGACCGAGCTCTGGAGTGGGGGTTTGCCTGGGAGCAGGGGCCTTTCAAGAACATGGACGCGGTGGGCCTGGACTATCTGCGCCGGGGCTTTGCTGAGCTGGGCCTGAGCGAGCCGGAGCTCCTCAAGAAGGCCCAGGGTAGTTTTTACAAGGACGGCACCTACCTGGGCTTCGACGGACAGTACCACCCCATCCCGGCGGAGGAGGGGGTCATCCGGCTGGCACAGGTCAAAAGTGCAGGGCGCACACTTTTAGAAGGCAAGGAGTACGCCCTGCTCGACCTGGGCGATGGGGTGGCCCTCTTCGAGAACCGCGCCAAGATGGGCACCTGGGGCGAGGGCTCCATCGGTGGACTGCACAAATCGCTGGACTGGGTCGAGAGCAACGGCTACACGGGTTTGGTGATTGGGCACGAAGACCCTCGCACCTTTAGCGCCGGGGCCAACCTGGCCCTGGTCTTGATGGCGGCCCAGGAAGGGGCCTGGGACGACCTCGAGCTCGCCACCCGCCGCTTCCAGCAGACCTCCATGCGTCTGCGCCGGGCCCCCTTCCCGGTGGTGGCCGCGCCCTTTGGCCTCACCCTGGGGGGCGGGGCCGAGTTCAGCCTGCACAGCAGCGCCATTCAGGCCCATGCCGAGCTGTATATGGGCCTGGTCGAGACCGGTGTGGGGTTGCTGCCTGGTGGAGGGGGCACCAAAGAGATGCTCTTCCGCTTCACCCACGAGCTTTCCGCTTACGGTTCGGACATAGACCTGTTTGAAGGGGTCAAGCGGGCCTTCCAGATGATCATGCTGGCCCAGACCTCTACCAGCGCCCTCGAGGCCCGCAACATGGGCTTTTTGCGCCCAGGCGACGGCATCAGCATGAACCGGGATCGTCTGATTGCCGATGCCAAGCGGCGGGTGCTCTTTATGGCCCCCGACTTCGTACCCCAGCCTCCCCTGAAAATCCGGGCCCTGGGGGCCGAGGGTCTGGGCAACCTGCGCTATGCCCTCTGGCAGTTCCAGGAGGCCAAACAAGCCAGCGAGCACGATGTGGTGGTGGGGAACGCAGTGGCCTACGTGCTCTGCGGCGGCGACGGGCCTGCCCGCGAGGTGAGCGAGCAAGACATTCTGGACTTAGAGCGCGAGGGCTTCCTGAAACTCCTGGGCACCAAGAAAACCCAGGAGCGCATCGCCCATACACTCAAGACCGGTAAGCCCCTGCGAAACTAGGGTTACCAGGTGAGTCTTGTTGAATCCTCAAACATGGCTCTGGCCTGGATGAGCTCGAGGTCGGACAGTGACGAACACGCTAAATCTCCTTCTGGTCACTGTTGGGCGCAGGCATTCCGAGCCCGTACCAGAAACTACCTCTGCTACACTTGAACCAACGGGGGCGCTATGCAGAAGGTGATTGAAGTTTCTCAGTATGAACTCGAGCGGGGGAAACCGATGCCCAGCAAACTCCATGGCTATGTGCAGCTACGCATTGGAACCTTGTTGGAAGTTGGCTATGGAGAGCGCTTCACCTTGTTCTCTGAGTTGAACCTCGACTTGAGCCAGTGGGAGTCGGTGCCTGATCTCTGCATCTACCCCAAGATGGAAATTGACTTCTCCGAGGATGAAATTCGGGTTACCGAGCCACCTTTGGCCGCTATCGAGATTTTGTCACCCACGCAAAGCTTGCAGGAGTTGATCGACAAGGCTAAAAACTACTTTGCCAAAGGGGTTAAGTCGTGTTGGCTGGTGATTCCGGTACTGAAGAATATTTACGTTTTTTCGGATCCGGCCAACTACCAGATTTTCCGCGATGGTGAGGTGCTCAAAGACCCCGTTCTGGGTATTGAACTCGAGCTATCCAGAGTCTTCCGCTAACTTATGGACGAACTCCTCGAGCTGGTGCGCGACAGCAACTTTGACGAGTTCGAGTCTGTCGGCAGCGCGAAGGGCTATACGGGTTCGCGGGCCGAGCGGCTTCTGGAGCATACCCGCAAAACCAAACGAATGTGCTGGTCGATCTGGCATACGGGATGGATCACCCTAACCCGCGGCGACTGACGCGCCCTACATGATTGTAGGTTTTGACTTGAATCCTAAAGCCCCTCTACACTAAACTTTGACTCAGTATAACTTTTTAGGAGTAACCATGAAAGAAGCTGTAATCGTCAGTGCAGTGCGCAGTGCCGTAGCCCGCGGCAAAAGCGATGGTTCTTTGGCTTCGGTGCACCCGATTGACCTTTCGGCCACGGTGATGAAGGCGGCAGTGGAAAAGGTGGGGTTGAACCCGGCCCACCTCGAGGACATCCAGTGGGGCTGCGCCATGCCCGAAGCCAGCCAGGGTCTCAACGTGGCCCGGCTCTCCATGCTGCGGGCCGGTTTTCCGGTGGAGGTCTCGGCGGCGACCATCAACCGCTTTTGCTCCTCCGGGCTTCAGAGCGTAGCCTATGCTGCCCAGGCCATTATGTCCGGCATGAACGAGGTGGTGCTGGCCGGAGGCGTGGAGATGATGAGCCAGGTGCCCATGTCGGGCTACCACACCCAACTCCACCCCGAACTGACCGAGGCCTACATCGGCATGGGCTTTACCGCCGAGCGGGTGGCCGAGCGTTGGGGGATTTGCCGTGCCGACCAGGACGCCTGGGCCCTGCGCAGCCACCAGAAGGCGCTGGACGCCCAGGCCCGGGGCGCTTTTGACGGACAGATTGTGCCGGTTCCGGTTAGGAAGGTCTCCTGGAAAGGTGCGAAAAAGCAGGTCGAGGAGTTCCTGTTCGCCAAAGACGAACTGCCCAGGGCTGACACCAGCTTAGAGCGACTGGCCAAGCTCAAGCCGGCCTTCAAGGAGGGTGGCACCGTGACGGCAGGGAATGCCTCGCCTTACTCCGACGGCGCTGCCGCGCTGTTGGTGATGAGCGCCGAGAAAGCCCAGGCGCTGGGTCTGAAGCCGCTGGCCCGCTTTATCTCCTTTGCTACGGGCGGGGTGGATCCGGACATTATGGGCGTGGGGCCCATCAAGGCGGTGCCCAAGGCTCTGGCCAAAGCCGGTATTGGCATGGACGACCTCGAGCTCATCGAGTTCAACGAAGCCTTTGCCGCCCAGGTGCTGGCGGTGATGGGGGAGCTCCAGATGAACCCCGAGAAGGTCAACGTCAATGGAGGGGCCATTGCGCTGGGGCACCCCCTGGGTGCGACGGGCGCCAAGCTCACCACCCAGCTCATCCACGAACTCGCAAAACGCGGGGGCGGGTTGGGGATGGTGACCATGTGCATTGGCGGCGGGATGGGCGCGGCGGGGGTTTTTGAGGTGTATCCCACCGCGTGAGGCGCTGCACGGCCTGAGTCCTTTTTTTCAGACCGATTTTTGCGCTCTAGCGAAGCTTCTGGAGGAGCCCCTCCTCAATCGCGGCGATGCAAGCTGGCTGCACGCTTGGTCGTGGCAGGTCATGTATAAGCCTCATCGAATTGCGCCGTAGGCTATTGCAGAAGAGGTGAGACCATGCGCCCTATTCTGGCAGTTGGACTTTTGGCTTTGGCCGCTTGCGTGCCAGCGCCGCTTGGAAGTGGGGCCTTTGCGCCTTTCAATCTCAACACCACGCCAAATATCAGTGTGTCGGCAGGGCAAAACTGGTATTTCAGCAAGAGCTACGACCCGGTGGGTTGGCGGGTGACGTATGTGTTCGATGCCTTGACCCACGATCTTCTGGGTCGCTCGTATGAGATCACCAGCCGCCCCAGCACGCTGGTTTGGGGCAATCAGCCGGACTATGTGCAAAACGACATCGGTCAGTCGCGCTTGTGGTGCTTTACCAGTACCTCGGGCCAGGGGCTGATGAGTTTTACAGTGCGGCTACGCCCTATCCAGCTTCCAGCAGGTTGGAGCCTGGACGTGGTAGAGGCTCGAGGTCTGCTCGAGTGCAGGTCTACTGATGCCATCTTGAACCGTCGCCCCGCTTTTGGAAATGTACCGGGCCGCTACACCCTGGTGTACGATTTCGATACCCAGTATCGGTTTGTCTATGTGATCAGGGTTCCGGCCGGCACGGCTCCAGGGCAGTATCCCTTGCAATGGGAGATTGCCGACCCAAGAGAGGGCAAATCGTTGGTGGAAGCTGTTTGGGTCACCGTTCGGTGAGAAGAAACCAGTCTGCAAACCCAGACTCTGGAAGGCCTATTGTTGGTAATCCCACCGATTGACGCAACAGTTAGTTTCGGCTAATATTTATACTCAGTATAAGTTTGTAATGGGTCAAAAAAAACCGGGAGGTTAGTGTGATTGCAGACAAGAAACTTTCCACCAAAGGCGGCGGCTGGTTGCTGGAAAAGCCCGAGCAGATCTTCACCCCGGAAGACTTCGACGACACCACCCGCATGATTCAGGAGACGGTGCGGCAGTTTGTCGAGAAAGAGTACCGGCCTGTGGCGGAGGCCCTGGAACATGGCGAACTCGAGCACAACATCCCGCTGCTCAAAAAGTGCGGTGAGCTGGGCCTGCTGGGGGTCGAGGTCTCGGAAGAGTACGGCGGCCTGGATCTGCCCAAAACGGTCAGTACGGTGATTGCCGAAGCCCTCGCGGGCACGGGTGGGTTCAGTGTGTCCTATGGCGTTCAGACCAGCATTGGCCTCCTGCCGCTGGTTTACTGGGGCACCAAGGCTCAGAAAGACAAATACCTGGCCAAAATGGTCTCGGGTGAGCTGATTGCCGCTTACTGCCTGACCGAGCCACAGTCCGGCTCCGATGCCATGGGGGCCAAGACCCGCGCCGAGCTTTCCGAGGACGGCAAGCATTACATCCTGAACGGCACCAAGATGTGGATTTCGAACGCGGGCTTTGCCCACCTCTTTACCGTGTTCGCCAAGACCAAAGAGGGCCTCACCGCCTTCCTGGTTGAGCGCGATACCCCCGGCCTGCGGCTGGGCGGCGAAGAAAAGAAGATGGGCATCAAGGCCTCCAGCACCCGCCAGGTCTTCCTGGAAGACGTGAAGGTGCCGGTGGAGAACGTGTTGGGCGAGCTGGGCAAGGGACACAAAATTGCCTTTAACGTGCTCAACGTGGGGCGTTACAAGCTAGGTGCGGGGGCCATTGGAGGCTCTAAAGGCGCGCTGGCCCTTTCGGCCCGGTACGCCAAGGAGCGCGTGGCCTTCGGGCAGCCCATTGCAAACTTCGGCCTAATTCAGCAAAAGCTGGCCGAGATGGCCGCCCGCATTTTTGCCGGCGAAAGCGCGGTGTACCGGACCATGGGCATGATTGATGAGGCCCTTTCCAGCCTCGACAAAGCCAACGCCGCCGAAGCGGTGCTGGCGGGCATCGAGGAATACGCCATCGAGGCCAGCATCATCAAGGTGCTGGGCTCGGAGGTGCTGGACTACGTGGTAGACGAAGGGGTACAGATTCACGGCGGCTATGGTTACTCAGCCGAGTACGAAATCGAGCGGGCCTACCGCGACAGCCGCATCAACCGCATCTTCGAGGGCACCAACGAGATTAACCGCCTCCTGATTCCGGGCATGTTGCTACGCCGGGCCATGAAGGGCGAGCTGCCGCTCTTCGATGCCGCCATGAAGCTGCAAAAGGAGCTTCTGGAGCCCTCCTTTGACGAGCCTGAGGACAAAGAGATGGCCCAGCTCGAGGGCCTCAAGAAGCTGGCTTTGGCGGTGCTGGGCCTGGCCGCCCTCAAGTACGGCAAGAAGATTGAAGAAGAGCAGGAAGTGCTGGCCGTGGCGGCCGATATCCTGATTGACATCTTCGCCGCCGAGAGCGCCCTGCTCAGGGCCCGCAAGCTGGGGGAGAAGGTCTACGCCGAGATGGCCCAGTTGTACCTGTACCAGGCCCTGGACCGCGCTCAAGCGGCGGCGCTATCCATTTTGCCGCGCCTGGCCGAAGGCGACGATATGCGCCTGATGGCCTCGGCGGCCCGCCGCCTGACCAAGCACGACCCCACCGACCTGGTGGAGCTGCGCCGCCGGATTGCAGCCAGGGTGCTGGGGGCCGATGGCTATCCGCAGCCTAAAGCTTAAACTAGACGAAAATCATGGGGCGCACCGGGTGCGCCCTTTTTTCTGTGGACAAGCTGTTACACTAAACCCAAATGACCCCACAGACAGCGGATCTGGTTAAAGCAGTGCGGGCTTTTGTGGAGCAGGAAATTCTGCCCCTGGAACCTACGTTCCTGAAGCACGGCTTCAGGGCGGTTTTGCCCGGTCTTCAAAAGGTTCGGCAGAAGGTCAAGGCCCAAGGCTGGTGGCTGCCCCCGCTGCACGC
>CALFDH010000054.1 GCA_937950405.1 uncultured Meiothermus sp.
CGTGCTGATTCCCGAGACCCTGAGCGTGATTGCCGGGGCCTTTGGGCCGCAGTATGTGGCGCAGCTTTCAGCCTGGCGCAATGTGGCCTTTGGAGTGCTAATTCTGCTCTTTTTGATTCTGGAACCCAGGGGTCTGGTGGGGCTTTGGGGCCGGATTCGGGATTACTTCCGAACCTGGCCGTTGCCGTATTGAATGGGAAACAGGGCACCGGGGGCAGGGTTAGGAGTGGGAACTGAAAGCCCCTGTACTTTACCCCTTTTTTTGTGCTCTCTTTTGTTAGCGGGTAAACTACGGACATGGTGGACTACGATCTCTCTGAATCGGCCCTGGTCAGCCTGGTGGTGCTGGCGCTGGAGGGGCAAAAGGGGCTCAGGCTGGCCCAGGCAGGCGCCCGGAGTGTGGGCGATATGCTTTCCGGGCGCCGCTCACGCCCGGTGCGCCTCGAGCGTGAAGGCGACAGTCTGACGGTAGACCTGAACGTAAGTGTGGACTATGGCAAGCCGGTCATGGAGGCTGCAAAGGAAGCCCAGAAGACCGTAGCAGAAGCACTCATGGCCTCTACCGGGCTGAAGGTAAAGGTCGTCAACGTCACGGTGGTTTCGGTGGAGTACAAGGAGCCCAATGCAGCCTAGGGGCGAGGGGACAGGGTACAGGGCGCCGGGTGTAAGTGCCCTCGAGCGCTCTGTGCGCTTTGCCGCCGACCCCCAGCCCCTTTCATGGAGAGTGTATGCGGCGTAAGGCCCGTGAACTGGCCTTCAAAGTGCTCTTTGAGCATGCGGTGGGCGGGGTTCCGCTCGAGGCCGCCTGGCAGCACGCTACCCAGGAGCTCGAGCCCGACGAGTCCGACCAGGATGCCGACGTGCTCGATGCCGAAGGGCTCCTGTTTGCCCACCAGTTGGTGCAGGGCTACCAGACCCAGCAGGAAACCATAGACCAGATCCTGGCGACCACCATCGAGGGCTGGAGCTTTGGTCAGATGGCCAAGACCGACCTGGCGGTTTTGCGGCTGGCCGCCTACGAGATGCTCTTTGAGCCCACCCCCCACGCGCCCCTGATTGAGGTAGCGGTCAAGATCGCCAAGCGCTACGGCGGCGAGGACTCGGGCCGCTTTGTGAATGGGGTTCTGGCCCGGTTGCTCAAGCGCATCGAGGTCGGGGAGCTGCAAGCGGTTTCCAAGGACGATTAATCGGCAATTGCCACCCTAAAGGTCTTCACTCGAGGTTTGCCATGCTAGAACTATCCGGCCCCCCGGTGGCCGAGGCGGTTTATCAGGAGTTGCAGGTTCAGTTGTCCAAGTTGCCCTATGTGCCCCATCTGCGGGTGGTGCGGCTGGGGGAAGACCCGGCTTCGGTTTCGTATGTGCGCCTCAAAGACCGGCAAGCCAGGAAACTGGGCTTGTCCAGCCAGGTGGATGTGTTTCCCGAAAGCACCTCTCAGGACGAACTGCTGACCCATATCGCCCGGCTCAACGCCGACCCCGAGGTGGACGGCATACTGGTGCAGTCGCCGGTGCCCAGGCAGGTTGACTTCAATACCGTGCTGGAAGCCATCAGCCCCCTGAAGGACGTGGATGGCCTGACCCCCACCAACGCGGGGCGCTTGTGGATGGGCCTGGAGGCCCTCGAGTCCTGCACGCCGGCAGGGGTCATGCGGATTTTGAAGCACTACCAAATTCCCCTGGCGGGCAAGGAAGTGGTGATTGTGGGCCGCAGTAACCTGGTGGGCAAGCCTCTGGCAGCCCTGATGTTGCGCGAGAATGCCACCGTAACCCTGGCCCACTCCCGCACCCAGGACCTGCCCGCCGTCTGCCGCCGGGCGGATGTGCTGGTGGCGGCGGTGGGCAAGGTGGGGCTGATCACGCCCGATATGGTGCGCCCCGGCGCGGTGGTGGTGGATGTGGGCATCAACCGGGTGGGCCAGAACGAAAAAGGCCGCGACATCCTGGTGGGCGATGTGGTGCCCGCGGTGGCCGAGGTGGCCTCGGCCCTGACGCCGGTGCCGGGGGGCGTGGGTCCCATGACGGTGGCCATGCTGCTCCACAACACGGTCAAGGCGGCCATCCGTCGCCGGGGCTGAGCCGTGCCCGGAGCCTGATCGCTGCCCCGGGTTCTTATCATTTGCATAAACATGGTTGTTGCAAACCCTCACCCGGCGACCCCGGCTTGCCGTCAGAACTGTTTTATCTGGCAAAAATGCGTACCAAACTAGCCGTTGGGGTCGCCACCCGCTCCCGCAAGGGGAGCGGGAAAGGGGAAAATGATACAAGCCTGAATGCAGCCCAAAGCCAGAGGCCAGCCCTCCACAATGAAGGTAGAATGAAAAGCGGTGACCGAGCTTCTTGCCAACCAGGTGTTATGGACGGCCATCCTGGCCAGCGCGTTTGCACAGCTCCTGAAGCTTTTCATTTACTACCTGGTCGAGCGGCGCTGGGAGTGGGAACGCCTGGCCGAGACCGGCGGTATGCCCTCCTCCCATTCGGCCACGGTAGCGGCGCTGGCGACCGGGGTGGGGATTACCGAGGGGTTGGGTAGTGCCTTTTTTGCCATTGCGGTGGTGCTGGCTATCATCGTGATGTACGACGCCACCGGCATTCGCCGGGCGGCGGGGCTCCACGCCGAACGCCTGAACGACCTATTTGAGGAGTTTCGCGCCGTGTTTGAGCGCGGCCCCCGGCCCGAGCCCTTAAAAGAACTGCTAGGCCACACTTATCTCGAGGTCGGCGTAGGGGCTACTCTGGGCATCCTCTTTGCAGTGCTCAGCTTTGCGCTGTTCTAATGCCGTCTTTGCTGGAGCAGTTTGCATACCGTAGGAGATGGTGATAGGGAGCAGGGGTTAGGGGGTAGGGGACAGGAGTGGCGGATCCACCCCCAACCCCTGCTCTTTGTGGGTAGCTGTAAGCTGGATTTACGCTTCAAGTTGCTAGTTCGGTTTGCTCAGGCTGTTACGTTAAGGTTCCACGGGCGAGAGCGTGGTAATTTTCGGGCGTTCCTATGAAGCGGGTTTGGTGGATGCTAATGGTTTTGGGCTTTTCTGCTGCAATGGCCCAGACTACCGCCCAGCTGGAATCGCAGGTTCTTTCCCTCATCAACGAGGCCCGGGCCAGAGGTGTGGCCTGTCGTGGGGGAGGGGGTGGAGTTCGTTTACCGCTTTTGCGCTACGATGCCACCCTGGCCCAGGCAGCCAAGGGCCATGCCCTCAACATGGGACGCTACGGCTTCATGTCGCACTACTTCCAGGGAGTGGGGCCCCGCGTGCGGGTGGCCAAGGCAGGTTATGGCTACTTGCGCATGTCGGAGATTATTTTCAAGGGTCGAAACAGCGACCCCGCCAGGGCGGTGCGCTGGTGGCTACGCTCGCCTCCTCACTGCCGGGCCATCATGAACCCCTACTACACCGAGTTTGGAGCGGGGCTCTCGAGGGTCGGCCATGCCTGGGCAGTGGTGCTGGCCCAGCCCCGCTAGCGCTGCTGCGCCAAACGCATAATGACCAGCACCCCCACGCTTTGCAGGAGCGGGAAAGACATCAGGGTAATGGCCCCTGGCCACAGGGCGAAAAGCGCCACAGGAACCACCGTGGCCACCGCCCCGATCCACATCAGGTCGGTGCGGTTACGTTCCCGCAACAGGCGGTAGATGATGTAATTGTTGAAGACCGCAAACACCAGCAGCAAAACCCAGGCCAGCACAAAGGTATTCATCGCCCCGCATTTTACTTGGGTTCACCCTCCAGCCAGGCTCGCACCCGTGCGGTCTCGATCTGCCAGGTGGCCTGGGCAATGTAAGGTTTGAAGCCCAAAGCCTGGTTGATTTTGAGCATGGGGGCGTTGGCGTCGGCATTGCCGGTACGGACGAAGCGAGCTTCTGGGCGCTCGTGCAGAAGTTTGTCCAGCATGGCTGCCTTCAACCAGCGCCCCAGTCCCTTGTTGCGGAACTCGAGCCGCACTCCAGTGCCCTGCTGATTGATAATTTGGGGTCGGCCCCTGTGCCAGGTAACTTCGGTGTAGCCGGCTAAGTGGCCGCTGGCTTTTTCGCGCACGACCAGCGTCCAGCGCTCATTGCCAGCAGCAAAGAGCATCTGTTCAATCTGTCGCAAAAGTTCCGGGGTGAGCTGAAAGTCTTCTGCCTGAAGGTTGCCCCTGGGGGCGGTATTCATCACGTCCATCAATGCAGCAAAAGCAGCCAGATGTTCCTGGGGATAGGCCCCTTCCCAGAACAAGAGCTCGTACTCTGCGGCCCTTTTCTGGCCCTGCTCGAGCCAGCTTTTGACCAGGTTTTGGTCTAGCTCCCGCAAGACGAGCTGGTTGGTATGGCTTTCCAGGGCTTTCTCTGCTCCCAACTTTTGCATCAGGGCCTCGCCCCAGGGCACCCGGCTGTTGGTGCTGGCGATGAGCAGGCTGCGCCCCGCTTGCTCGGCGGCCTCGGTGATGTGGCGCAGGAGTGGGGCCTCGAGGCCCCACTCGCGGAACTCCGGCAGCACATCCAGGTTGAACTTGGCCACGTGGCGATTTTGCTCAAGCTGCACCATCTCTATACTTCCCACCGCCACAAAACTGGCTCCTTCCGGGTGCTCCATCACCCACATTTGCAGGTTCACTACCGGTGGAATGTTTCGGGCTTGTTGAATGGTTTCTTCCAGCGAGCGAGGAGGGTTGTCGGGGATGCGCTCGGCACGGATCAGGTTGGTTAAGTAGTTGAGGGCCACATAATCCTCTTGGCTTGCGTTTTGGAGGTTTACTGGCCGAACCTTGAGTTCCGTAGTTGCTTTCATTTGCTTCCTCCTGCCGCAGTCTGCGCGGCCCTGTCCCCAAACACCCAGAACGCAGCTGCCCCAGCCACCACGGCCAGGATGCCAGCTACCACAAACACTTCCCGCACCCCTATCCAGCCTGCCAGTACCCCTGCCAGAGCAATCGAGACCAGATTGGCGCTACCAATCACCGCGCCCAGTGCAGCTCCCAAACGGCCCCTGGAGTGGTCGTCTACGGAGGTCTGCACCAGGGTGCCGATTCCGGCTTGCACCGGAGCCCCCAGCAAGCCAATGAAAAACAACAACACCAGCACATGCCAGAGCTGCCCCACCCCTGCAATCAACCCGACCATCAAGCCCATTCCCATCAGGCCCAGGCTGACCATGTGGGTGGGCTTGAGCCGCGATGCGAGCAGGGCCACCGTTCCACCAGCCAGAATCATTCCGGTGGTTTGCGCTGCCTGCACCAGACCAAACAGGGTCGTGGGCACTTTGAGGTCGTTGGTGAGCAAGGGGATAAACAAGATATTCACCGCGCCCAGCCCCAGCATCATCACCCCCGCGCCGGTCAGGGTTCCGCGCAATATGCGGGAATGTCCAATCGTTCGCAGGCCTTCCCAGAGCGACCCCAGCACACTCCTGGCGGGTGCTTGTCCGCCACCCTCCAGCCTGGGTACTTGCACTAGCAGCACCATCACAAAGGAAAAAACAAATGTGGCCGCATCTATGGCAAAAGCTGGCCAGTAGACCTTGAAAGACCCAATCAAAACCCCTGCTGCCGAGGCTCCCAGCATTCCGGCGATGATGCGGCTGGTCTGGGTGATGGAGTTGGCGGCCAGCAGGGCTTCTTTGGGTAGAAGTTGGGCGATCACCGCCCCCCGCGCCGGCCCGAAGAAAGTGCCCACCGCCGATTGTAAAAAAGCCAGCACATACAGAATCCAAAGGTGTTCCACGCTGTCCACAAACACAAACCCCAGCACCAATAAGGCCCGCACGGAGTCGGAAACCAACATGATTTTTTTGCGCTCGAGGCGATCCACATAGACCCCTGCCACCAGCCCCAGGGTGACCTGGGGAATAGCCAGCACGATGGCCATGGTGGCCAGCGCTGCGGTGGAGCCGGTGAGCTGATTAACCATGATCAGCAAAGCCAGCCCGGTCAGGCCATCCCCAAAGTCGGAGATGCTCTGGGCCAGCCAGAGGTTGCGAAAGCCCTTGTATTGCAAGGGATTGGCCGAGGCAGGTCTAGTCATCGTCGCCTTCCATGACCTTGGCCTGGGAATGCGGGTGGAAGGCGATGAGAAAACTGTAGGGTTGGGCTTCCTCCGATGGGTCTGCGCTGAATTGCTTGAGCAACCCGTTGATGGCTTCGATGAATGCCTGGGCTTGCGGGGGCGTCATCCTGATCAGGGTGCGCCCTAACACCAACCGCTGATGGATGGGGTATTCGTCGCCAATCTGAATCAGGCCGCTTTCCAGTCCCTTTTGAATGTCGGCGCTGACGCCGTCCATTACATTGTGCAGGATCTGGGTCAGGCTGTCCCGATCGGATTTGCCCACCCCGAGCAGCTTGCGGTCTATGCTGTAGTGCCTGGCCGTAACCTGATACTGCTTTTCGATGATGCCCGAGACCACCCGTGTCGCGACCACCCGGATTAGACCGTGTGCCTCCATCTGGCCCACGTGGTAATAGAGCTTGGTAGGAGGCATTTTGAGTGACCGGGCAATGGCTTTCACGGTGATGGGCTGGCGCATGAGCTCGAGGATTTCCAGCCGCAAGGGGTCGGTGAGCACCTTGACCGTCTCCAGATCCCGAATGACCATCTGATCGGCAGGTTCAGGGGGAGAAGGCTCGGGTATTTTGGAAGATTTAGGCATTTGTCTTTCTCCAATCATTCAAAATCTTTTGAATGATGATATTCATTCGAATGAGTGGTGTCAATCTCTCGGATTGAGAAACAAGCAGGTAAGCTTGAAGCCAGAAGTTGGAAACGCTAAACTTGTACCAAGTTCAATTTAGTTTGGACGGGAGATTGTAAAATGCTGACTACCCCCGAAAAAATCGCTTTCTTGCTCCTGGTGCTGGCCTCGCTCTACTTTGGCGGTGGAGCGCTGTTGCGCGTGTACCGGGCCATCCGCCGGGGCCAGCCGGAAGACCGCTTCGATCACCTGCCCGCCCGGCTGGGAAGGGCTTTGTGGCAGACCCTCAGCATGCAGACCGTCTTCAAGAAGCGGCCCTGGGTGAGCCTCTTGCACGCTTTCGTATTCTACGGGTTTGTCTTTTACCTGATCGTGAACCTGGTGGATGTACTCGAGGGCTTCTTTCCCTTCAAGGCCCGGGGGGGCTTCTGGAATGGTTACAACCTGGTAGCCGACCTTCTGACCGCCCTGATTCTGCTGGGTATCGTGGGCCTCTTGATCCGGCGCTACTCCGGGGCCGGGCGCAAGACCTTTAACTGGAACGAGAAGACCCCCCTGCACGAGAAGGTGCGCCAGGGCATCCCGACCGATAGCGCCATTGTGGGGAGTTTCATCTTCTTCCACGTAGGGAGCCGCCTGCTGCACAAGGCCGCCCAGGCCGCCAACCTGGACTACGGCCCCGACCCCTACCAGCCGGTGGCCAGCCTGGCCTCGGCCCTCTTCCTCTGGGTGGACGTGGACCGCATCGTGATTGTTGAGCACATTTTCTGGTGGTTTGCCATTGGCTCCATATTGCTCTTCATCCCGTATTTTGCCCGCTCCAAGCACATTCACCTGTTCCTGGCCCCCTTGAACCTGGCCTTCAAGAAGGAAAAGCCGGGGGCGCTCTTGCCCATTGCCAGGGACTTTGAAGAACTGGAAAAACTGGAGAAGTTTGGGGTGGCCAGGCTGGAAGACTTTAGCTGGCCGCGCCTGCTGGACGCCTATAGCTGCATCATGTGCAACCGCTGTCAGGAGGTCTGCCCGGCCTACACCACCGGCAAAGCCCTCTCCCCGGCGGCCATCCTGATTAGCGAGCGCTACGAGCTAAACCAGATTCTGCCCGAATTTGCGGCGGGTAAGGAGAGCCCCCGACCCCTGATGGACTTTGCCATGAACGAAGAGTCCATCTGGGCCTGCACCACCTGCAACGCCTGCATCGAGGTGTGCCCGGTGGGCAACGAGCAGATGCTACATATCCTGGACGTGCGGCGCGAGCGGGTGATGATGCAGGGCGAGTTCCCGGCCCAACTGAACAATGCCTTCAAGGGTATGGAGCGCAACGGCAACCCCTGGAACCTGGGGGCCGACAAGCGCCTGGGCTGGACCGAGGGGCTCCCCTTCGAGGTGCAAACCGTAGCCCAGAACCCCGAAGCCGAGGTGCTCTACTGGGTGGGCTGTGCGCCTTCCTACGACCCCCGGGCCCAGAAAACCGCCCGGGCCTTTGCGGAAATCCTGCACGAGTCCGGGGTGAGCTGGGCGGTGCTGGGCAGGGAAGAAAAGTGTACCGGCGATGCTGCTCGCCGGGCCGGCAATGAGTTCTTGTTTATGCAGCTCGCCACCGAGAACGTGGCCACCCTCAACGCGGTCATGGAGGCCAGGCCTAAGACCATCGTGACTACCTGTCCCCACTGCTTCCATACCCTGGCCCACGAGTACCGGGACTTTGGTGGAACCTACACCGTCAAACACCACACCGAGTACATTGCCGAGCTCCTGGATACAAAGCGCCTCGAGCTTCTTCCCATGGCGGGCGAAGTCACCTACCACGACCCCTGCTACCTGGGGCGGCACAATGGGGTGATTGCCGAACCCCGGCAGGTAATCCAGGCCACGGGCCTCAAGTTGCATGAACCTGTACGCCACGGCAGGGAAAGCTTTTGCTGTGGGGCCGGCGGGGCGCAGTTCTGGAAAGAAGAAGAACCCGGTCATGAGCGGGTTTCCACCAACCGCTACCGTGAACTCAAGGGGACAAAGGCCGAGACCATTGCGGTGGGTTGCCCGTTCTGTATGCAGATGATGAACCTCGAGACCGCCCAGGAACCCGAAGGTCAGGCCCCTAGGGTGCTCGACATCTCTGAGCTGGTGGTACAAAACCTCAAACGCAAGCCCGCAGAGGCTGGCGAGGCCACCGATTAGTGGGTTTTGCTACACTAAAGCCATGCCCCGGCAGAATCCGGTTCGCAAGGCGACCTTTGAAGAGTTCTTGGGACAAGAAGCAAAATCCCAGACCCGGCACGAATTTGTGGATGGGTTTATGTTTGCCATGGCAGGCGGAACCGACTATCACAACCGCCTGGCCACCCGCTTTCTACTCACCATTTTCAACCCAGCCGCGGAGGCGGGTTGTGAGGCTTTTACAGAGAATATGCTGCTCAAAGTGGGCTCGGCGGCCTACTACCCGGATGTGTTTGTAACCTGTGAGGAGCCTCTGGAAGGGGCCAGCTACAAGAGAACGGCCTGCCTGGTGGTGGAGGTACTCTCGGACACCACGGAGGCCATAGACCGGGGCGAGAAACTGCTTGCGTACCAGAAACTGCCCGGTCTGCAGGCTTATGTGCTGGTTTCTCAGCTTGATCGTAGACTGGAAGTGTTTCGGCGGATGGAGGACGGCGGATGGCGCTACGAGGTGGTGGAGGAAGGGGCTGTGCAGCTACCCTGTGTCAACGTGGCCGTAAGTTTGCATGACCTTTACCGAGATATACCGGCCCGGTAGTTTGCAGTGGGCGTACCCTTGAAGTCTGCTCCCAAAGACAAGTAAACTGGCATCGTACCGCATAATCCCCGATGGGCTCGCCCAGGCGAGGTCTCACAGCGTGGGATCCAGGTACAGGCTGGCGCTGCAAGGCAGCACAGCCCCAAGTCAGGAGGCCATAATGGCAAAAATTCGGTTGGAGCACGTCTACAAGAAGTATGGCGGCAAGGTCACGGCGGTCAAGGATTTCAACCTCGAGACCGAAGACGGCGAGTTTGTGGTTTTTGTAGGCCCCTCGGGCTGCGGCAAGACCACCACCCTGCGCATGATTGCGGGCCTGGAAGACATCACCGAGGGCAAGCTCTACATTGGCGACCGGCTGGTGAACGATGTGCCCCCCAAAGATCGGGACATCGCCATGGTTTTCCAGAACTACGCCCTCTACCCCCACATGAACGTGTACGAGAACATGGCCTTTGGCCTGCGTTTGCGGCGGGTTCCCAAGGACGAAATTGACCGCCGGGTGAAGGAAGCGGCCCGCATCATCAAGATTGACCACCTTTTGCAGCGCAAGCCCCGCGAGCTCTCCGGCGGTCAGCGCCAGCGGGTAGCCATGGGCCGGGCCATCGTGCGCGAACCCAAGGTATTCTTGTTCGACGAGCCCCTTTCCAACCTCGACGCCAAGCTGCGGGTGGAGATGCGGGCCGAAATTTCCAAGCTCCAGCGCCGCCTGGGGGTTACCACCGTTTACGTAACCCACGACCAGGTCGAGGCCATGACCCTGGGCCAGCGGATTGTGGTGATGAAGGACGGCGAGGTTTTGCAGGTAGATAGCCCCCTGAACCTCTACGACTTCCCCGAAACCAAGTTTGTGGCAGGCTTTATCGGCTCCCCCTCGATGAACTTCATTCGCTCGAGGGTACAGGTCGAGGGGGGCAACGCCTACTTTGTGGGCGAGGGCTTCAAGGTCAAGGCCAATGGAACCCTGGGGGCCAGCCTGATGCCCTACAACGGCAAGGAAGTCTGGATGGGCATCCGCCCGGAGCACATCGGCCTCAAGGGCTGGACCAGCATTCCCGAGAGCGACAATGTGGTCAAGGGCAGGGTGGAGATCGTCGAACCGCTAGGAGCCGACACCGAAGTGCACGCCGAGGTGGGCGGGCATATGATGACTGCCAAGGTAGACGGCCACGCCATGGTGCTGCCCAGCGATACTGTGGAGCTTCTTGTAGACACCAGCAAACTCCACGCCTTCGAAGTGGATGGGCATGAAAAGGCCATCGGTCACGCCATGGCCCAGGACACCCGCTCGGCGGCTCGAGTATAGCTAGCTAAAAACACCCGGTACGGTGTTTTGCTGTGCCGGGTGCTTTTTGATGCCCTCGAGCGCTCTTCACATTTTTGGAGGCATCCAAATCCAAGAAAGCCTCGTCCTGGACAAAGCCAAGCCTGCGAAGGGGCGATTATCACCATAACCCACCGAATGGGACTCATGGAAACTTCAGAACAAATCTAATACCAACTCTGCGCGTGAGCGGCGCTAAACGCGCCCCTCACTTGCCGCGCCAGGGGGCGCGTCCAAGGGACTTTTATATCGCTTTTGGGTCACTTCTAAGCAGATTCGGTATAAACAGATGAATGCCGTAGGGCTTTCAGCTTTCGGCGTTGGGCTTACGGTTAACGCAAAGTGCAACCCTGGTGAGGTGTCCTCTCGGTGACTTTAACCATAACGTTCCCACCAGGCTTGCAAGAGCTGCTCGGGCGGACTGGCGCCCTCCACCGTACAGGTAATGGCGGCGAGGTGGTTCGAGGAGGCCAGAATCACCGGAAGCTGGGTGCCGTCCCAGGAGAGCAGTTCCATCCTCGAGCCAATTTCCTGCTTCAACATGCCGTAAATCAGCCCTGCCGTGAAAGCATCCCCAGCACCGATGGTATCCACTACCGTGACCCTGACCCCCGGAACCCGCATCATGCGGGTGCGGAAGGCGGCCATCGAGCCGGCGGCGCCCAGGGTCAGCACCGTGACCGGAGCCCCCAGCTCGACCAGGTGCTCGAGCAGAATTTTGGGGTCGCTTGCAGCATTGGGGAACAGAAGCCGCGCATCGTCCAGGCTGGCCTTGAACACCGAAATATAAGGCAGGTAGCGCCGAAGCTGCTCCCAGTAGGCTTCATTGGGCCGGGCGTGCAGGTTGGGGTCGAAGCTCACCAGCACGTCGTATTCACGGGCAATTTCCAGCAGGCTTTCGATGCCGGGGCTGTTGCGGGGGTCGAAAGCCGAAAGGGAGCCAAAGTGAAACCACTTGGCGCGGGCCATGACTGCACTGTCCGGGCTGAACTGGGTACTGCCAAAAGCCCGATAGAAGCTGAACTGGGCGTTGCCTTCCGGGTCCACCTCGGCCACGCTCAAAGGGGTGGGTACGCCCGGAAGCTGCTGGATAAAACGGGTTTCGATTTTTCGCTTGGCAATACAGGCGATGGCCCAATCCCCCAGAAAATCCTGCCCAAGCTCGCTTACAAAGCGCGTAGGCGCCCCCACTCGAGCCAGAATGGAGGCGGTATTCAGGGCTGAACCTCCCAGAACGCCGGTATAGGCCAGTGTAGAGCGGGAATTTGTATTGCGTCCAATCAGGTCAATCAGGACTTCTCCAGTTAGAACAATCATCGTCGTCCCATACTCTAACAGACCTAATGCTGCCCAATGTCCCTGGGGGTTGGCTCTGTTTTCCTGGGCGCTTCAGGCTCTTGTCATTTGCATGGAGATCATTGTTTCAACCTCTTACCCGACGACACCGGGTTACCGTCACGGGCAATTTGAGCGCCAAACTAGCCGATGGTGTCGCCACCCTCTCCCGCAAGGGGAGAGGGAAAGGGGAAAACGATTATGGCCTGTGGGCGCTTTGTGCAAGGACTTCGATGATAGATTTACTCCTACAATGCAGAACCTAATGCATTACATTCTGAAGATCTGTAGAAGTATGGGGCTCGCCTTCGGCTTTTGGCTTTGAGCTACTTGAGCGAAACAGCTGTTCTTGTCAGAGCCTACCCAGGCCAAAC
>CALFDH010000055.1 GCA_937950405.1 uncultured Meiothermus sp.
TGGTGCTGGGCTGGGCTGTATTCGAGCGCCACCACCACCACCGGGTGTTTGCGGGCGTGGAGGCTGCCGGGGTCAGGGTAGGTGGTCTCACGGTGGACGAGGCCACCGCCAAAATTGCCACTGCCACCCAAAGCATTACCCCACCCCGCCTCACCCTCAAGGCAGGCGAGAAGACCCTCGAGGTCTCCGCCGCCGAGCTCGGTTGGAAGCCCGACGCCCGCGCCACCGCCGAGCGGGCCTTTGCTGTGGGTCGCATCCGCTTGGCCGAGCGCGTGGCGGCTTTGTTGGGGCAGGTCAAGGTGCCCCTGGTGCCCAGCGTGGACGCTGCCGCCTTGGAAAAACGCTTGCAAGCAATTGCCCAGTCCCTCGAGTACCCCCCCAAAAACGCCCAGGTGGTGTTCAAGGATGGCCAGTACCGGGTGACCCCCGAAAAAGCCGGATTGAAGCTGGACATTCAAAGTGCCATTGAAACCTATGTGCAACACCCCGAGCAAAGCGTGCTCGAGTTTTTCCCCAAAACCCTCACCCCCCGCCTTACGGCGGCCATGCTGGAATCGGTAGCCCAGCGGGCCAACGAACTCCTGCGTCCCCTCACCCTGGTCTACGTCGAACCCAGGCTGGGCGGCGGGGGGCGGGTTCACCTCCGCACCCTAAACGTTAGCGAAGTGGCCACCCTCCTGAGCGTGCAGGAAGAGGTGCGGGTCAACCCCGCAGCCCTGGACAAAACCCTGGCCCAGATGGCCCGCTTTGACCGGCTGCCGGTGGATGCCCGGTATGTCCTGAACCCCGAGGGGCAACTGGTGGTGCGCCCCGAGGTAGAGGGTTGGAAGATGAACCAGCCCGAAACCCGTAAGCAGCTTGAGCTAGCGCTGCTTCGTCCAGATGTGAGCGAGTTTCGCCTGACCGTGGTTCCTAAAGCCGCCCAGGTACGGGCTGCCGACCTCCCCCAGGCCGAAGACCTTCATTTGCTGGCCGAAGCCACCACCTACTACGGCGGCTCGGCAGCCGAACGCATCGCCAACGTCCACGCCGCCGCCCGTAATTTGGATGGCTACGTGGTGCCGGCAGGTGGAGTTTTCAACTTCAACGACGCCATCGGCAACATTAGTCCTGAGAACGGTTTTATGGAGGCCCTGGTTATCTCCGGAGGGCGCACCGTCAAGGGCGTGGGGGGCGGGGTCTGCCAGGTCTCGACCACCACCTTCCGGGCCTTATACCAGGCCGGGCTGCCCATCCTCGAGCGCAACCAGCATGCCTACCGGGTGCGCTGGTACGACCCCATCGTGGGCTACGACGCAGCGGTATATCAGCCCTACCTCAACCTGCGGGCCACCAACGACACCCCGGGCCCCATCGTGGTACGCACCGCCTTCACCCGCTCCACCCTCACGGTGCGGCTCTATGGCATTCCCGACGGACGGCAGGTCGCGGTTTCCAAACCCACCATCCTCTCCCGCACCCCGCATCCACCTGCGCAGTACATCGTGGACCGGAGCCTGCGCCCTGGCCAGGTCAAGCAGGTAGACTGGGCGGTGGACGGCTACCGCACCCGCATCACCCGCACTATCACCCACCCCGATGGCCAGGTGACGGTGGATGTGCTCAACTCCAACTTCCGCCCCTGGCGGGCGGTCTATCAGGTTGGACCGCAAGCCCCAGCGCCAGCCGAAGAGGTGGCCTCGAGGTAGTACCAGATTCAAAAAGATCAAACCAAACATTCCAGCGATCTTTTTGAATCCTAGCGCACCCCTCCCTTCGGTCGGCGAAGAAAGCGCCTCCTTTCGGTCGGGATAGTTCGTGACGCACTAACCGAATCTGGTATAACCCCTACACTGGGCCGAGCTCTACCCGATTGCGTCCCAGGTGCTTGGCCTGATACAAGGCCTTGTCGGCCCGCTCGAGCAGGTTGTGAATGCTATCGCCTATATGCCCTTCGGCCACACCAAAGCTGGCCGAGACGGCCCCCACCTGGTCGAAGGGCCAGAAGGCGATGTCCTCGCGCAGACGTTCCACCGCGGCCATTACATCGTGCTGGCTTTCGCCGCGCATCACAATCATGAACTCCTCGCCGCCCCAGCGCCCCAGCATATCGCCCTTCCGCAGGGAAAAGCGCAGGCGTCGGCCCACCTCCTTAAGCACCCCGTCCCCCACGGTGTGTCCGTAGCGGTCGTTGATCTGCTTGAAGTGATCCAGGTCGAGCAGCACCACGTACAGCCCATGCGCCCGGTGCGCTTCCCCTTCCAGGTACTCGCTCAAGGCCAGGCGATTGGGCAACCCGGTCAGGGGGTCGGTGCGGGCCAGGGTGTGCATCTGCAATACCTGCCGGTGGGCATCGGCCAGTTGATCCTTCACGATGGCCAGGGCATAAAGCAGCCCGGCCATGGCAAACAAGCGCATCTCGCTTCGCACGAAGGCCAAAAACTCATCGTGGTTCCGCCCCAATGCCACCTCTCCTCCCAGGCGCAGCAACCCCAGGCTCAGGGTTACCCCCACCAGGGCCAGGCTGTATATCAAGCCCCTACGGACATCTAAAACAATGTAGAGCAGGATCATCACAAAGGCCATGACCCAGTAGGTGCTCTCGATTTCTACCCAGTTCTGCTGCAGGTCGCCCCAAAACAGATAAAAACCCAGTTTGATCGTAAAGAAAGCAGCGGTAAAGCTAACAACTTCCAGTTCGATACGGCTCAGGCTGGCTTTTCGCGAAAGGCGCCAGGCCCAGTTCAGGCACAAAATTATGAACACCGGGTACAGCCAGTGAATGAATCCTTGCTCGGGAAGAAAGCTCCAGATTAAGACCAAAACCGGAATGGCCAACACCAGGCCCCAGAAGTAGGCGCCTCTCTTCTTGTCTGTTATCCTGCCCAAGCGCAAGCACTGCACAATACCATCTTAGAGAGCTAAGGGGTCAATCCGGGTGCAAATTTTGCGTAAGCTACAGCCTCTACGTAACGGGGGTTTCTTCATCCACCCGCTCGGAGGGTAATTTATCTCCCAGTCGACGCTCATTCCCAGCTTGCAGGCGTTGGATGTTTTCTCGATGCGTCCAGAAAATCAGACCCGCCAGCACCAGTACGGTCAGGATTTCCCAGATAGGCCGCCCCAGCACAAGGGTAATTATCACCGCCGTCAGACCGCCAATCATGCTTCCTGCCGATACAAACCGGGTAAGCCACATGGTAAGTATGCCCACCGGAAAGGCCAGCAAGGCTGCCAGGGGGTCAAGAAACAACAAAGTGCCAAAGCTGGTCGCCACCCCTTTGCCCCCTGTAAAGCGCAGAAACACCGAGTAGTTGTGGCCTAGCACCGCGGCCAGCGCCACCCCCCCCAGCAAAAGGCCCTCGATACCGAACAAGCGAGCCAGCAATACCGCAATACCCCCCTTGAATACATCGAACGCCGCCACCAGAACCGCCGGGCCTGCCCCCAGGGTACGTAAAATGTTGGTAGCCCCGGTATTCCCCGAGCCCACCTTCTGAATATCTACGCCGTAGTAACGGGCCACCCAAGCGCCCGCAGGAATCGCGCCAAACAAATAGGCCAGCAGCAAGATGAGCCAGGTTGTCCACTCCACACAGGTATTTTATATGACTTACCCAGGCGGTAAGTGCGAATAGTTCAGAGACTGCCTTGAAAATCGCTTAGTTGCTCTTCCTGTTCCATGCAAGGGGTTTGGAGGGTGTGCGCGAAGGCCCTCCACGGCATGGTTGCAGTATTCCGATTTTGGACGCCATAAAACATATCGAAGCGCTTAGGAGCGTCCAGAAGCTGTCTTTTTCGGCAATCGGCCATAGGCCATCCGCTATCAGCTTTATTAGCTAATCGCTAAAGCGCTCCTCTTTCCAGGGGTCGCCCCGGCGGTGGTAGCCGTTAACTTCCCAAAAGCCGAGTTCTTCTTGGTCCAAAAACTCCAAGCCGCGCACCCACTTAGCGCTTTTCCAGGCGTAGAGGTGGGGCACCACCAGGCGCAGGGGGCCGCCGTGGTCGCGGGGGATGGGCTGGCCAAAAAGCGTGTGCGCCAGCAGGTTTTGCTCGAGCAAAAAGTCTTCCAGGGTGAGGTTGGTGGTGTAGCCGCCGTAGCAGTGTACCAGCACCGCCCGGGCCTGGGGCTTGAGTTTGACCTGCTGCATCAGGTCCGGCACGCGAATACCGCTCCACTGCACGTCCAGCTTGCTCCAGCGGGTTACACAGTGGAAATCGGCGGTCAGGTCGGACTGCGGGAGGGACATCAGGTCTGCCCAGCTCAGGGATTTGGGTTCTTCTACCTGCCCCTTGATTTCAAAGCGCACCTCCTCGGGGCGCACGGTGGGGGTAGGGCCGTAGGTCAGCACCGGGAATTTCTCGGTGAGCACCTGGCCGGGGGGTACCCGGTGGGTGTCCAGGTTTTTGGGCTTGAAAAAGTTGCCAAACATATCTGAAGAATAGCCGCGGGGCCGTGGCGCTCGGGTAAGCGGGGGCACAAAACCCCTAGCGCGAACGGTACTGAATCACCTCGACTTTTTCCATGGTGATAAGCCCCTCCCGCACCATCTGGTCAAGGGTGGGCAGGAAAGCCTGGATTTTCTCCTCGCTGTCTATAATTTCGATCAGGATGGGCAGGTCTTCGGAAAGTTGCAGAATTTTGGCGGTGTGAATACGGGAGTGAGCGCCAAAACCCATAAAACCTTTGAAGACTGTGGCTCCGGCCAGGCCCGCTTTTTTGGCCTCGAGCACAATCGCCTCGTATAGGGGCCGCCCCTGCCACTTGTCCGACTCTCCCAAAAAAATGCGCACCAGTTTGGCTTCCCCTTGTAGCTTCACAACCACCTCCCGGCCCAGCGGTAGGCCAATAAAACTAGCCCAAACCCCAGCACCACACTGCCCATCGCGTACAAGAATGCCTTGAACCACTCTCCTTGTTGCACCAGCGTGAGGGTTTCCCAGCTAAAGGTGGAAAAGGTGGTGTAGCCTCCCAGCACCCCCACCGCCAAAAAAAGCCGCCATTCCAGGCTCAAAGCCCCCTCCAGGCTCAGCCGCAGGACGATGCCGATCAAAAAACTCCCGCTGATGTTGATGAGAAAGGTACTCCAGGGAAACCCCGGCCCGCTGAGGCCCTGCACCCAGGCCCCCAGCCCGTAGCGCAACACCGCGCCAATGGCCCCGCCCAGCATGACCAGCAAGTAGCGCTCCACACTGCCTAGTATCTTCCCTAAAGGCCACCTTAATCCAGTCCTCTGTCATGCTCTCAGCAAAGCCGGGGTAGACTTGAGGGATATGAGATTTTTGGGTATCCCTTTGGTTTTGCTCTTGCTGGCAGGCTGTACCCCGCAGCTTGGGGTTAGCGATAATCAGCGCCGGGAATGGGGTTTGCAGCCCATCATTAGCGGCTTTGCACCCGACCGGGGCGAGGGGGGCAAGTACCGGCTGCGCGAGCAGGTCTTTTTTAGCTTCACCCTGAGCCAGCCGGGCTACGTGACGCTGGTTACGATGGACTCCGACGGTACTACGGTGGTGCTCGAGCGCAACGTACAACTGCCCGCCGGACGCCACACCTTCCCCCTGGCCACCGACCGCAACGCCCAGGGCCAGGCCACCTACCTGGTGGTGCCACCCCTGGGGCCCTCCCGCTTCAGGCTCTTGTACAGCAATACCCCGGCCACCAACCGCGAGCTATTCCGGGGCAAACTGAGCAACGACGCCTTCAACCGCCACACCCAGGCCTACCTGAGCGAGGCCCCGGTGCGCGACGTGGCCGAGACCTGGATGGAGGCGGTGCAGTGATACGCTGGCTACCGATTGCACTGGTAGGGGTTTTGGGGCTCTCGGCCTGTACCCCCCCAGGCCCACAGACCCAGGTGTGTAACCCCGTAACCGACCTGGGCACAGTGACCGGGAGCCTTACACCGGTCAGCACACTCAAGGTACTCGACCCCGACAAAACCGAGGTGGCGCCTAGCGAGGTGGTGGTTAGCGACAGTACATTTAGCGCAAATGCGGGAGATTTGCTGGTCAGTAACTGCAACGACGGCCTATTGCGCAAAGTAACCGGGGTCTCCACACAGTTTGTAGGTGGTAGTGGGGTTTCCAGTCAGGCTGTACGCAAGGTTTACATCAAAACCGAAGCTGCCTCCCTCGAGGAGGCCATTGCCTCGGGCGACGTGACCCTACAGACCGACCTGACCATCGGCGAGGCCAACATGGTGCAGGCCCTGGATGGGGTAAGCGTGCAGGACTTTACCGGAAAGATTAACCTGACCAACGTCAAGTTCGATATTCCGGGAGTACCCGGCGCTTCCATCACCCTGAACGGCTTTATCGAACAAACCCTCAAGCCCAGCTTCAACCTCAAGTTCAGCAGCGGCAGCATCGAGGTGTTCAAGGCAGGGATGAGCGGCACCCTTAAGGCCCAGATCACCGCCACCATCCAGGCCAATGCCAGCTATAGCCCCTTCAGCCTGAACAAGGAGCTGGCCTCCTGGAACATCAAGCGGGCCTTTTTGGTAGGCAGTGTGCCGGTGGTGGTGGTGTTGCAGCCCAAGCTAATTGCCGGAGTGAGCAGCAACGCCAGCGGCAAGGTAACGGTAACGGTGGGCATCGCCCCCACCTTCACCACCAACGTCCAGCTTGACTACAACCGCAGCCGCACCACCAACGGCGGCTGGAGCAATACCTTTACCGCCAACTTTGCCCTCAACCCCACCTTCAACTATGCGGTGCCGGTGCAGGGCACGGGCAACGCCTTTGCGGGGTTGGCGATGGATCTCAAGTTTTATGGTATTGCCGGGCCCAGCCTCGAGGCCAAACCCTTCATCAACCTGACCCTCTCCGGCAACAACGGCGCGGCTACCCTCAAAAGCGGCATCAACGGCAGCAGCAAGGTCGAGGCCGGCTTCAAGGTGCTGGGCAAGGGCCTCGAGACCGCCTACAACGGCCCCAGCATCGAGCAAGCCCGTACCTTCAGTTGCCAGGCCCCCAGCACGTGTACGGCTAACTAGGGCGTTTACCACGAATACCCAGTGCGGCGGCTTTGCCGTGCTGGGTACATTACCACGCATCGCGTGCGTCGTAATGGTGGTAGCTGCGATGGGTGGCCGAAAGCTCAAAGCTGAAGGCTAAAGTCCAATGGAGACCAGCAATGCAGGGTTTGGACTCGCCGGAACATTGGTGATGGTTTCTGCGGCAGCAAGTTTTTAGCGGTCTGTATTCGGCCTTGCGCGAAAGCGCCGCAACCCCGAAAATACCCAGGTGTTCGAGTTTTCTATTGCCGCCCAGTCTGGCAGGGCCCGCACCGGGCTTTTCACCACCCCCCACGGCGTGGTGCAAACCCCGCTCTTCATGCCGGTAGGCACCCAGGGCAGCGTGAAGGGGATTTCGCCTCGGGAGCTAAAGGAAATCGGCTCGCAGATTGTTCTGGGTAACACCTACCATCTGCTGCTGCGCCCCGGCCCCGAACGGGTGCGGGCGCTGGGCGGGCTGCACAGGTTCGCCGCTTACGACGGCCCCTGGCTCACCGACTCGGGCGGCTTTCAGGTGATGAGCCTGGGCGACCTGCGGAAAATCAGCGAGCAGGGCGTGACCTTCCGCAGCCACCTGAACGGCGACCTGATTGAACTGACCCCGGAATACAGCATCCAGGTACAAGAAGCCCTGGGGGCCGATATCATCATGGCCTTCGACGAGTGCCCCCCCTACCCGGCCACGCCGGCGTATTTGAAGGCTTCCATCGAACGCACCCTGCGCTGGCTCGAGCGTTCCCTGAAGGCCAAAACCCGCCCCGACCAGGCCCTTTTTGCCATTGCCCAGGGAGGGGTTGACCTGAAGCTGCGCCGTTGCAGCGCCGAGGCCACCGTGGCTTTCGATACCCCAGGCTTGGCCATTGGGGGGCTGGCGGTGGGCGAGCCCAAGGAAGGCATGTACCCGGCAGTGGAGCTTTCCACCCGGCTGTTGCCCGAAGCAAAGCCCCGCTACCTGATGGGGGTGGGCCACCCCGAAGACCTGGTGGCCTCGGTGGCCCTAGGGGTAGATATGTTCGACTGCGTTTACCCCACCCGCACTGGGCGCTTTGGCTATGCCCTGGTGCCCGAGGGCCGGCTGAACCTGAAGCTAAGCCGCCACCTCGACGACCCCCGCCCCATTGAACCAGGCTGCGACTGCTACGCCTGCACGCACTACAGCCGGGCCTACCTTTCGCACCTGGTGCGGGCCGAAGAGATGCTGGCCCCCCGCATGATCTCGCTACATAACCTGCGCTACCTGCACCGCCTGATGGAAGCAGCCAGGGCCGCCATCCAGTCGAGCGACTATGGCGAGTTCGCCAGAGACTTTGCCGGAAGGCGCTTCGGGCACAAAATTCCAGCCTGGTTTACCAGGGCCCTTCAGGAGGGCGGGCACTGGGACTGATACCGGATTCAAAAAGATAGTTTTCAATAACAAAAGCCTCTGAGCTGTCTTTTTGAATCCCAGCACACATCCCTCCCTTCGGTCGGCGAAGAAAGGGTCTCCCTTCCAAGGGGCGGTATCGCCCTCCGCTACGCGGATAACTTCGGTCGGGTTAGTTCGCCGCCGTTCGGCGACGAACTAACCGAATCTGGTATTACTCCTATCCCCCTACTTCACCGTCCCCTCGATACGCAAAGTCTTCAGGCGAAGATGGTATATGAAGAGTGCGATAGCCTCTGGGGCTTTTCTTTTTGCAAACAATCTTTTTACCGGTATGTCTTTCAACCCTCGAGGTAAAACCGGCTCTTCAGGTAGTAATTGGTGTAGAGAATCTTCAGGAATGCCACCAGCGGCACCGCCAGGAGCGCCCCAGCGACCCCAAAGAGCGAGGCCCCAATCAGCACCGCAGCAATGCCCGTGACCGGGTGAAGGCTGGTGGTGCGGCCCATGATGATGGGCCAGATGACCCCAGCAATCTGGTTGCAAACCCAGAGGGCCAGGCTAACGACCAAAAAAGCCACCCAGCCCAGCGGCAGAGCCAGCACCAGGGCCGGAATGGCCGAGATAATCACCCCCAACACCGGCACAAAGCTAAAGATAAAAGCTAAAAAACCTAGCGACATAGCTTGGGTCAGCACCGAGGGGCCAAAACCCTGAAAAATCCCAAAGGAAAGGTACATCGCCAGGCCCACCACCAGCCCATTGGCCAGGGCGCCCAGAATGGTGCCCCGCACGTATCCCCCAAAGGCCATATCGGCCTTGTGGGCGAGCTCCTGGGCGAGGGGTTGGTAGGGCTTTGGTACGGCTTCGAATAGGGCCGCGCCAATGCGGGGCAGGTCGTAGAGGAGGTAGATAGAAACGGTGATGACGGTAAGAAGCTGAAAGGCGCCGCCCAGCAAGCCGATCAAGAAGCCCAGTACGTTACCCCCCTGTGCAAATATGCCCTGCAAAGCCTGTAGCAGTACCTGGGTGAAGCTCTGTAGCAGGTCTTGCAGGTCAAGGGTGGCCTGCGCTAACGCCTCGCGCAACAGCGGCGGCAGCTCTACCTGAACCAGTGCCTCGGGCAGGCCCCACGCCCAGCTCAAAAGCGGTTGAAAAAGCCCCGGTAGTTGGGCCGCAAAGCGGGCCAACTGCCCCACCATGCTAGCCAGCATGACCGTGGAGAGGCCCAGCAAAAAAAGCATCCCCACAAAAACCGCCACTACGCCCAGGACACGGGTCAGCCTGCGGGCCTCAAAAAAGCGCACCACCGGACTCACCATGTAAGAAAAGACAAAGGCCGCCATCACAACACCCAGTGCCGCTCGAGCGCCGTTTAGCAGCCAGGCCAGCAACCACAAGACCAGCCCCACCAGCGCCAGATAAACCAACAAGCGCAGCCAATAGTTTTGCCAGGCCCACGCCAGGGTATCGCGCACGCTCAGCCCTCCCGATAAAACCGGCTGTTCAGGTAAAACTCGGTGTAGAGTACTTTGAAGAACGCCAAAAGCGGAACGGCTAGCAAAGCCCCCACCAGCCCATAGAGGCTCGAGCCCACTAGAATGGCCCCAATCACGCTGACCGGGTGCAGGCTGGTAGCTTGGCCCAGAATGCGTGGACTCAAGAGATGGGCCTCAATCTGGTTGGCCGCTACCACCACACCCAGCACCGCCAGAACCTGTGGCCACCCAACCGTAAGGGCCAGGAGTGTGGCCGGTACGGTGGAAATAATCACTCCGGCAAACGGAATCAGGTTGAACACCCCCGCCAGCAGGCCCAGCGAACCCGCCAGGGGAATGCCAAAAATCCAGAGCCCCACCCCCACCAGCAGGCCCACCCAGAAGGCCACCTGAATCTGCCCCCGCAGGTAGCCCCCCACAGCCCGGTCGAGCTTGGTCAGAATATCCGCGGCCAGAGGCTGATACGGCAAGGGAATAGCCTGAAACAGGGCTTTGGAGATCTTGGGGAGGTCGTAGAGCAGGTAAATCGAGATAATCAGCGCCGCGAAAAGCTGGAGTACACCCCCCACCAGGGAGGCCAGAAAGCCCACCAGGTTGCCACCCTGGGCCAGTAGCGCCCGCAGGCCCTGCAAAAGGGTCTGGGTGAAGCTTTGCAACAGGGTTTGCAGGCTCTGAGCGGCCTGGGCAAAAGCGCCCTCGAGGGCGGATGGTACTTCGATTTGTCCGATCTTCGTGGGCAGGTTCTCAATCCAGCCGAGCAGGGGCTTCAGAATGCGGGGTAGGTCGGTTGCAAAGCGGGTCAGCACATTGGCCATATCGGCTATCAAAAACGAAGCCAGCCCCATCAGCAGCATCAAACCCAAATAAATCAACAGTACCGCCACAAAGCGGGGCACCCTGCGCTGCTCCAGCGCCCGAACCAGCGGAGAGGTCAGGTAGGCGAACACAAACGCCAGAGCCAGTGTGACCAAAGCGGCCCGGGCTCCACCCAAAACCACCCCCAGCGCCTGGATGAGCAGGTAAAAAAGAACCGCGTAGACCGCGATTCGCACCCACAACATCTTCCAGATTTCGGCAAAGTCCTGGCGCATGAGCACTACAATACCGCATCAGGGAAGGCCGAACTCGAGCCTGGCCCGGGCCCGCACCGCTTCGGCTGTGAGCCCCTGACCAAAGTATTTGTCCTTGTCGGGCTCGCCGTCCCACAACTCGAACAAGAGCCGGGCTCCCTCGCCCGCACCCCGCAGCGCCGCCTCCGTGCCGCTGTTGCCCACCCGCCCAATCCACTGACCCTTCAACACCTTGCTGCCCACCTTTAGCCCTGGGGCTATACCGGAAAGATGGGCATATACCGTGGTAAAGCCATCCGCATGGCGAATCCAGACCTCCCGCCCGCGCAGCCTGTCCATTTGCTCGGGGCTCGCACCCCCAGCCACCGCTCGAATCAGGGCCTTGAACTCGGCACGGTTCATCTCTTTGTAATTCGCCTCGGCCTTGACCACCTCACCCCCGGCTGCCGCCACCACCCCCATCCCAAAGCGCACCGGCACACAGGCATCGTCGCCGGTAAAGACAAAGCCGGGGTTGGTTCCCTTGCGGTACTCGCGGGGAGCGCCGGGCAGGTTGCTGTCGGTTCTGGGCAAACAGGCCCCCGGCAAGGGCAGGGTAAAGCCCTCCGGGCCTTTTTGCAGGTCCTGTTTGAGCTGGGCAATTTCGGCCTGCAAACCCGCAACCTGCCTGCGAGCACTGGATAGCTGAACGCTCTGCCAGAGGGCCAGTAGCGTTACCAGAGCCAGCACGATCCAGCCAGGCTTGATCGGCATGGGTTCATTGTATCGCGGTTGTCAGAAAACCCCCGTCTCACCCAGCAGGTATTTTGCTCATAAGCATTCCTGGGAGGCCACTCTGAGACAAATAAAAAAGGACACAGCACGCTGTGTCCCCCAGGACTTTTTTCCTTATAGCAGGCTCAACAGGCGGGCCTTAATCTGCTTGGCGGTGAGGCCCTCGAGCTTCATCCCCTTAGAGCGCTCAACCAACTCATAGACCTTGTGTACGTGGCTCACCGCTACCCGGAAGGTGATGGGCTGTCCCGCCACATTCACGGTCACCTTACGGATGTTGGGCTCCTGCCAGTGCTTGGTGTAGCCGGTAATCTTGGTGCCTACCCCGCCTTCTCGCTTGGCCTTACCACGGGTGATGATGCTGTAGGCCACCGTGGGGCGCTTGCCGCTAATTTCGCAAATCTTCGACATCGCAGGACTCCTAACTGCCAACACAAGGGGAAGCCCCCTTGTTTCAGGGCAACAGCAGCGAGTATAGCATACCCTCACGCGAGCGTGCTAGACTTCCCAGCGGTATGAATATTGCCACCTGGCTGGTTCCTGCCCTGCTGGTCGCCGACCAGGCCATCAAGCTAATGGTGCTCTGGGCCGTGGGGCCTCGCATTTTCGACCCTGGGGTGGGGGGCATTTTCCTCACCAATCTGTTCTGGGTCGTGGATGCCACCTTTATCAAAAACACCGGCGCGGCTTTCGGCATCTTCCAGGGGGGCGCCCGCATTCTGGTCTGGGTGAGCCTCGTGGTCGGTATCGGGATTCTAGTTTACCTGAGCATGAACCACCGCCGGGTTTCGCTCCTGAACCAGCTGGCCTTTTCCCTGATTGCCGCAGGGGCCCTCGGCAACGCGGTGGACCGGCTGGGCCACGGCTGGGTGGTGGACTATGTGGATATCAACCGCACCGGGCTGGCCATTCTGGACAACTTTCCTATCTGGAACCTGGCCGATAGCCTGGTGGTCATCGGGGTCATTCTTTTATTGCTGCCCCAGCGCAGGCGCCGGTACTGAAGGGCAGGCATACCAAAACCCCCTCCCCAGGGGAGAGGGGCAGGGCCGAAGGCTTGAAGGTGAGCCCTGTACCCTGAACGGCGGTTCAGCTCTAGCCCACGCCCTCCGCTACCTCGATGCGCAGCAACGAGCGCACGTGCTCGAAGTGATTGACAATGGTGGCTACAGACGAGCCGGCAAAGAGCAAGCCCAGGGCCAGATTGCCCCGCTCGCTCAACACCAGCGAACCGGAGTCGCCGGGTGCCGAGATGTTGGTGGTGACAATCTGGTCTATGAAGCGGGCCACCCGTCCACCCCCATAGTTCACGTCAATCGTTGCCCCCAGCACGGTAATGCGCCCGGTGGTCATGTTGGTGGTACGTCCGGTCTTTTTGACCCGCTGCCCCACCAGGGTTTTGGAGCGGGGCTGCCAGCCCTGAACGTAACCGTTCCAATAGATCTCCCGATCCAGGTCGTGGAACTGGCCCTCGGCAATGGCCGCGTCCACCAGGTTGCGGTGCTGAGCCCGGGGCACCGGAGGCTCGAAGGTGATGGGCACAAAGCGGCTGAGCCGGGCAATTAAGTCGGCGGGCAGGGTTCCCCCATCGAACACCCCTGGCTGCAGAATGGGGTCGCCCAGGCTGGCATCGTTGGAGTTGGCCAGCACGTGGTTATTACTGAGGATGTAGTAGCGCGGTGGGATGCCCAGCCCGTGCCCTGGAGGGCTAACGGTCGCACCCGGCAGAAGGTCATAGACGGCAGTGGCCATCGTACCTGCGGTGATTTTGAAGTGTCCCACGCTATAACCGCCTTCTGCAGGCCGAATCCGCCGGGTGAGGGTCTGTACCCCTGCTTCCTCGGCGTTGCCGGCAAACACCTCGCCAATAGCCAGTACGTCGGTCTGCATATCGCCCAGCTTGGCCGGAATCAGGTCGGCCCGGCTGAGCTGGCTGCGCTCCAATTTCTGGCTGACCAGAACCACCAGAGCCGGCTCGCCGGTGGGCTCGCCGTTCTTCCACTTGACCCCGACACCCATGCCCCGCACATTCAAACGCATAGCCTCTGGCGCTAAAAAGGCGTCCTGGGCAGCCAGCTTGGCTTTTTCGGCTTCGGCCTGGGCGCTGGCCGAAAGCATGGCTTTTGCTTCGTTAATAGGCATATCGTCCCCCTGCATTTGGGTAATAGTCCCCTGCAAATGCCAACGTAATGAAGAATGTCAGAGGTGGCTTTGAACCGAGTGGCCTCGACGTTCTTGCGACCGGAAAACCCCGTTACTGAGCCTGCACCGAGCCCACTTCCCGCACCCGCACCGGTACCCCCTCGAGGTCCTTGGGCACCCGCTCGTGCGGTTGCAAAGCAGCGAGTGGCAGCTTACGGCTGACCAGCACCACCACCACCGCATGGCCCTGCTCTTCCCCCCGCCCAACCCCCACCACATTGGGTAGGGCCAGCAGGCGAGGGGTGTGTTTCTCGATGAGCACCTGTAGGGTCTCCTCGGTCATACCCCCTCCGTTCCCCCCGGACACTTCCGCGCATTAAGCACCCGGGGCAACAATTCGGTGCTTGCGGAAAACACCGTTCGACCAGCGTAACAGCGAGGGCGTTACTTTAGCGTTACAAAGAGGTGAGCGGAGGTAGGCGCGGCAAGGCTCAGAGAATCGAGGCAATACGCTCGAGGGCCTTGCGGATGTTGACCTCGCTGGTGGCGTAGCTGAAGCGCACGTGGTGGGGAGCCGCGAAGTCGGTGCCGGGCACCACCGCCACCCTGGCTTCGTTGAGCAGCTTCAGGGCGGCCTGGTTCTCGTCGGGGTCAATTTTGGACACATCGGAGAGCACGTAAAAAGCGCCGTTCACCTGGGGCGTGGGCAGGCCCAGGGCGTTCAGACCGTCCACAATGATGCTCCGCCTTGCACGGTAGGCCTCGCGGGCCATAGAGATGAATTTTTGCGCCTCCTCCACGTTGTTCAGGGCCTCGACCATGGCCCACTGGGCGATGGTGTCGGGGCTGGTGGTGGACTGGCTGGAAACGTCAACAATACCCTTGACGACGTCTTTGGGACCACCGGCATAGCCGATGCGCCAGCCGGTCATGGCGTAGGCTTTGGCCGCACCGTTGATGGTGATGGTGCGGTCGGGGGCCACGTGGGCGGGCGAGAAGTGTTCGCCTTCGTAAATAAGGTGCTCGTAGATTTCGTCGGAAACAATATAAAGGTCGTGTTTGTTGGCCAGTTCGGCAATGGCTATCAGCACCTCTTTGGGGTAGACCGCTCCGGTGGGGTTGCCGGGCGAGTTGAGCACAATGGCCTTGGTGCGGGGGGTAATCTTGTGCTCGACCTCGGCGGGGTCGGGGATGAAGCCCGACTCGGGGCCGGTGTTGACCTCCACCGGCACCCCTTCGGCAAAACGGGCCATTTCGGGATAGCTGACCCAGTACGGCCCAATCACAATCACTTCGTCGCCCGGGTCGAGGATGGCCTGAAACAGGTTGAATAGGGCCTGCTTGCCGCCCACCGTTACCACGGTCTGGTCGGGGGGGATCTCGAGGCCGTTTTCGCGCTTGAACTTGGCACTGATGGCTTCGCGCAGCTCGGGGATGCCCGCAGGCGGGGCGTATTTAGTTTTACCGGCAGCCATGGCCCTGGCCGCGGCGTCCTTGACGAACTGCGGGGTATCGAAGTCGGGCTCGCCGGCAGTCATGGCGATCAGGTCTACCCCCTGACGACGCAGCTCGAGGGCTTTGGCATTCACCGCCACCGTGGAGGAGGGCTTCATGGTTTTGACGCGCTTGGACAGGCCTCGCATACCAGTAGATTGTCCAGGGTGAAGGGACAGGGGTCAAGAGCTACAGCCCTGCTATACTCGCTCGAGCCAGGATCTCCCCGGCCCCGGCGGTCGCACCGGCCACTGCCGCCTTCGCATGTGGCGCTGCACCTGCTCCACCGCGCCGGTGGCCTGCTCTATCCATTCGGCGGGATACAGCGCGGCCTTGGCGGCGAACTCCTCGAGGTCGAAGGTCTGGCAGCGGTGGTCGGCCCGGCACTTGACGTCAATTTCCAGGTCGTACTGCCAGATGCGGCCTGGCTCAAAGCGGGGAGGGGTCTGAATGTTCCAGTAGTACTCCAGCACCTTTCCCTCAGCGTCCAGGTCGGGCCCTCCCGAGTACCAGCGCCCCACAAAAAAAGCCACGTAAGCCTGGTGATCCACCCGCAGCACCCGGTTTTTGCTGACGTGGTGAAACGCAAAACCCAGCGGCATGTAGACCAGCATCCCTTCCTTGCGCAGTTCGCACACCTGGGCCTCCCACCAGTAGTGCAGGGTATCGGCGGGGTATTTCCAGAACTCGATGCGCACAGTCTGGCCTATCTGGTAGTTCTCCATAGGATTTAGCCTTCCATCACAGGCGCTCTAGGCCTCTACGATTTGAAGGTCGGAATAGTGGGTGATACCTCCTGTGGGAATTGCGTGGTCTCGGTCACGAAATACTCCACCAATCTCGCAGCTTTCCTGACGCTCAGTTTCATCCTTCTGGCCTTCATATAGCTGTTTCTAGATTACTTCTTATCCAGTACAGCCCCATCGGATTTATTCGGTTCGGAATCGTCGTCCTGACCTTTGAAGCGCTCGAGCTCCTCGCGCTCCTCATCGGGGTTGGTAACGCTCGAGATATAGCGAACCAACACCACCAGGCCCACCAGGGCCAATAGTGTGAACAGGATCAATAGCGCCGAAGAGAACACGGTACGTCTCACCACTGGGCCATAGAAAGATCGAACTGCACCGGGGAAGTGCGGATTCACGAGTGGATCCAGATCGGTTGAAGCCTTACAAACAAGAGCGTAACACACCCCTTGGCCCTACCGTGACCGAAAACTGCCGTGGGGAGTTAATCAGGGTTTTCGTTGCAGGTGTAGCCAAACCACCCTCTCGTTGGAGAATTTCGAGCCGGATATTGCTGCCGTCTTACCAGATTTTGGCTCCTGGATTGAAGCCCACCAAACCTTGGGGGATCAGCAGGCGGTCAAATAGAAAAAGTGCGTTCAACACTGAAAATCTGCGATATTTCACTCTCTCCGCAGGAGATCGGATAAGAGGCAGATGAGTTTCGGCTCTCGGGTCATTAACGCCCTCTTGTCCTGGCCTCAGAACCGCCGGTGCTAAGCTAGCTAGCATGAAAGGGCCGCCCCTGGGTTTGTGGACACTGGCCGGCGTGTTGATCCTAGCGGCCTGTGCTCCCAGAGCCAGCACCCCCTCCGAGGCCAGCGTGCCCATCAAGCCAGGTGAAACCTATGTGCTGGAGGTACGCGGCCTCCAGATTGCTAAGGGCAATAGCTTCACCCTGACGGTTGGAAACAAGCTCGAGCGCCGCACCACCCTGGGCCGCGACTGGTTCTTCGTAACGGCCCGCCCTATCACGACGACGGCCCGAGGGGCCAACTTTAACTATTTCCCCGACCGCCAGACCCTGAGCGTGGTAGTCATGCTGGAGGCGGCCGTTAACCGCGACCAGGCCAGCCGGTTGGAGGTGCTCTACTGCGACCTGAAACCAGGCCAGGGCGGCTGGACGGGCTCGGCCAACTACGACGCCAGCCTCAAGGATAAAACGCTCAAGGACGGAACTTGCACGCTCCGGCGAACTTGAGGGCACCCTGGAAGGCGCGCTAGCGTGCCACCCACTCAAGCTTCGCCACGCCTCCTCCGGATCTCCCTACGATGCCAAAGCGTGGGGAGATTTCGTTGTGTATGACAAATCCATACTGCCTCTGCCTCGGTTTGGAGCCTGATTCAGGCTCCGGCCCAACCCGGTGGCCTAGGCTAGCTTCGAGGAGTACCTGGAGCTCGATGCCCTAGGGGCAAGGGGCAAGCCGCCTTGCCTGCGCACAAAACTAAGCCTGAACCAGATAGCAGACACGGGCTTGAATTAGACCCACCACTCGAGCCTGTCTTCCCCAAACGCCAGCGGCGTAACCGCCGTACCCTTCTCGAAGTAGATGGGTTGGTAGTCAGGGGCACGGTAGACTTCTAGCTTTTCTTCCACCAGGTTCACAATCCAGATTTCCGGGATGCCGGCCTGGATGTACAGCGGTACCTTAAGGCTGCGGTCTTGGGCCAGGGTGGTGTCGCTCACCTCGATCAACAGCAGCACGTCCTGGGGGTAGGGGTCGCGGTCTTTGTATGTGGAGAGGGGCGGCTTCAAGAGCATCAGGTCGGGCTCGGGTTCGGAGTCGGGCGCGATGATCAAGGAGCACTGCGGCATCACCACGGTGCGCGCCGAAAAGATTTTGACCAGCATCTCGGTGAGTGCGGTGACGAAATAGCGATGACGGTAGCCCATCGGCGACATGTGATAAACCTCGCCATTCAATAGCTCCACCCGGCCCTGCCCCAAGGCTCCGGCGGCATAGGCTTTGTGGTAATCCTCGACGGTGAAACGGTGCTTCACCATGGCCTGAGTATAGCGCCTGGCCCAGCCACTTTGAAATTTGGAATGCCTCGAGCTAAACTAGCAAAAACTAACGAGCGTTAGTTTGGTAAACGGGAGGAGAGATGCCAATCAAATACGGAGTGCCCAGCGATCCTGATTACAACGAGCGCCTGGCCGAGTTCGAGGCCCGTATCAAGCGCGGCGAGAAAATCGAGCCCGGCGACTGGATGCCCGAGGAGTACCGCCGCCAGCTCATCCGCATGATCTCGCAGCACGCCCACTCCGAGGTGGTGGGGATGCTCCCCGAGGGGGCCTGGATTACCCGCGCCCCTACCCTCAAGCGCAAGATGATTCTGGTGGCCAAGGTGCAGGACGAAGCCGGCCACGGCCAGTACCTCTATCACGCCGCCGAGACCCTGGGCGTGAGCCGCGAGGCCATGCTGGAAGCCTTGCTCGCGGGTAAGGCCAAGTACTCCTCCATTTTCAACTACCCCACCCTGACCTGGGCCGATATCGGCACCATCGGCTGGCTGGTAGATGGGGCGGCCATCAAGAACCAGACCATGCTGGCGGCTTGCTCCTATGGCCCCTATAGCCGGGCTATGGTGCGCATCTGCGCCGAAGAAACCTTCCACCACAAGCAGGGCAAGGAGATGGTGCTGCTCTATGCCAAGGGCACCCCTAAGCAGCGCCAGATGGCCCAGGATGCCATCAACCGCTGGTGGTGGCCCGCCCTGATGATGATGGGCCCCCACGACAAAGACAGCCCCAACACCGAAATCCTGACCCGCTGGGGCATCAAGACCAAATCCAACGACACCGTGCGCCAGGAGTTCATCAACGAGCACGCCCCCGAAATTCTGGAAGCGGGCCTGACCATTCCTGACCCCGAGCTGCGCTACGACGAAAAGAGCGGCAACTGGCTGCACGGCCCCATCAACTGGGACGAGTTCTGGCAGGTGGTGGGGGGCAATGGCCCCATGAATAAAGAACGCCTGGAGGCCCGTCGCCGCGCTCACGCCGAAGGGGCCTGGGTGCGCGAGGCGCTCGAGGCTTACGCCGCCAAGCTGCACAAAACCGCTGTCGCAGTCTAATAGCTAGAAACTATTTGCTACAGGCGCTCCGGAGGAGCAGTATGAACACAGAGTGGCCCCGCTGGGAAGTCTTCAAACAAGACACCCCGAGTAAGCCCCACCAGGCGGTCGGCTCGGTGCATGCCGCCGACCCCCAACACGCCCTGCTTACAGCCCGCAACATCTTCGCCCGCCGCCCCCAGGCGGTGAGCATGTGGGTGGTGCGGGCCGAGGATATTTTTTCCGCTACCAAAGAAGAGCTGCTCGAGGCAAAACACACCCACAGCACTGAACCACAGGCCACAGGCCACAAGCCACAAGCCTTTGCCGCGTTCCGCAAAACCAGCCACAAGCGCTCCATGACCTTTGTGGACTACGTGGGCGAGGTGGAGGCGGCCACCCCCGAGGAAGCCCTAAGGAAGGCCCAGGCAACCTTTACCGATACCGAGGCCC
>CALFDH010000056.1 GCA_937950405.1 uncultured Meiothermus sp.
AGTCGCGCACGCTCTCGCGGAGGCTCGAGAGCCGGCTTTCGGCCCGCCCTCCCCGAATCATGGCCCAGCGCACGCCTAGGTCGCGGCGGTACTCCAGGCGCACGGGCGTCTCTTTGAGGCGGCGCTCTACCAGGCCGATGCGCTCCTGGGGTTTGTCCTGGGGGTTCATGGCGTACCAGGCGCGGGGCATCTGGGTGTGAATGTAGCGCCCGATGGCCAGCATATCCGGCGAGTCGCCTGGCAGGCGCCAGTCAATGGTAAAGCCCATGACGTAGCCGGCTTCACGGGCCAGCTTGAGGGTTACGGCGTCGGCCTTGCCTTCGGGATAGGCAATATAGACCGCCGGGCGGCCCAGTTGCCGTTCCAGCGTCCACTTCGATTCCAAGAGCTCGCGGCGCTGCTCTGCCTGCGAGAGCTGGGTCAGGTCGCGGTGCGAGGCGGTATGGGAGCCAATCGTTACCAGCCCTTCCCGATCTAGCTTGCGCAGCGTGGCCCAGTCCATGCGGGCTCGAGGCCCGCCACGCCCCACAAAATCGGTGTGGACAAACATGGCCGCCGGGATTTTTTCACGTTTGAGGATGGGGTAGATATGCTCGTAGAAACCCTGGTGGTTGTCGTCAAAGGTCAGGGCTACAGGATTTTTGGGCAAAGGTACGTTCAGGGTCAGGTGTCGGCGAAGCTGGTCCAGGGAGATAAAGTTTGCGCCCCTGGCCTTTAGCCAGGCGAGCTGCTGCTCAAACTCCTGAGGGGTTATGTCCCACCAGACATTATCCGCAGTGCGGCGGGGGAACACATCGTGATAGTTGAGTACGATGGCCTCCCCCGCAGCACGAGGGTTGAGCGGACGGTAGACCGCTTCCAAAAGCTGAGCTTTTAATCGCTTGGTATCAGCATCCAACCGGGCTTTCGGAGGCCGGATTTTTCGTTCGAACAAGCCACTCAACGGCTGAACACCGATACTCTGCAAGGCCACAAAGTCCTGCCCAGGCCGCAGAAATCCATACCACTGCCAGGCCGACCAACCTACCCCCGCCGACAATCCCAGCATTCCCAATACAAGCAAGAATCGCCTCATAACCCCCATCTACACCTACAGTCTTCCACAATCCTTTGCACTGCCTGTGCAAAAGACGCTGTACTAGTCACATTTATATCCCGCCTGCGTCAGCGAAGCGTAACAAAGGCCGAAAGCCTGAGGCTGAAGGCTAAGAGCTAGAGCGGAAACTGGTCATCTTAAGCTGCAACCTCAGGGCCTCTGACGAGCAACTTCCCCACCAAATCCAACCGTTTTTGCTCGAATTCCCGGAGCTCATCAGCGTGCGGCTTCCGCCTTGCGCTGGGCTTCTTCCAGGGCCTGACGGGCGGGCACGTTGCCCTTGAGGGCTTTTTCCAGGGCTTCTTCCAGGAAGTTCCGCCAGATGGCAAACTGCGGTACCCGGGGGCGGGGCTGGGCCACCGCCACTTGCTCAAAGGCCACCTTGCGGTAGGGGTTCTCGCGGTAGAAGGCTTCCAGCAAGGGCGTAGCCGACTTGCGCAAGGGCACATAGTAGCTGGCCTCCACCCAGGTTTTGATGTTCTGGGGTTCCATCAGGAATCGCCAGAACTCGAAGGCCCCGCGCTGCTGCTCCGGGCTGGCCCCGCGCAGCACCACCAGTTGGGCTCCACCCAGGGGCACCTTGCCGCCCGGTTCACGGGGGATGGGGGCCACCCCCAGCTTGAAGGCGAAGGACGCATTCTCGGCAGCCGGCCAGTTGGCAATCGAGGCCATCACCATCATGCCCTTGGTGCGAATGAAATCGGTCTGGGCAAAGAAGCTCTCGGAGAGGTTGCGCACACTGGTACTGCCTTCGCGGCCCAGGCGTTGCAGGAACTCGAGGGCCTCCACCACTTCTTTGGAGGTAAAGTTGGGCCGTCCGTCCGCCGTAACCAGGTTGCCCCCCCGGCTGGTCACCTGGGCTTCAAACGTCCACGACTCCGACAGGGCGATAAAGCCCTTGGAAGTACGGCTCGTGAGCCCCTTGGCGGCCTGCTCAAACTCCCGCCAGTTGCTGGGCACTTTGAGCCCCCTGGCCCGCAGTTGGTTCTCGTTGAAGAAGAGCACCGGCGTCGAGGTATTGAAGGGCAGCCCAAAGCGGCGATTGTTGATAAGGCCATAATCCCAGGCGGCCTCGAACAGATCGTCGGTAAAGGCTTTGGGCAGAGCATTCGCCAGTTCATCCAGCGGCAACACCACCCCCTCGGCCACCAGGCGCGGGAACAGCAGAATCTCGGCCTGGAACATAACCGGGGCGCCACCGGCTCGCAGTGCTGCCAGGAGCCGGGTCTCGCCCTCGCGGTAGTCGCCAATCAGGCGCGGCGTCACCCGGTAGTTGCGCTGCGAGGCATTAAAGGCACTCGCAAACTGGTTGATGACCCGCTCGGCAGGCCCATCCATGCTATGCCAGAACGCAATTTCGGTCTGTGCCGAGGCCAATCCGGTTAGCAAAAACAAGGACGCAAGCAAGCGCTTCACACGTTCCTCCTGTGAGTAGATCTATTCTACGCACAAACACAAAACCATCCAGCCATCAGCAGGGGGTCAGGAGCATGTGGGGGAAATCACGAGCTGTACTATCGCTTCCTCGCCAAGTAGAGAAAACCCCGGCTTTCACCGGGGCAGATTCCCTATCGGGACGGGTGGTGCCCGTACACCCTGGGGTCGGTCTACTAGCGCCGCTCCACAGCGTTGGCCCTTCGTTGGGCCTCTTCCAGCACCTGCCGGGGGTTGGCGTTGCCTTTGAGGGCACGCTCGAGGGCATCCTCCAGAAAGCTGTACCAAACCGTAAACTCGGGGTCTTGCAACCATACTTCGGCGTACTCCACCTGGCTAAAGGCTACCCGGCGGCGGGGGTCTTCGCGGTAGAACTCCTCCAGCAGTGGCTGAGCGGCCCGGCGCATGGGCATGTAATAAGTAGCCCGAACCCACCTGGCAATGTTGGCCGGCTCCATAAGGTAACGCCAGAACGCCACCGCACCCCGCGTCTGCGGCTCACTGGCCCCCCGGAGCACTACCAACGTACCCCCGGCCAGCGGCACTTTACCGCCTTCCGAGCGGGGTACGGCTGCCACGCCTAGCTTGAAGGGGATGGGCGCACGGTTTTCGATGAGGGGCCACATGGTAATGGGCGCAATACCCATGAAGGTTTTGGTACGCAGGAAGTCGGCTACCGAGAACTGTGCCTCGGCAATATTACGGCTCTGGGCAATGTTTCTTTGCACCAGGTCTTGCAGGTACTGAAGGCTTTCCACCACCTTAGCGTTGGTGAAGTCGGGGCGACCCTGTCCGTTGACGATTGACCCCCCGCGGCTCATTACCAGCACGTTGAAACTGTAAATGTCGCTGGACACTGTGTATCCCTTGGCGGCGCGGGTGGTGAGGCGCTGGGCCGCCGTGGCCACATCATCCCAGGTGCGCGGAGCCCCCAGTCCACGGGCGGCGAACTGGTCGGCATTGTAGAAAAATACCGGGATGGACAGGCCAATCGGCAGGCCATAGGTGCGACCCCGCAACTTCCCGGTTTCCAAAAAGTTCGCATAAAAATCGCCCGGCAGGTTGCCCAGATATTCGTCCAGGGGCTGGGCCACGTTATCCTGCACCATCCGGCCTAAAAAGGATATTTCGGCATGAAACAGCGCCGGTGCACCGCCCGAACGCAGCGCAGCCAGCAACTTCAGGCCCCCCTCGCGGTAGTCGCCCACGAAGTTGGGCACGATTCGGTAATCCCGCTGCGAGGCATTGAACTCGCGGATCATGCCCTCCAGCACCTCCTGGCCGGGCGGCCCCGCGGTGTGCCAGAAGGGAACCTCTACAGGGCGTTGGGCCCAGGCCAGCCCCAACCACACTACAAGCAACATCAACAGACGCATGGACTTACTCATCCTCCACAGTTTGCCTCTGCAAACCTTTATTAGTTTGCCATACCGAGGATGAGAAAGGCGTTCAGTAGGGTAAAGCCGGGTCAGGCGTTTGCAAGAACACCGTCGTTGCAACCCCTCACCTGGCGACATCGTACTGCCTTCAGAACTATATTAATACCGGATTCAAAAAGATACTTCACCAAACCAAAAACCCCAGAGGCTATCTTTTTGAATTCTAGAGCACTCCCTTCGGTCGGGTTGGTTCGTTACCGAATGGTAACGAACCAACCGAATCTGGTATAATTCGGCAAAACCAGTAGCAAACTTGCCGTCAGTAACTCAGCCCTTGAGCCCTTCCTCAAAGGTCTCCACAATGCGCCGCTCGTAGAGCAGGTAGATAATGATCAAAGGCAAAGTGGCGGCCAGGGCGGCTGCCGAAAGCGGCCCCCAGTCGGCAGGGTTCTGGCGCTGCAAATCGGTAATCCAGGTCTGCACGGTTTTGAGTTCCTTGCTACCGGCCACAATGCGCGGATAGAGTACCAGATTCCAGTGAGCGGCAAAGGCCAGCACCCCCGCTGCAATCAGTTGGGGGCGCAACAGCGGCAACAGAATGCGCGTGAGCAACACCCGGTGACCCGCCCCGTCCAGCCGGGCGGCTTCCAGCAGTTCTTCCGGGACGGTGCGCATCCCCTGGAAGAGCAGGTATACGATAAAAGGGCTCGCCGCAAAGGGAAGTACCAGGGCCCAGAGCGTGTCCAACAGCTTTAGGCTCACCAGCAGGCCGTACAGGGGCACCAGCAGGAGTTCTACCGGAATAGCCAGCAATACTAGGAAGAAGGGCAGAACTTTGAAACCTTCCTTGATGGCGTAAGCGGCCAGAAAGCCGGTGGTGAGCTGAAGCAGGGTCACACCGCCGGTTAAAAGCACCGAAAACAGCAAGCGCCCCCAAAAGCCCTCCCAAAAACCGCCCCGGCCCAGCACCTCGAAGTTAGCCAGGCTAAAACCCAGTTGCCCAAAAATATCGCCGCTAAACACCGCTTCGGGTGGGATAAAGGCCGCATAAGCCATCCAGATGAAGGGCAGGGCCACCAGCAGGGCAACCGAAAACACCAGCAGATGCCCTAACCAGCGCATCGGCATCCCCCCAGTTCGGTGTGTCTGATGCTCATTTTTCCTCCCGCAAGAGCCGGGCCTGGGCCAGGGCAAAGGCCAGCGTGAGCAGCAAGATAATGACCGTGAGGGCGGCAGCGTAGCCCAGGCGGCCCACTTCAAAACCGGTTTTGTAGAGGTAGTAACCCAGCACCTCGGTACCCCCAAAGGGCCCGCCCCGAGTCAGCAAAAAGACCGCCGTATAGCCCTGCAACGTGAGTACTGTGCCGATCACCACCAAAAAGGTGATGGCCGGGCGCAGCAGGGGCAAGGTGATGAAGCGGAAGGCCTGAGCAGAGGTAGCCCCATCTACCGCGGCGGCCTCGAGCAGCGTTTTAGGAATGGCTTTGAGGCGGGCCGAGACCACCAGCACCCCATAGCCGATGTGCCGCCAGATGGTGAAGAGCATGATCAGCACCAACGCCCAAAAGGGGCTCTGATCCCAGCGGGGCACCGGCAGTACTGAGGCCAGCGCCCCATACTCGGGCGAAAATAGCGTATACCAAGCCACTGCAGCCCCCCCCAGCGTGACCAGCCCCGGCAAAAAAAGCAGGGCCTTGATGGGCCGTTCGTAGGGCTGGCCGTCCAGGGCCAGGGCCAACAGTATCGAGAGAATCACAAAGGGAATCAGGGTCATGATCCCAAAAACCAGGGTGATACGCAGGCTGCTATAAAAATCGGGGTCGCGCAGAATGTTGCGGTAGTTCTCGAGGCCAATCACCCTGGGCTCCGACAGCCCCGACCAGTCCCAGGTCGAAAAACGCAGCACATCTAAAAAGGGATACAACAAAAACAAGCCCAGCAGCGCCACTGCCGGGAGTGCGAACCAGTGAGCATTATTGCGGCCCATGCACCACCCGCGCTGGCCCCGGAGAGGGCCAAACAGCATCAGGGTACTATACCAAAGCCCCAGGGTTTGTTTGCGGCACAGTTTTTTAGAGCGGGGGGGTAAACCGCCCGTCAATCGCCGTCCAGCCTCCATCCACAAACAGAATGGTGCCGGTGATGTAGGAAGCTCCCGGTGAGGCCAGGAAAGCCACGGCTGCGCCCACTTCCTCAGGACGGCCCCAACGCCGCAGGATGTTGCGCTCGGAATAGGCATTGTACCAGTCGGGCTTGCTCTTGATGGGCGCAGTGAGGGGGGTATCAATCACACCAGGCCCAATCGCATTGGCCCGCACCCCTCTGGGCCCCAACTCCACCGCAAGCCCACGAATGAGCTGCACGGTTCCGGCCTTGGTCATGGCATACACCGACTGCCCCGGCTCCACCACCAGTGAACGAATAGAAGAAAAAGCAATCAGCGAGCCCGAACCCTGATCCGCCATGACCCGCCCCGCCTCGGTGAGCACATGGAAAGTGCCCTTGAGGTTGACGTTCACCACCCGGTCAAACTCCTCGCCGGTGTAGTTCAGGATGGGTTTTCGGACATTGATGCTGGGGGTCGTGACCGCCACATCCAGCCGTCCGTGGCGCTCCATAATGCGCTTGATGAGCCCCTTGACCCCCTCAGCATCGGTGATGTTGACCTCATGGGCCTCGGCTTGCCCACCGTTGGCTTCAATTTTCCCTGCGGTCTCGGCGGCGAGTTCGGCCTTCATATCCGCTACCACCACAGTAGCCCCCTGAGCCGCCAGGGCCTCGCAGGAAGCCTGTCCAATCCCCGAACCCCCACCCACCACCAGCGCCACTTTGTCGTCCAGTCGAAACATGTCTTTGTAGCCCATAACTCCTCCGCTTGTAGAGGGTATCCCAACCACCCTCCATAAACCTTTAGCTTCTCTTCCTGGGGTCAAGATAATCCCGCAACCCATCGCCCAGCAGGTTGAAGCCCAGCACCGCCAGGCCGATGGCCAGACCGGGAAAAATAACCGGATAGGGCGTGAGCTCCTGATAGCTCTGGGCCTCGCGCAGCATCCGGCCCCAACTGGGGTTGGGGGGCTGGGTACCCAGACCCAGGTACGAAAGCGCGGCCTCGGCCAGAATCGCCACTGCAAAAGCCAGGCTGGCCTGTACGACCAGCGGCCCGATGATGTTGGGCAGCACATGCCGCAGCATGATCCGCCCGTTGCCCATGCCCAGAGCGCGGGCCGCCTCGATGTAGGGCAGGGCCTTGACCGAGAGCACGCTAGCTCGAGCCACCCGGGCAAACGCAGGCACCGCCGCCAGGCCAATCGCTACCATGGAGGTCGTCACGCCAGGGTTGAAGATGGCTGCAAACAGCAGCGCGATGAGCAGGGCGGGCAGGGCGTAGAGGGTTTCCAAGAGCACCGACAAAATCTGATCAAGCCAGCCCCCAAAATACCCCGCCAACACCCCCAGCAAAAGCCCCACCGAAAGCCCAATACCCACCGCAATCAGCCCCACGTAGAGGGCGTTCTGGGCCCCGGCCAGCACCCGTGCCAGGGTATCGCGCCCCAGGATATCGGTACCTAGGGGATGCCCCTCGGCAAAAATAGGCGCCAGACGATTGGGGGTGGTGGCGTTGGGGTTGGTGGGGTTGAGGGCACTGAGGAGCACCATCAGGAGAATCAGCAAAATCAGGAAAGCCCCCACCTTGAGCGAAATAGGCAGCCCGCCCCACCAGGAACGCCGTCGGGCTCCAGGGCGTTGTCCGACCTGACTAGCCACCGCGCACCCCCTGAAGTACGACTGGAGAGGGGGTCGAAGACTGATAGCACCAGGTGACCCATGACCTTCGATCTGCGTCTTGCGGCCTCTCTTTACGCTTAGCTGACCTTCGGCATCTGGCAAGAAACTTCTGCCACCCCGTCCATTCCTCTGGGGATGGGGGCCACCCTGCAAGCCACCTACGCATAGCTCACCCTCGGATCCAGCAAGGCGTAGAGTAAATCCACCAGCAGGTTCATCAAAACGATAAAGGCTGCGATCACCAAGACCACCCCTTGCACCAGGGGGTAGTCGCGGGCGCTGATGGCGGTTAGGGAGAGTGAACCCAGGCCGGGAATGCCAAAGACGGTCTCCACCACCACAGTAGCTATGAGCAGGCTGGCGAACTCGAGCCCCAGCACCGTCACGACCGGCAGCGCGGCGTTGCGCAGGGCGTGCTTGTAGAGCACTGCCCGTTCGGAGAGCCCCTTGGCGCGGGCGGTGCGGATGTAGTCCTGGTGCAAGACCTCGAGCACACTCCCCCGCACCAGCCGCACCAGAAACGAAGCGCTAGCCAGCCCCACCGTGAGCACCGGCAGTACCAGGGCAGCCAGGGCCCGCTCGGGGTTTTCCCAGCCGCCAATGGGAAAGCTGGTGGGTAGAGGCAGCTTCAGCCAGACGATGAAGATGTAAATAAACATCAGCCCCACCCAGAAGGAAGGCAGCACAATGCCCACCAGCGAGCCCGTCGAAACCGCTACGTCCACCCAGGTTCCAGCCCTGCGGGCGGCCAGGATACCCAGCGGCACGGCCAGCAAAGTGGCCAGCAGCAACGAAGCCACCACAATGGGCAGGGTGATGCCCAGCCTGGTCACAACCAGCTCCGAGATGGGCCGCTCGTAGCGGATGGACTGGCCCAGATCGCCCCGCAACACCCCGCCCAGCCAGTTCAGGTAGCGCTCAACAGGGGGCTTGTCCAGGCCTAAGCGGGCCTCGAGAGCTTCCAGATCGGCAGGTGTGGCATCAATTCCCAAAATGGCTTGGGCTGGATTGCCAGGAATGAGGAGGAGCGCCCCAAACACCAGCAAGGTCGCCAGCCACAAGGTGACGAGAGCAAAGCCAAGGCGGCGAACGGCGTAGGCAAACATGGTCAAGCGTAGAGGGTCAGGGTCTAGAGCGGGTAGCGCCCTGAACCCTCGACCCTCTGCATGAGCGCTAGTGGACTATTGCCGCACCCACACCTCCGCCACACTGATGGCGGGGGTCAGGAAACCATCCGGCCAGTTCTGGATGCGGGCACGGTAGGCGCCCAGCGCGGGTAAGGTCATGGTCCAAACCCCAGCGGCATCCTCGGCCAGCAAACGCTGGGCCGCAGCCAGGGCCTCGCAGGCTTTGGTCTGGTTGGGGGCCCGCAGGTACTGGGTGTACAACTGCTGGAAGCGCGGGCTATTGTAGCGCCAGTAGTAGCGGGGATTGGCGTAGTTGGAAGTGTCGTTGGCCTCCACGTGCCCGATGATGGTCATGGCGTAGTCGGCCTGGCTAAAGACCCGCTGAATCCAGGTGTTGAAGTCGGTCACCTGGATGGTCACCTGTAGCGGCCCCAGCTTGTTGAGCTGGGCCACCATGGCCTCGCCGATGCGGCGCTCGTAGGGGAACTCGGCGGCGATATTGAAAGTAAAGCGCAATGGGTTCTGGTTGGTAAAGCCAGCCTCGGCCAAAAGGCGGCGGGCCTCATCGGGGTTATAGGCATTGAAGTTGCTCAAGTCAACGTAGCAAGCCTCACCCGGCGAACGCATGGAGCCGATCTTGGTGCCATAGCCCAGCATGGCGCCCTGAATGAGTTCGTCCTTGTTGGTGGCCAGGGTAATGGCCCGGCGCACCCGCACATCGTTGAAGGGAGGGCGGCTATTGTTGAAGCCAGCTACCGCCTCAGCCGTGGCAGAACCAGAGAACACCTTGAAGTTGGAGTCGCGCGAGAGCACCACCGCATTCTCGGGTAGCAGGCTGTAGGCAATCACGTCCAGGTCACCAGCCCGCAGACCGGCCAGTTGAGCGTCGCCGTCGCCCAGGAAGCGGAAGTTGACCCGGTCGAGGTAGGGCAGGCCCTGGATGTAGTAGTTGGGATTGCGCTCCAGCCGCACCGCCACCCCCCGCTCCCAGCCGGCAAAGCGGAAGGGGCCTGTACCGATGGGTTGGGTGCGTTGCTCGGTCAGGGGGCGCTGGCTGGGGCCAATCAGGGACTCCGGGCGCGAGAGGATGAAGAGGAAGTCGTTATTGGGCTGGCGCAGGCTAAACACCACCGTGCTGGGGTTAGGGCTGGTGATGTTGGCGATGTCGCGGTAGAGGTCAGGGCGCAGGTGGCCCGAGGCCCGGGTATCGGGGTTGCGGGCCCGGTTGAACTTGGCCAGCACATCCTGGGCGGTAAAGTCGGAGCCGTCGTGGAACTTCACGCCCTGGCGCAGGGTGAAGGTGTAGGTCAGGCCCGAATTCGAGACCGTCCAGCGCGAGGCCAGCGAGGGCACAATCTCGCCCTTGGGGTTGCGCTTCACGAGCCCTTGCAGTACGTTGTCGTAGACCACTCGAGAGATATCGGCGCCCGCTACCTGGGTAGGGTCCCAGGCCGCCGGTTCGGTCTGGATGGCGATGGTAATCGCCCCCCCCCGTTGCTGGGCCAGGCCCAAGCCCAGGCCCAAGATTGCCAGCAGTCCAACCAGGTATTTCTTCATTCCCTTGCCTCCTTGGCGCTGAGTCTGCCGAAAAAGGAACCCTGCCAACCGATTCCCCAAGCTGGGCACATCCGAGCCGGAACCCGTTTCCAGCTATCCCAAACTCAGCTTTGCTAACAATCTAACGCGATTGTCAGATTTTAGCTAGGTGAGCATCAACACACTGGTAGCCGCATAGAGCCTTGCGGCGGCTATCAGTTCTTCTATCTCGATGTACTCGTCGGCCTGATGCGGGATTGTTCTACCCCCAGGCCCAATGGTCACGATGGGTAGCCCCGCCCAGGCCCACAAAAAAGTACCGTCGGTGGCCCCCGGCACACCCCCGTACTGGAGGGGCATCTGCAATAGCCGCAGGCCCTGCTCCACCGCCTGTACCAGCGCCGTGTCGGGCGAGGTTTCGGTGGCGGGCCGGTCTTCGAAGACTTCCAGGGTGGCGCTGATACCGGCCTCGAGGCTCCCTTCCAGGGCTTGCTGAAGCCGGGCTTCTATAGCCCGGTGATCCTGGCCGGGGTTGGTGCGAATGTCCAGGCCTAGGCGCACCTGGTCGGGCATCACGTTGAACTGCCCCTCCCCTGCCCCCGCCTGGAAAACGGTGGGGGTGAGCCAGGGCAGGCCCAGGTATGGGTGCTGGCTAAGAGCCTGCAACGCCGCTTGGAGCTTGCCGATTTCAACCACGAACCGGGAAGCCGAAGGAATGGGGTTGGCCCCGGCATAGGGCATGGCTCCGTGGGACATCTTGCCCTGAAAGCGCACCCAGACCCGCATGGCCCCCTTCTGCCATAAGCACACCTGGTTTTCCTCTGGCTCACAGATAAGGGCCCCCGCGAAGCCTTCGGCGTAGCCAGCCCGGACAAACGCCTTGATGCCACTCATCAGGCCCTCTTCGTCGCAGGGGATGCACAGACGAAGGGTTTTTTGGGGCGTTCCCAGCACCTTTTGCACCGCCACCGACGCACAGATGGCCGCCGCCAGCCCCCCTTTCATATCGCAGGCTCCGCGCCCATAGAGGCGACCCTCCACGATGCGAGCCTCGTAGGGGGGAACTGTCCAGCGCTCGAGGTTGCCATGCGTAACCACATCGGTATGGCCCTCCAGAATCAGCCCGCCGGGGCCTTCCCCCAGGTCGGCTATCAGGTTGGGGCGGCCCGGCGCCACCTCCTGCACGGTGGTCTTGAAGCCGCGTTCGCGCAGGTAGGGCTCCAGAAAGTCCACCACCGGCTGCTCACCGGGCCCTGGGTAGTAGCTCTCGATCCGAACCAGCGCCTGGGTCAGGCGCACCACTTCGTCTCCGTCCACTTCCTGGGCCGCTCTTTGGGCCAGTTGTTGCTTATCCATTGCAGCAGGTCCTTTCGATTCTGGTTAGCAGCGGTTCTAAATTCTTGGCCTCCAGCGTAACAAAGTTATCGAGTCAGTTGAAATGCTGGCGAGGCGCTTTCAGCCTTCGGCCTGGGGCTTTTAGCCCTCCTCGTACAGCTCGCGGTAGGCCCGCAATCCCCCCACCGGGTATGCGTGCAGCACCCCATGCACCAGGGCCCTGGCAAACACGTCGGCGGCCACCGCCCCGATACGGCTGAGCTCGGCAGGGCCCTCAATTTCCACCTCGCCGGTGGCCAGGCAAAAAATCACATCGCCATCGAACATGGTGTGGGCCGGAAAGACCGCCCTGGCGATACCATCGTGGGCCATCTGAGCGATTTTATGGGCCTGGGCCTTGGTCAGTCTGGCGTTGGTGGCCACACATCCAATGACGGTGTTGCTGGTGGAGAACGGATTGGCGAAGAGGTCGGTATAGTCGGGCGCCGCCAGGGGTTTGGGAGAGCGCTTGAGTCTGAACTCGCCGTTTTGTTCCAGGAACCGCGCATAAATTTCCCCCGTGACCGGGTCGTGGGCCCGCCCGTGGGCGTTGGCCGCCACAAGGGCCCCCACCATCACCCCCCCCGGCATGGCCAGGCTGGCCGTACCCACCCCTCCCTTGAGCCCCCCATTGCGGGCCCCGGTGCCTACCCCCACCACGCCCTGCTCCACCGGCCCGCCCCGAAGGTTCTGGGCTGCCCGGTAGCCGTACTCGGCGCTGGGGCGCACCAGGGCACTGCCGACCAGCAGATCGAAAATAACGGCAGCAGGCACGATAGGCACAATCGCCTGGGTGGTTTCGTTGCCGACTGGGTAGCCCTGGCGGTGCTCCTCGAGCCAGCGCATCACCCCGGTAGCGGCCTCGAGGCCATAGGCACTCCCGCCCGAGAGCACAATGGCCTGCACTTTCTCGACCAGATTAACCGGGTTCAGCAAGTCCGTTTCGCGGGTGCCGGGCGCGCTACCACGCACATCCACCCCGGCCACCGCGCCCTTCTCGGGAAGGATGACGGTGACCCCGGTGAGGTGCTCGAGGTCGCTAAAGTGGCCTACCTGGATACCCGGAACATCGGTGATGGCATTGTATGGGCCTGGTTTCATGAGCAAGGCCCAGCATAACAAAAACCCGCCCTGGGTTTGGGCGGGCTCAACCAAGACCGGCCTCAAGCCGTCTTGGGTTTCTGTACAAAGCGCAGAACGAAATAGACCACTGCCGCAACAATCAGCACCGGAACCAGTACCCGCAAGAGCGCCCACACAAAACCGGCCAGTCCTTTGAGGATGGCGCCCAGGAAGGTAAAGAGCCAACCCCCCACCCATAGCACCACCAGCACCGCCACGGCAATCAAGAGACCCAACACCACCCACTCGAGGATGTCCTGCAGCGAACGGTCGTTCATGGAATTCAGGATAGCACAAGCCCCCTGGGGCGCATCCCTCTTTCGGAGGAATTCAGAGGGGTCTTCTTCTGTATGCACCCGTACAGATGTCCATCCAGTGTTCGCGGACACAGTCGTCTGCTCGCTGCTAGCATCCGCAGGATGTGAAGCAGTCCAGCTCCCTTACGCAGCCGATAGCATGGCAAGCCTCCTCTGGAGTGCTTCGTCGAGCGTTGACCTCCTCGCCATAACATAGCCCGCTTGAAAGACTGGTTGGCGCGCTTTCGCATGGACGTTCGGCATGGCCGCCTGGAAACTCGAAACCCAAGCACCTGTGGACCGCAGCGTCTGTGAAGGGTGTGATAGGCGAACCTTCCCACAGGCCCATTGCTTGAAGGCACAGTCCTTTAGCATGGGGGTGGTGGAACGCTACCGGCTCAGCGAAGGACTGGTGGTTGGGCGCAAACCGCTCCCGGCGGGGGATGTCATTCTCTCGTTTGTGGGGCCGGAAGGTTCTGCCCAGGCCATCGCCCGTAAAGCTCTGCGGCCCACCGGTCGCAGCGGCAGGCTCTCGCTGTTTCATCACCTGAAGTACCAGGTTTACCAGAAGCCTGGCAGCGACCTGCCCACCCTTACCCAGGTGGAGCTGGTCGGGCGGCTCGAGGGTCTGGAGGCCCCCGGGCGCTTTCCCTACGCCAGCTACCTGGCCGAGCTGGCCTACCGCATCGCCTCGCCGGAGGTAGCCGGGAAAATCTGGCCCCTGCTCACCTCGGGCCTGAAGGGGATTGCCAAGCACCCAAGCCCCCGCATCGCCCTGCTCTGGGCTGGCTGGCGGGTGCTCAAAGCCGCCGGTCTGGCCCCCAACCTGAGCGGCGAGGGGCTTTGTTTGCTGGATGGTGACCGGGTGGAGCGGGGCGGGGTTTACCTGGGGCCAGACGGCCTGGAAGCCCTGGCTGCCATTCTGGGGCTGCCCGGCAACGAGGCCATTGCGGTACTGGAAGCGGGCGCACCGCTGGAGCGTATGCAACAAGCCTTGTTGGCCCACGTGCGCTTTGCTGTAGGCGAACTGGGTTCAGCCCAGCTCCTGTCCCATTCTCATCCCAGGGGATGAAAATGACCCCGATGCAATGGGCATTTTTGCTGGCCTCTACCGTAAGCCTGGGCCTGCTGGTCGCTTCCCTTCAGTCAAACCAACCTCAGGCCGTACCGTCCAGCGGTCAGAATATCCGGGTGCTGCTCTCTTACCGGCTAGGCGGGGGTTCTTTCGAGGGGCAGTACCTCTTCCCCGGCCTCGAGCTACTTCCCCAGGGCGGTACGGTGCAGGTTTTGAGCGGCCCCAGCCGCGACAACCTTCGTCCTATCCTCGCGGTGTTGGCCGACAAGCCCCTTTCCTTTAGCCTGCAAAATGGTGTTTTGATGCTCACTTCTGAAGGGCAGTCGTTTGCCCTCGAGGCCATCGCGGTACTCAAACCCGCCGACCCCAGCTTCCCCGTACAGTACCACCTGCTCGCCACGCCCCGCCCCAACCTCGAGCCCTACCCCGGCGAGCTGTGGCTGGAAAACCGGGGCAACGGCCTGCTGGTGGTCAACCAGGTGGATTTCCAGGACTACCTCAAGCGGGTGCTGCCCAGCGAGATGCCGGTCAGTTTCCACCCGGAGGCCCTCAAGGCCCAGGCCGTGGCGGCCCGCACCTATGCCTTCGCCCGGCAACAGCAAAGTACCTTCTGGAAACAGTTTGGGGCCGATGTGGACGACTCGGTAAACGAGCAGGCCTACAACCACACCCGCACCCACCCCATCACTGACGCGGCGGTAGACGCTACCCGCAACCAGATTCTGACCTTTCAAGGGGCCCCCATCCAGAGCTTTTTCTTTTCCACCAGCCCCGGCGCCACAGCCAGCCTCGAGGAGGTCTGGATGGAGCGGCCTGCGGTGCCTTACCTGCAAGGGCGCACCCAGGCCAACCCCCACACCATCTCGATTCGCAGCGAGGCCGAGGCGCTGGCTTTTTTTCGGAACTGGAGCCCCGAAGGCTTCTACGACGCCGCCTCGCCCTTCTGGCGCTGGAAACTGCGCCTGAGCCGCGAGGAGTTAGAGGCCCTGCTAAGCCGCACCCTGCCCGAAAGGGCCCGCACCACCCCCTCGTTTGTCGAGACCCCCGAAGGCCCCCTCTCCCCCGGTGCGCCGGGGTTTGCCCTGGGAACCCTGCAACGCATCCGGGTGCTCAAGCGCACCTCTGGCGGCTACGCGGCCGAGCTGGAACTCGAGACCTCCACCGGGCGCTTTGTGGTGCGGCGCGAGTCGCACATCCGCAAACTGCTGCGCCCCGACAGGGCTTATACCGGCGGAGGCGACGTAGTGCTCGAGCGCTGGCAGGGCGGGCCTCGCCTGAATTTCCCCACCCTCCCCAGCGCGGCCTTTGCCTTACAGGAAGAGCGTGATGCCCAGGGCAATCTGCTTCACTACACCTTCTGGGGTGGGGGCTTTGGGCACGGGGTGGGCATGAGCCAGTACGGGGCGCTCGGTCTGGCCCGGCAGGGCTACGATTACAGGCAGATTCTGGAGCACTTTTACTCGGGCACCCGGCTCGAGACCCTGCACTAGACAAGCAACGGGCGCTACGACCCCGAGCTCGAAATGCTTTTGCTTACCCGCCAGACCAGCGTGGGGCCATAGCGATTATCCAGCTTGCCCACACACTCCAGGCGCCAGTTCAGGTAAATGAAAGGCTTCACTTCCGCAGGGTTGATGTCAGGTTGATCCACATAACGCCGAAACTTACGCTTGGCATTTGAACCGTCTGATATCCTTTTTTGCTGCATCCTTCCTCCATGCTGACCGTAGCCCACAGACCCTTCAGTGACACATCCTCTTCCACTGGTGGCCTAGAGTGAAGGATGTAACGTGAAGTGGTATGAAACGATCAGGCCGCCGTCCTCGAGGGCCTCAAGAACGCTCTCAAGATGCCTATCCAGCCAGTAGATCCCGCTGCCCCCTTCCCCCGGACTATCGCCCCGGTGAAAGAAGACCGATAGTTGAATACCCCTCGCCCTTATATGTTGCTCGAAAGCATCGAGCGCATGACCGTTGCATCGGTGGATGCGAATCGTCCCAGAATCCAAGTGGCGATGGTAGGTTTCGTGAAAAACCTTCCTGATACTGGCGCTTCCTCGAGGGGTTCGCAAGGTTCCTACGTCTTCCCACGCCCTCTCGCTGAGCTGGTAAGTTGAGCCATCTTTGAGCAAGGGCTCCTTTGTATAGTTGAAGTCCGCGAACCAGAAATCGGTGACAACGCTCTTGAAAGCCTCGATGGGGGTGTAAATGTCGTTGCCCGAACACGGATAAAAAAGCGTCCGGGCGGTAAGTGAACCCAGTATTTCTACAGGAAGCTCAAAAATCATGTGCGTACACCTCACTTTCGATTCCGATGGCATGGTTTTGACTATTGTATTTCGTTCAAATCTAACGGAATAACACCCTTCTGCACCAAAGACGTTATATAATTCTCTCCATGGCACAGCCCAGACCCAAGCACGCCTGGATGCGCGAAACCTACCAGAAATCGCTGGCCAAGATGCCCGAGCGCAAGGTCGCGCACAAGACCCTCTCGGACATTGCCCCCGAGCCGCTCTACACCCCCGAAGATCTGAAGGACTTCAACTACGGCGAAAAGCTGGGCCACCCCGGCGAGTACCCCTACACCCGCGGGGTGTACGGCTCCATGTACCGCAGCCGGCTCTGGACCATGCGGATGTTTGCAGGCTTCGGCACCGCCGAGCAGACCAATGAGCGCTTCAAAAAGCTCCTGGCTGCTGGGCAGAGTGGGCTCTCCACCGCCTTCGACCTACCCACCCTGATGGGCTACGACTCCGACCACCCGCTCTCCAGGGGCGAGGTGGGCAAGTGCGGGGTGGCGGTGAGCAGCCTGGCCGACATGGAGATTCTCTTCGATGGCATCAACCTGGAAGAGGTCACCACCTCCATGACCATCAACTCGCCTGCCAACGCCATCTGGGCCATGTATCTGGCCGCCGCCAAGAAAAAGGGCTACGACTGGAACAAGCTGGGCGGCACCATCCAGAACGACATCCTGAAGGAGTTCATCGCCCAGAAAGAGTTCATCTTTCCTCCCGAGCCTTCGGTCAAGCTGGTCATAGATACCTTCGAATGGGGGCCCAGGTACGTACCCAGGTGGAACTTTATCTCGGTCTCGGGCTACCACATCCGCGAGGCGGGCTCCACTGCCGTACAGGAGCTGGCCTTTACTCTGGCCGACGGTTTTGAGTACGTGGAGTGGGCCCTTAAGCGCGGCCTGGACATTGACGAGTTCGCCCCCCGCATTTCCTTCTTCTTCAACGCCCACAACGACTTCTTTGAGGAAATCGCCAAGTTCCGCGCGGCCCGGCGCATCTGGGCCAAGGAGATGCGGCACCGCTACGGGGCCAAGAAGGAGCTTAGCTGGATGCTGCGCACCCACGCCCAGACGGCTGGGGTTTCGCTCACCGCGCAGCAGCCGCTCATCAACATCGCGCGGGTGGCCATCCAGGCCCTGGCTGCCGTGCTGGGCGGCACCAACAGCCTGCACACCGACGCCTACGACGAGGCCCTGGCCCTGCCTACCGAAGAGAGCGCCAAGATTGCCCTGCGTACCCAGCAGATTATCGCCTACGAGTCGGGCGTAACCCATACCGCCGACCCCCTGGCGGGCAGCTACTATGTGGAGTGGCTGACCGATCAGATGGAAACCCAGGCCATGCAGATTATATCGGACATCCGCCGGATGGGCGGGGTGGTGCGGGCCATTGACGAGGGGTACTTCCTGCGCGAGATTGCCGACGCCTCCTACCGCTTCCAGCAGGAGGTGGAGCGCGGTGAACGCATTATCGTGGGGGTCAATGCCTTCCAAGACGAAGGGCTTCAGGTGCCCATCCAGCTCATTGACCCCGAGGTGGAGCGCGTCCAGGCCGAGCGTCTGGCCCAGGTACGGCGCGAGCGCGACCCCATCGCGGTACAGATGGCCCTGGAAGGTTTGCGGCAAGCCGCCAAAGAGGGCCGCAACACCATGCCATACTTTGTGGAGTGCGCGCTGGCCTACTGCACCCTGGGCGAGATGATGGATGAGCTCAGGGCGGTGTACGGGGTCTATGAGGAGCCGGTGCTGGTATAGTATTGTCTTCGCCTAAACGCTTTGTGAATCACAAACGGTGAAGCAGGGGTCCGGGGTAAGGGAGTAGATGACAGGCGATGGAAACCTACTACCAATCTACTACCACCCACTCCCACCTTGTGAATCGCTGCAAAACTGTAAGTTAGGTATACGACAAAAGTTGGTATAAAAGGGCATGTCGCTCTTTAGCTACCACAAAGCCCGCGCCCTCCTGCCATATGCCCTCTATGTCCCCCCCGGCAAGCCTCCCAGGGGCGGTTGGCCGCTGATATTGTTTTTGCACGGCTCCGGCGAACGCGGTCAGGATGGTCAAAAGCAGGCCACACTAGGCCTGGGCCCGGCTATACAGGAAAACCCCGAAGGCTGGCCCGCGGTGGTGTTGATGCCGCAGTGCCCCAAAGAAGAGCAGTGGCGGGATGAGCCGCTGAACCGGGCCTACAAGCTACTGGGCCAGATTGAAGCCCAGCACAAAACCAACCCCCGCCGGGTTTACCTGACCGGCCTCTCGATGGGCGGTTACGGCTGCTGGAACCTGGCCTGCCAGCACCCCGACCGCTTTGCTGCCGTGGCGCCCATCTGCGGAGCCGCCGACCCCTTTTGGGTCTGGCAGCGGCTCTCCAAAGTGCCTGTCTGGAACTTCCACGGGGCCGCCGACGAGGTCGTACCGGTAAGCTTTTCCCGCGCCCTAGCCGATGCGCTGGCCAAAGCAGGCAACACCCAGGCCCGCTTCAGCGAGTACCCCACCGAAAAACACGACGTCTGGAACCGGGTTTACAGGGAACCCGACTTCATTCAGTGGCTATTTACCCGGCGACGAAAATGACCCCTGGCTTTTTCAGGCCGTCTGCAAGATGGGGATTTCCGAAAGGAAGGTGATGGGTAGTTTGCTGTTGCCCTGGTGGAAGGCCGCCAGGCGAGCCACCACGTTGGCCCCTGCTTTCTTGGCGACTTTTTCCAAAGCCATCATGGTACCCCCAGACGAGACCACGTCAAACACCAGGGCCACGTTCTGGCCCAGGAGTTTCTCGGCCATGCGGCTATCGAGCCAGAGGGTCTCGGTCACACCCAGCGTCAGCGACTCCACTTCCTGGATGATGGGGTCTTGCATGTAAGGGCGACGTTTGCGGCGCACCACCACGTAGGGTTTGCCGGAAATAGCGCTCATGACGTGGGCCAGCACAATGGGAGAGGTCTCGAGGGTCAGTAGGGTATCGGTCTCGGGCGGCAGGTGCTTGACCAGGGCCTCCGCCGCTGCCTGCACCAGCTCTACATCGCCCATAATCTCTACCAGAGGGATATGCACCCCGGGCAGGGTCTCGACCACCGGCACATGACGGGTAATTTTTCCAATCGTGATGGGGTAGGTTTCCATGACTTTGCGCTCCTTGCTACACCAAGGCCATAGTGTATTTGAACACCCTGAGTATACGTGTGAATGGACGCATAAAACAGTCGGTATGGTAGGGGGCCAGCAGCCCTATGCAACCTCAGACGATACTCGAAGGGTACGTGCGTTTGCTTTACTGGGTCAATAACGATTACCTTTTATCTTTACCTCTGTAACAGGCCAGCCCGCAGGGTTTAGAGATCCGGTCACTCAGGCTTGAACAACGGCAGATGCCCCAGGGCAATCACATCCTCGCGGGGGGAACCCTCGGTAAACACGGCCATCACCGCGCCCACCACCCCCCCCACGTCGGTGATGAGGTCGGAAAGGCCCTTCAGGGTACTGCCTGTAGATACCACGTCGTCCACAATGGCAACTTTCTTACCCTTGAGCAGCGGCACATCGGTGCCGTCCAGCACCAGTAGCTGAGGCTTGCCGGTAGTGATGGAGATGACCGTGCGGGAAACAGGGTTGATCATGTAGGGCTTCTCGGTCTTGCGGGCCACCACATAGGGCTTGCCGGTCAGGCGCGAGAGCGCATGGGCCAGCGGCACCGCCTTGACTTCCGGCGTAACCAGGGTGTCTATGTCGGCAGGCATCCGCTGGGCCAGAGCCGCCGCCGCCGCCTCGACCACCTCGGTATCGCCCAGCATGTTGAAGAGGGCCACCGAGACCTCCGGGCCCACCTGAACCACCGGCAGCTCCCGACGAACGCCAGCAATGTTGACAGGATGTGTTTTCACGCCCCTAGTTTATCGGGTTCCTCGCGCTGCGGACAGGGCAGGCTCTTGTCATTTGCCTGGGCTTCGTCGTTTCAACCCCTCCCCCGGCGACAGCAGTTACCGCCAGAATTGTTGTATTTGACCAAAAGAGCACCTTACTGGCCGGCGCTGTCGCCACCCTCTCCCGCAAGGGGAGAGGGAAAGGGCAAAACAATAACAGCCCGGCGGACAGGAGAACTTTCAGACCGACCTCAGCCTGGGCTCGTATACTCAGGGTATGGTGCCTGCTCGCATCGAAGGCATGGGGGTAGACCCCGGCAACGGCAACTTGATCGTGATGCTCAAGGCCGAAAATAATCTGCTTTTACCGGTAGTCATTGGTGCCCTGGAAACACAAAACATCATGATTCATCTATCCGGTGAAAAACCCCCCAGACCCCTGGGGCCCGACCTGTTCTACAACACCCTCGAGCTGCTCGGTGTCAAGGTGCTGCGGCTAGAGATTGTTGAGCTAAAGGACGGCACTTTTTACGGGCGCCTGGTGCTGGAGCAGCGCGGCCTGGAATACGAGATAGACTGCCGCCCCTCCGATGGCATGGCCCTGGCCATTCGAGCCAATGCCCCCATTCTGATTGCCGAGGACGTGCTCAAGGTAGCCGGGGTTAGCGAGGCGCAAATCAACCGGCAGGGCGAGACCCCCAAGGCCTAGCGTCCAGGGGCAGTATGCAGAAGCTTTCATGGTGGCTGGTTGTTTGCATTTTCCTGAGCGCCCATGCCCAGCGGCTGGCCGTGATTGGCGACTGGGGCGCCGAAAGCCCGCACCGCCCGCTGGTGGCTGCGGCCATGAACGAGCAGCATCGGCAAAAACCCTTGGCTGCCCTGCTGACCGTGGGGGATAACTTTTACCCCCGTGGCGAGCCGGTTTTGCGTTTCGTGCAGGACTTACCCCCGGTGCGTTTTTATCCGGCCTTTGGCAACCACGATGTACCGGCTCTGGACAGGCAGCTCGAGCTGTTCAAAGTCGAACGGCCCTACTACACCATCCGGCTGGAGCATGTCGAAGTCTTTGTGCTTTATTCGGAAGACTTCAGCCAGGCCCAACGTCGCTGGCTGGAAGGGGCGCTAAAAGCCTCCAGGGCCCCCTGGAAAATCGTCGCGCTTCACCGTCCCCTTTATTCCTCAGGCCTGCACGGGGGTTCTCGCAGTCTGCGCCAGGCCCTCGAGGCCCTGCTCACCCGTTACCAAGTAAACCTGGTACTGGCCGGCCACGAGCACAACTACGAGCGCCTCGAGGCCCAGGGCATCGTCCATATCGTCACGGGCGGCGGCGGCGCGTGGCTGCGCGGCTTCGTGAGTGTGCGCCCACAGAGCAGGGTGCGGCTCAGAAGCCCCAACTACCTTGTCGTGGAAGCCACCGCAGAACAGCTACGGGTTGTGGCCTTTAACGAGAAAAATGCCGCCATTGACCAGGTGGAGATCAAGAAATAAATCTCTGTCGCAGGTCTCAGGTCGCAAGTCTAAACCCAGGGATGGCCGCCTGCTCGAGCCGGCGGAGGATGCTGGTATACCGAGTGTCAACCACACTACAACAAAATATTAGAGAAATAGCATATCTAAAATGGCTTTCAGCCTTCGGCATTGGGCCATTGGCCGAACCCACCTCAGGCATCCGAACGCAGATGCACATGCACGTGAAAAACCTCCTGCCCGCCTTTTTCCCCTACGTGAATGCGGATAAAGTAGCCCTCTAAACCCATCTCGCGGGCAATTTTGTTGGCCGTTAGCATCAGCTTGCCCAGTTTCAGTGCCCCCTCCTCGGTCTGGGGGTAGTCGGCCAGGGTGGGGATGTACTCCTTGGGGCAGACCAGGATGTGCACCCTGGAGCGCGGACGGATATCCTTGAAGGCGATGAACTCTTCGTCTTCGTAGACAATATCGGCGGGCAGCTCCCGGCGGATAATTTTGCCAAAAACGGTGGGGTTTTCCATGCCGTTTACTATATCGTCCGAAACAGGGCTATCGTAGCCCAGCGAATAGACCCCCTGGCCCCGATCCAAGAGAATACAAGCATGACCAAGATGCAGTCTTCTCTCGAGGTGCGGGATGGGTAGCCTGAGCGCCAGAGCGCTCTGGACGGGGGTCTTCCTGGTTCTGGTATCCACCCTGGCGGTGATGGGCTCCAAGCTTACCCCCACTGCCCTGATTCCAGGGGTGCTGGGCCTGGCTATTGCCCTGCTGGGCATCTGGGCCGATAAACGCCCTGCCCAGGCCCGTCCGGCGCTGAACCTGGCCCTTGGGCTGGCGGTGCTGGGCATGGTGGGCTCGCTGCGCAGCGTGCCCGACTTCATTACCCTGCTCACAGGGGGCACGGTAGAGCGCCCGGTAGCCACCCTGGCCCAGTTCGCTACGCTCTTCATCTGCCTGGGCTTTGCAATGCGCTATTTTGTGGAGACCCGACGCAAGGCCTAAAGCACCGGCAGCAGCAGGCGGGCCGGTTCTTCCTGGATAGACTCGAGCCTACCTCGCAAGGTGTAACCCTCGATCTCCTCCACCCGAACCCAGACGGGCTGACCCACTCGAGCCGCTCCACCAAACTCGACCTCGTAGTAGTCCGGGGTGTGGCCGTAGGCCTTGCCCCCCCGGAAGCTCTCTACCAGCACCTCGACCCGCTGACCTAGCAGGGGGCGCATGCGCTCCTCGGCCAGCCGACGGGCCAGACCACTCAGCTCGTGGTTGCGGCGCTTGCGTACCTCGATGGGCACCTGCGACAGCGAAGCCGCGCGGGTCTTGGGGCGGGGGGTGTAGGTGAATACGTGTACCCGGCTGGGGCGCACCTCCTGCAAAAAGTCCAGGGTCTCCTGGTGCTCTTCCTCGGTCTCGGTAGGGAGGCCGGCAATTACGTCGGTGGTGAGGGCAAAGCCAGGAATCAGGTGGTAGGCCCGCTCCACCAGGTTGCGGTAGTAGGCTTTGTTGTAGCGGCGGCCCATCAGGGCCAGCAGCCGGTCGGCGCCAGTTTGTAGGCTCAAGTGCAGGTGGGGGCGCACCTGCGGGGCAAAGCGCCGCATCACCTGCAGCAGTTCTTCCCCGGTATCCTCGGGCTCGATGGACGAGAGGCGCACCTTGGCGCCCAGCAGGGCCAGCTCCTCCACCAGCCCGGCAATCCCCTTGGGGTGGCCCTGGTAGGAGCCGAGCCGCACCCCGGTCAGTACAATCTCCTGGACGCCCGAGGCCAGCAAGGCCTCGGCTTCTTGCAGGGCGCTCTGGTGCTCGCGGTGGCGCTCCCGCCCACGCAAGCGCGGGATGATGCAGTAGGCGCACCCTGCATTGCAGCCGTCCTGCACCTTTACAAAGGCCCGCACGTAGTTGTTCAAGAGGCCCCGTTCACCCGCCCCCCAGAACTCGTTGGGGGGGGTGGTGAGGGGGTCTGCGGGCAGGCCAAAGTGCTGCAAAATCAGGCTGGGCAGCTCGGCCTTGCGACGGTTGGGAACGACCGCATCGGCTCCCAGCAGGGCGAGTTGTTCCGGGGCTAGCTCGGCGTAGCAACCCGTCACCACGATGAAGGCCTGGGGGTTGGCCCGGCGGGCTTTGCGCACCTCCTTGCGGGCATCGGCCTCGGCGCTGGTGGTGACGGCGCAGGTGTTGATGACCACCAGGTCGGCCCCTGCCTCAATGGGCACCACCACCGGTTCCAGGAGTTTCAATAGGCCCACCAGGGCGTCCGATTCGACCTGGTTAACCTTGCACCCCAGGGTTTTGACCGCCAGCCGCACACCTTCCACCAGGGGCATTGTGGGGCAAGCTCAGGCATCGGTCAAGACAAGGTACTCCAGGTCTTCTTCATCGTCTTCGTTTTCTACCTCGATCACCCCATTCCCATCTACTTTTACGATGGTGGCCTCGAGGTCGTCGGGGGCGAACTCGCCGGTTCTGGTGCTGCTGGTAATGCGGCTGAGTTGTTGCTCTATCAGGTCAATCAGCTCGGGCGTGGCTTCCCGCACCCACACGGGCAGTTGCAATAGCTCCGGGATATGCACGCGGTACACCGCATCGAGGTGGTGGAGGGCCTCGAGTACCTCCTCCGCCGAGGCCAGGTCCCGGCCCACCGTATTGCGAAAGGGCAGCCCCGAACGCATTTTGTCGGCATCCACAATGCTCGTCAGGTAGAGGTCGAAGCCCACTGGGTGGCGGTGAATCCAGAGCTTCAAATACTCGGAGGGCGTCGTCATGACCCCCACCAGGAGCTCCTTTGCCTGCAAAGCATGGATGGCTTCAGCGAGCGGCCTCATGCCTTTTACTGTAGGCCAGTGGGGTCTGATAGGGCGGTAATTTCCGGCGCAAAAACCGTGCTTTGCGTTACGCGGGATTAAGATAGCGGGGTGATAACCCTCGAGCACATCCAGGCTGCTGCCCAGCGCATTGCCCCCTACATCCACCGCACCCCGGTCTTCACCAGCCAGGGGCTCGACCGGCAACTGGGCAAAAAGCTCTTCTTCAAGGCCGAGCACCTGCAAAAAACCGGCAGCTTCAAGGCCCGGGGTGCGCTCAACGCAGCGCTCCAGTTGCAAAACCCCCGGGGAATCATCGCCGTTTCATCGGGCAACCACGCCCAGGGGGTGGCCTATGCCGCGCAGGTGATTGGGGTTCCGGCGCTGGTGGTGATGCCCGAGGATGCCTCCCCTACCAAAAAAGCCGCCACCCGCGCTTACGGGGCCGAGGTCTACGACCAGGGCGTGACGGTGGAAAACCGCGAGCAGGTGGTGCGCCAGCTGGCCGAGGAGACCGGCTACGAGCTCATCCACCCCTTCGACGATTTTCGGGTCATGGCGGGGCAGGGTACCCAGGCGCTGGAACTCCTAGAGCAGGCGCCTGATTTGGACGCCGTGCTGGTCGCGGTGGGTGGCGGTGGGCTCATCTCCGGCATTGCCACCGTGGTCAAAACCCTGCGGCCCGAGGCAGCGGTGATAGGGGTAGAGCCCGAAGGGGCCAACGATGCCCAGCAGAGCCTACAGGTGGGGGTGCGGGTCAAGTTGATGCAGGCCCCCAAAACGGTGGCCGACGGGGTTCGTACCCTGGTCATTGGAGAGAAAACCTTTCCTGTCATGCAAAACCATGTAGACCGCATCCTGACCGTGCCCGATGAGGTGACCCTGCAAGCCCAGCGCCTGATGATGGAACGCCTCAAGCAGGTGGTGGAGCCCACCGCCGGGCTGGCCCTGGGGCCGGTGCTGATGAACTACAACCTGCCCGAGCGCCTGGCGGTGATTGCGTGCGGTGGTAACTGGATGCCGTAAAAGGCAGACTCACGTCGAGGGTCGAGTGTCGAGGGTCAAGGGTCAAGGGTCAAGATGGTATCGAACTGGGCCAGCCACCCGGACCGTTGAAACCACAGGCGCAAGGGTCAGCCTGCACGAAAAATGGCTTATTCCAGGAAGGCGTCACTTGCCTGATGAGGAATCGCTACGCACAGAATGACAGCTTTTATACCGGATTCAAAAAGATAATCACCCAAACCAGAGATTTTCAGAGGCTATCTTTTTGAATCCTAGAGCACTCCCTTCGGTCGGGTTAGTTCGCCGCCGTTCGGCGACGAACTAACCGAATCTGGTATTACATCTCCCCTTGCTTTCAGCTTTTAGCCTTCGGCTTTATCTTTTAGCTATCGGCTATTTGCTATGGTCTATCGGCTTTTTTAGGGACTTTTATCGCCGCCATCTCGGCGTAGCCTAAAGGCATGGACACCCCCCAAACGCACGTACCGAGCGACCTCGAGATCGCCCGCCAGGCCAAACCCAAACCCGTCGAGCAAGTAGCCGCCAGCCTGGGCATTCCTGCTCAGGCGCTTTTTCACTACGGGCCCCACATGGCCAAAGTGCTCGCCACACCGCCCGCGCCGCAAGGAAAGCTGATTCTGGTAACCGCCATGACCCCCACCCCGGCAGGCGAGGGCAAGACCACCATCGCTATCGGCCTGACAGAAGCCCTGGGTAAGCTGGGGAAAAAGGTGGCGGTGGCCCTGCGGGAACCTTCGCTGGGGCCGGTGTTTGGCATCAAAGGCGGGGCCACCGGCGGCGGGTACGCGCAGGTGCAGCCCATGGAGGAGATCAACCTGCACTTCACCGGCGACTTTCACGCCATTACCAGCGCGGTGAACCTGCTTTCGGCCATGGTGGACAACCACCTGCACCAGGGCAATGCGCTGGGGCTGGACGTGCGCCGCATCGAGGTCAAGCGGGCCCTGGACATGAACGACCGGGCCCTGCGGCAGGTGATTGTGGGGCTGGGCGGCCCCGGCCAGGGCGTGCCCCGCGAGGCTGGCTTCGAGATTACCGTGGCCAGCGAGGTGATGGCCATCATGAGCCTGGCCGACAGCCTTACCGACCTGCAAGAAAGGCTGGGCCGTATCCGCGTCGGCTACAACCAGGCCGGGCAGCCGGTCTATGCCCGCGACCTGGGGGCCGAGGGGGCCATGACGGCGCTGCTCAAACAAGCCTTCTACCCCAACCTGGTGCAGACCCTGGAATACCAGCCGGCCTTCGTGCACATGGGGCCTTTTGGGAACATCGCCCACGGCACCAACTCGGTGGTGGCTACCCGGATGGCCCTGGGTTATGCCGACTACGTGGTCACCGAGGCCGGGTTTGGCTCCGACCTGGGGGCCGAAAAGTACATCAACCTGGTCTGCCGCCGGGCTGACTTCGCGCCCCAGGCGGTGGTGCTGGTGGCCACCATGCGGGCCCTGCGCTTTCATGGGGGGCAGGACGAGTACACCCGGCCCGACCTCGAGGCCGTGCGCCAGGGGCTCCCCAACCTGGCCAAGCACATCGAAAACGTGCGCCTACTGGGCTACCAGCCGGTGCTGGCCTTCAACCGCTTCCCTACCGATGCCCCGCAGGAGCTCCAGCTTGTGCGGGCCTTTGCCGAGGCGCAGGGAGTACGGGTCTCCTTCAGCGAGGTGCATGCCAGGGGGGGCGCGGGAGGCCTCGAGCTGGCCCAGATGGTGCTGGAAGCCCTGGAAAACCCCGGCCAACCCCGCTTCACCTACGGCCTAGAGCAGCCCCTGGAGGAAAAAATCGCCCGCATCGCCCAGCAGGTCTACGGGGCCGCCAGGGTCGAGTACACCCAGGAGGCCCGCAAGGCCCTGAAGCGGCTGGAGAAAGAAGGCTGGGGAGGGCTGCCAGTTGTAATTGCCAAAGCCGCTGGCTCCCTTTCCGACAACCCCAGGCTGCGGGGCCGCCCGGAGGGCTTCAGCGTCAGCGTGACCGACCTCAAGCCCAAGTGCGGGGCCGGCTTTGTGGTGGCTTACATGGGCGAGATCATGACCATGCCGGGGCTGCCCAAAGAACCTGCCGCCGTTCGGATTAGGCTGGATGAAGAGGGACAAATCAGGGGCCTGTTCTAGCGCAACAAACGCTCCAGAATGCCCCGCACCACCTGCCCGGTCTGGGCCAGAAGCGCCGGGTCGGCGAGGGTGTCGGTGGGGCGGTGGTAGTTGGGGTCGAGGCCCCGGAAGAAGAAAAGCACCGGCACCCCGGCCTGGGCAAAGGGCACGTGGTCGCTGCCCCCGCCCGGTGCGCTACCACAAGCCACCTGGAGGGCGTTGCAGTCGGCCAGGGCCCGCAGTTCGTTGCTGCCCCCGATGCCGAGGCTGCCGTTGACGTCCACCCCCACCATATCCAGGTTGAGCATGGCCTTGAGGCCGCGCACAAGCTCGGGGTTCTGCTCCACGAAGCGCCTCGAGCCCCATAATCCGTCCTCCTCGCCGTCGAAGAACATGAACCAGATGCGCTCGGAGAGGGGGCTGGCGGCAAGCTGGCGGGCCAGCTCGAGCACCGTCACGGTACCCGAGGCGTTGTCGTTGGCCCCTGGGCTTCCGGGCACCGAGTCGTAATGCCCGCCCACAATGGCCAGGGGGTTCTGGCTGCCCCGTTTGGCGATCACGTTGCGCCCCTGGACTTCCTCCGTCACGATGCGCACGTCCAGCACGGCCGGGGCTCCGGCTTGATTGAACAGCGCCTCCCCATCGCTACGGGAGAGGGTCACGCCCGGAATGGGGCTGCTACCACCAAAGGTGAAGCGGGTGCTGCTGGGTTCTTCGGTGACCAGGATAATGGCCAGGGCGCCGCGTTCGGCGGCCAACTGGGCCTTCTCGAGGCCCGGAATCCCCCCCCGGCGCACCACCGCAATGCGGCCTTGCAGGTTCAGGCCCGCAAAATCGGCGGCCAGCCCTGCCCCCGGCACCACCGCCAGGGGCCCTTCCACCCGCCGGCCTGGGCTGCCCGATACGCTGTTAACAGGGAAAGAAGTGCTGCCTACCACCAGGCTCGAGCCCTGGTCGCGGGTGCGGCTGTAGGTGAAGGGAAAAAACTCCACCGTGTAACCCGCCTTGCGTAGCTCGGCGGCCAAATACTCACCTGCCGCAGCCACCGCCGGGGTTCCCGCCACCCGCGGCCCCTGGGACTGCAGGGCTTGCAGGTCGGCCTGCATCCGCTCGGTGGAAAAGGCCTGCACCAGCGCCAGCAGCCCCAAAGCCACCAGCCCCAAGACTGTCCTGGAAAGCAAGTTTCTGCTCATGTTCCAATCTTGCCATCCGGTGCATGAGTTGGATGGGTTCCAGATTGGATTTACATCAGACCATCCTCCAATGGCTTGATCAAACCCCCTGGCTATCGTCAATGAACCATGGTCAATAGTCGATTGTCGATGGACTATGGACTATAGACCATGGACTATCGGCTCTTATTAGCCATCAGCGCGCATTCCACAGTTTGCGGGTGGTGATGATCTGGCCGGCGTGGTGCTGGGCATGGGCGGCGATATGGTCGAGCACGTACACCGCCTGCGCCTCGTAGGGGCCAACCCGCACCATGCGCTGTAGATCCTGGTCGTCCAGCAAACGCAGAGCGGCCCTCACCTTTTCCAGGTTCTGCGTAAACTCGGCCAGCACCGTCTTGGGATCCTGGCCGGTGGGGGCGAGTTCCTCGGGGGCGCGTATGCGCAGGGGCTCGGGTATCTCCTGGCCTGTTCCGCGCAGCAGCAGGCGGTACGAGGCCCCTCCGATGTGGCGTATCAGCCCACCGATGGCGTTGGCTTCCGGAGCCGGCACCCACCAGAGACCCTCCACTGGCAGGTCTGCGGCCCACTTCTGAACGGTCTCCTCTACTTCTTCCAGGTTGCGCAGCCAGACTGAAACCAGCCAGTGTACGCCGCCTATCTCGCCCCGCAAAAAGGGAGGTGCGCTCGAGCTTTGCATGAGTCTTATTGTAGCCCCGTATAATCGCCCCGTGCAGCCCCTACCGGCCCAGGCCCGTGCTCCTTTTCTGGACGCCCTGCGGGGGCTGGCCCTGGTGGGCATTCTAGCGGTGAACCTCGAGCTCCTGGCCGGTGTGGGTATGTACGCCGCCCTGCATGGGGTTTCGACTGGCTACACGGTGGGGCGGGAGATTCTGGCTTTTTTCTTTAGCGGCAAGTTTTATACCATTTTCTCCATCCTGTTTGGGCTGGGGCTGGCCCTGCAGTACCGTCGCTTTTCTGAAGCCGGTCTGGATGCTTTAGGGCTGCTACGCCGCCGCCTGGGCTGGCTTCTGGGACTGGGGGCTTTGCACGGGGTGTTGCTGTTCGAAGGCGATATTCTGGCAACCTACGCGCTGGTGGGGCTATTCGCCCTGCGCTACCTGACGCAGCCCCCACCGCCCGGCCTGGCGTTGGGGTTTCTGGGCCTGGGGTACGGCATTTATCTCGTTATCGTCCGGCTCACCTGGAATACCGAGGATTGGAGCGGGCTGTACAGCAACGAAATTTTTCGCACCGGTAGCTACTGGGCGGTAACCTCGGAGCGCCTTTTCAACTGGTTGTGGGGCACCCTGGCCGGTACCTTCATCCAGGGGGTCGAGCTTCTCGGCCTGTTTTTGCTCGGGATGTACCTGGCCCCCCGCTGGCAGACCCTCGGCCCAGCCACGCTCTGGCGGGTGGTGGCTGTGGGACTCCTGATTGGGATTCCGGTCAACCTCTACAACGCCCAGCACCCCGACCTTCAACCTTTGCGCGGGCTGGGGGGGCTGGCCTTTGCCCTGGTGTACATGGCCCTTTTTCGCCTGCTGTGGCCCCGGCTGGGCTGGCTACACAATTTACAGTATGCAGGTCGGATGCCCCTCAGCAACTACCTGCTCCAGTCTCTGGTGATGAGCACGGTTTTCTATGGCTATGGCCTGGGGCTGTATGGGCAGGTGAACCCGCTGTGGTTTCCAGCGATTGCAGTGGGCTTTGTGGGGCTTCAGGTGGCCCTCAGCCGATGGCGGCTGGCGCGTTTTGGGCAGGGGCCGCTCGAGCGCCTTTGGCGAAGCTTTACGTACCGTTCGGGCCATCTGGGCTAGGCCCCACCCGCCAGCAGTGAAAATCGTCGCAGAGCAGCGTGCAATCCAATGCCAGCACCAGGCGCGCAGCCGATTTTTAGCAATGCACGAGGTGGAGGTAGGTGGTTGGAGGTAGGAGGTGGGTGGTGGGATGTTCAGTACCGTTTGCTGGCCTTCACCGCGGTGCCCGAGGCGGTCACCATGAGCATGTTGCCCTGTCCAACGGTCTCGTAGTCCACGTCAATGCCAATCACCGCATCGGCCCCTCGGGTCATGGCGGCCTGCTCGAGTTCGTCCAGGGCGATCTCGCGGGCCTTGCGCAGCTCCGCCTCGTAGGCCCCGCTGCGGCCCCCCACAATGTCGCGCACCGAGGCCAGCAGGTCGCGGAAGATATTGGCCCCCACAATGGCCTCGCCAAAGACCACATCCAGGTATTCGGTGATCTGGTAGCCCTCGAGCTGGCTCGAGGTGGTCAGGATTATCTTACGTCGCACAGCAACCTCTTTTCGCCCATCATATGCCTAAATTTCCAGCTTTTCCCTGCAAGCCACCCAGGCGCTCATCATTTGCATGAACACCGTCGTAGCAACCCCTCACCCGGCGACACCGGACTGCCGCCAGAACGGTTTTATACCAGATTCGGTTAGTTCGTTACCGAATGGTGACGAACTAACCCGACCGAAGGGAGTGCTCTAGGATTCAAAAAGATAGCCACTAGGTTTTTTTGTTTGGTGAAGTATCTTTTTGAATCCGGTATTATTCGGCAAAACGAGTACTAAACTTGCTGGCAGTGTCGCCACCCTCTCCCGCAGGAGAGGGAAAGGGGAAAACGATAAAGACCCGAGACACCGGCGATTGACTATCAACCATCAACATTTTGGATATAATCCATTTAGCATGAAAGTTGCCCTGTTTGTGACCTGCCTGGCCGACCAGTTCTTCGCCGAGGCGGGGGTAGCAGCGGTACGGCTCCTGCGCCACCTGGGCTGCACGGTGGAGTTCCCCCAGGGCCAGACCTGCTGCGGCCAGCCCGCCTATAACGCCGGCTACTGGGCCGAGGCCCGTCAGGTCGCCGAGCATACCCTGGGGGTACTCGAGGG
>CALFDH010000057.1 GCA_937950405.1 uncultured Meiothermus sp.
GCTTCCTGATTGGGGTTTTGCCCGGTGCGGGGGCCTCCATTGCCAGCTTCGTGGCCTACACCACCGAGAAACGTCTCTTGGGCGATAAGGCCCGGTTTGGTGAGGGCGACCTGCGCGGGGTGGCCGCTCCCGAGTCGGCCAACAACGCCGCGGCGGGCGGGGCCATGATTCCCCTGCTCACCTTAGGCCTGCCCGGTAGCGGTACGACCGCCATCATGCTGGGGGCCCTGATCAGCCTGGGTGTTACGCCGGGCCCGCAGATGTTCCAGAAGAACCCCGAGGTGGTCTGGGGTCTGATTGCCTCGATGTACGTGGGCAACGCGGTGCTGCTCCTTTTGAACCTGCCCCTGGTGGGTCTTTTTGTGCGGCTGCTGGCGGTGCCGGCCTGGTTTTTGATTCCGGCGGTGCTGGCCATCAGCTTTATTGGGGTCTATGCGGTCAACAACAACCCCTTCGACCTGCTCCTGATGGCGGTGTTTGGCCTGGTGGGCTACCTGATGCGCAAGCTCGAGTTCCCCCTGGCCCCAGTGCTGCTGGGCCTGGTGCTGGGTTACCTGATGGAAATCAACCTCCGCCGCGCCATGACCATTAGCAATGGGGATGTGGGCTATCTGTTCAGCAGCCCCATTGCCGTGGCGCTCTGGGTGCTGGCCGCGCTCTCGCTCTTTGCCCCCGTGATTATCGCCCGCTTCCGCAAGCAGGGGCTGGGCGGCGACGACGAGCTTTGAAGTGTAAGGGGGGTTACGACCCCCACCCCAGAACGCGCTACCCTCAAAGCGTGGAACTCCTCGGGTGGTTGCTGGTTATTCTGGCCGTCCTGCTGCTCACGGGTTTGCTGGGGCCCATTCTGGGGGTGGTGCTGGCGATTGCAGCCCTGCCGGTACTGGCAGTGCTGGGGGTGGTGATGCTCCCGCTGCTCTTGGTGTTGCTGGCTTTGGGGCTGGTGCTTTGGGTGGTGGGGAGTGCCCTGGGGGTGGCGGCGGGTGTGCTGGGGTTCTTGCTCCAGTGGGGGTTGCCCCTGCTTTTATTGGTGGCGGGTATCTGGCTCCTGACCCGGATGCGCCGCCCCCGCTTGCAAGCCTGACGAAAAAAGCCCCCTCGCTCGAGGGGGCTCCAAGCTGTGTGCTATTTACCGGTACACCACGCGCCGATGCTCACCCTCGCGCCGCTCTTCAAACCCTTCGAAACGGCGCTCGCCCTGGCTGCGGCGCTGCCCTCCACCCTGCGAACGGCCCTGGCCCTGACGACCGCCCTGGCTGCGGAAGCCTTGGCGTTCGGGTAGCCGGGACTCCGCAGGCACCTCGGTGGCTTTCATCAGGCGCAGGTCGCGCAGTACCGAATGATCGAGTTTGCTCACGTCCTCGGGCCGAATATCCACATAAGCGGCCACCTCGCCGTCCAGACGAATGCGCCCGATCTCGCCCGCGCCAGCGCCCTTCATCACAGCGACCACCCGGTTCACGCTGAGGCGCGAGCCCGAGAGCTTGAGCGTGACCCAGTTCTCCTCGCCGGTAATCAGGCTCTTGGGGGTGGGGGCTCCGCCCAGAATCAGGGCCAGCATACCGGCTACGGCGTCTATGCCCCCTTCGGCGATCAGGCGTTCGGCCTGCTCGTGCCAGAGTTTCTTGTCGGCCTCGGGCTGCCTGGCAATCCGGCGGGCCAGCACCGCCCACTTGGCCTCCATTACTTCCTCAGGGGTGGGGGGGTTGACCCGCTTGAAGCTGCGTTTGACCTCGCGCTCGAGGGTCTCGAGTTCACGCTTCTCGCGGGGGCCATACAAAATCACCACCTTGCCCGAGCGTCCGGCCCGCCCGGTGCGGCCCGAGCGGTGCAGGTAGGACTCGTTTTGATCCGGCAGGCGGTAGTGTACCACCAGGTCTACCTCGGGGATGTCCAGCCCGCGGGCGGCCACATCGGTGGCTACCAGCACATTCACCGCTCCACTGCGGAAGCGCTCCATCACCCGCTCGCGGTCAATCTGGCCCATGTCACCGTGGATAGGGGCGGCGCTGTGGGCCCGGCTCTCCAGGCCCAGCGCCAGGTCGTTGCACTCGGCCTTGGTGCTGGTAAAAACAATGGTGCGCTCGGGTGCGTAGGCAAAGAGCAAGTCCGAGAGCGTGGCCAGGCGGTGGTGGATGGGGGCCTGGATGGCCACCTCCTCGTAAGAGATGGCTTCATCCTTGATGACGTTGATGAGGGTAGCGCCCCGCTGGAAGCGCTCGGAAAGGCGACGCGCCCAGGTGGGCAGGGTAGCCGAGAACAGCAGGGTTTGTCGGTTCGTGGGGGTGGCTTCCAGCAGTTGCTCAACGGCTTCTTCAAAGCCCATCGAGAGCATCTCGTCGGCTTCGTCCAGCACGGCAATCTCGATTCTGGAAAGGTCTAGAACGCGCTGCTCCAGGTAGTCAATGGCCCGGCCTGGGGTGGCCACCACCACATCGGTGCCGCGCTTGAGGGCCTCGGCCTGTTTGCCGTAGCCGGTGCCGCCGTAGATGGCGGTGATGGTGAGGTGAGGGGCCAGCCACTCGAGCTCCCTGGCAACCTGAAGGGCCAGCTCGCGGGTAGGGGTGAGGATGAAAGCCCTGGGGGCCCGTCCTCGTTCGCGGGCAGCATCCAGCCGGTGGGCGATGGGGATGCCAAAGGCCAGGGTTTTGCCGGTGCCGGTACGGGCCTGGCCGAGCACATCTTTGCCCTCGAGGGCCAGCGGGATGGCCGCAGCCTGGATGGGGGTGGGGGTGGTGAAACCTTTGGCCTGGATGGCCTGGGCAACTTCAGACCTCAACGTAAATGCAGAAAACTCCATGTTTTTCTCGTCCTTTTGGGTGTGGGCTGAAACACCACCGGGGCGCTGTGCGCCAGGGCGAATCCAACCCTGTAGGGTTCGAGCCGCTCATCCCAGAAAGAACCGAATGTCCAGACTGTACCGGGGGGTAAGGATGTACGGCTTTGTTGAACCATGCGCTTGGCCGCACCCTGCGGAAAGTAAGCGCAACCCTTGCAGTGTGGGGGATGGGGCGGGTTTTGTCAAGGGAGTCTAATATTGGGTTTGCCGAAAACCTAAAGCCCTGGGCGTTTGGCTTATGCGACATCTGGCTCAAACCGGGCATTGCTCGAAAAACCAAGTTAACCAGACTTTTGACTACCAGCAATGGGCCAACAGCTATAAGCTTCGGAGTTTTGGGATATTTCTTCACGCTGTTTCTGCTATCCTGGGCCCTCGAGATGGTTGTGCGCGGGTTTGTATTGCTTTTGTGGATTGCCCTCGGTGCTTTTGCCCAGCAGCTTGCTACCCGTCAGTTGGTACTGGATTTGGAGGGAGGGCTGGCCTACCTCAACGGTTCGCCCATTACCCTGAATCCTCCGGCCCGTGTAGTGGAGGGGCGGGCCCTCCTTCCGGTGCGCGAGGTGGCGCGGGTACTGGGGGTCGGCCTGGAGAATCTGAATCACGGTACCCATGGGGTACGGCTGGGCAGGCTGGAGCTCTATCCCATCACGGGTCAGGCCCGCCTGGACGGGCGGCAAATGGGGTTGAACGAGGTGGGGCAGTTGCGGGAAGGCGTCTTGTTTGTATCGGCCCGCAGCCTGGAAGTAGCCCTTGGGGCCACGGTGGTCTTTGACCCGGTGCAGCGCTTGCTAACCTTGACCTACATCCCTGGGGCTATCGCACGGGATACCACCCGTCCGGTAGCCCGCTTTACCACCGACAAGCAGGAGTACAAAACTGGTGAGCCGGTACGCATCATCGAGTATTCCTACGACCCCGATGGGCAGCCGCTCTCCCTAAGCTTTACCGGACGAGAAGAAGCCTACTTCACCCCCGGCGAGAAGGTGATTACCCTGGTGGTCACCAACCGCGCGGGCCGTAGCAGCGAGCCCTTTTCGCAGCGCATTGTCGTAAAGCCCGAGGTGATGTTCAGTGCCCGCGATTACGCCTTGCGTTTTTTTGGTATGGGTCGTACTTTTTCCGACCTCGAGGTCTTGAACTATCCGGTGCTTCAACCCGAGCGGCAGGACGAAGCCATCCCGCTTCTGGTTTCCAACTCCCCCGAACAGGCTTTGCGCTCGGGGGTGCTCTACGCCGATGTGGTGGGCGGTCTGGCCCGATTGCTGGCCTATCACCAGAACGCCATGCCGACCCCCGCCCGCCTGGTGGTGTTGGCGACCAATGTAGATATGGCGCCGCTAAGCCTCAAGGTGGAGCGCCTGGGAGAGACGGCGGCTACCCGGGTGGTGGCGGTTTTGGGGCAGGTAAGCCTGATGGACTTCTTGCTGGCCCCGGCGGGAGAGCAGGTGCGTTTGGAACCGGGCCAGACCGTGGCCCTCTACAAGTCGGCCCTGCTCGCTACCGGACAGGGCCTTAGCCTGAAGGCTGACCTGAGTGCCAGCGGCAAGGTGGCCCTGACGGTTGCCATGATAGAGGAGGCGTTGTTGCCCCAGGTTAGCAACGAGGGGCTGGCCTCGCTGATACCCTTGCTACCCAACCTCGAGCCCGACGGCACCCACATTCGGGGCACCTTTGCATCGGCGTTGCGTACCCTGCGGGTGCGGCTGGAAGGGAATGTGGGGCGCATTGTGATTGGCGATGGGGTCTATGACCCCCGGCTGACCGGAGTGGATGCCCTCACGGGTCAGCCAGTCGAGCTTCGGGGCAACTACGGGGTCACCTACCGGATTGTGCTGGAAGGAGCGCTGAATACGGTGGGAGCCTTCTCCCCCAGAGGAGGGGCTTATGCGGGGGCCATCAGCGTCAATGGGCTCTTGCAGCCGGTGCCTGCCAATGGGGTGCTCTTCCGTCCAGATAGCCCCATGATTTTCTATCGGGAAACCCGTAACGATCAGGTTGCTATCGAGCTCATCCCGGCCTCGGGTTCCTATCTGCCGGTAAACCTGGTGATGTACCGGCTAGAGGCGCTCGAGGCTACGCGCCCCTGAAAGCTTCCTGGCAACCAAACAGAAATCAAGACGACACCAGACTAACTGCGGGCTTGCAACTCACTTGCAGGCTATTCGCGCCCTCTCTACAGCCCAGTGCCCGGAAAAGGAATCACCTCCACCCACTCGCCCGCCCGCGCCGACTGCCCCGCCTCCAACACCACCAACGCATTGCCCACCGCCATCGAGTTCAGTACGGCGCTGGACTGACTGCCGGTTGTATTCACGCGATAGCCCTCTTTACTCCAGCGAAGCACCGCCCGTCGGTAGGCCCGCCGGGTGGGGTTGGCCTCGAAGGCGGTATCGGCCAGGGCCCTGATCTGCTGGTAGGGGGGGTCGGTACGACCTAGCAGCTTGAACAAAAAAGGCCGCCCAAAAAGCAAGAACGTCACCATCGCCGAGACCGGGTTGCCCGGTAAACCCATCAGCGGTAACCCGTTCCATGTGGCAAAAAGCAAGGGCCCCCCCGGTTGCAGCTTGACCTTCCAGAAGTGGATTTCGCCCTCGAGCTCCAGCATCCGCCGCACGATGTCGTACTCGCCCATCGAAACCCCACCCGTAGTGAGGAGTAGGTCAAGTTTCCCGGCCCGCTGGAGCTGGTTGCGAACCCCCTCCACGCTGTCTAACACTTTCGGCAAGATGACCGGCTCCCCACCCGCCTCCAGTACCAGGCCCGCCACCGAGTAACTGTTGGAGTTGTAGACCCCCCCGTAGGGCAGCGGCTCCCCCGGCTCGAATACCTCGTCGCCCGTGGACAAAATCCCCACCCTGGGCCGCCGAACCACCGGCAGGGTGGCGTATCCCATGGCTGCGGCTAGCCCCACCCGCCCAGGGGTCAGCAATTCGCCCTTGTGCAAGTAGGTTTGCCCCTGCACCAGGTCGTCGCCCTTGCGGCGAATGTCGGCTGCGGTTGCAGGTTTCATCAGCCAGACATAATCGCCTTCCCGCAGGGTGTCCTCCACCCGAATCACCGCATTGGCCCCGTTGGGAATGGGGGCGCCGGTAAAAACCTGCACCGCTTCGCCGGAGCCTACTGTTCCACTAAAGGGTTTGCCCGCAGGAGACTGGCCAACTACCCTGAGCCTCACCGGGTTGCCCACGGTGGCACTCTTCGCGTCGACCTCGAGGCAGGCATAGCCGTCCACTGCCGTATCATCGGCGTAGGGGTGGTTGACCTTGGAACTCAGATTGGCGCCCAGAATGCCGCCGTAGGCGGCCGTCAGGGGCAGTTGCTCAATGCTTTCTAGCGGCCTGGCCTCTTGCAAGGCGATCTCTAAAGCGGCCTCAACACTCAGGTTCTGCTTCATATGCTTTTATCCTACCCAGTTATAGCTGGGTTATGGGGATGCCCCCACCTATTGACACATCTTCTTGCCTTTGATATTCTTCTCGTTGCGCCCCAATAGGCAAGCGGGTGCGAGGATCATGAAAAAGGGGTAGTAGGTAAGAGAGGGAAGTCCATCCTGGACGTTATCTATTGTGCAAGCGATAGGGAGGTTTAGGGTGGGTGTGAATAGACCTAATCTCTGG
>CALFDH010000058.1 GCA_937950405.1 uncultured Meiothermus sp.
GGGAGAGGGAAAGGGGAAAACGATAAAAACCTGACCCTCAAAGAAGAGCATTCTTTGCAAAGATAGAGCCACCGGTGTCGGAGGTCTCTCGTCCAGAACAGAACTGTGGCCGCCTTGATGGGCGGCCACATTGCGACCCAAACCAAAACAAATCTGGTATCAGAACCCAAGTCCCAGCCGCAGTGCGAAACGCCCCGTGGGGTTGCGCTGGCTGAAGCCATAATCCAGTCGGATGGGGGGCAGAATGGCGCCCAGCAGGTCGAGGTTGATTTGCAAACCAACCCCTATCCCCAGGAAAAAGGCGTCAAGATCGGCAGGGGCTGGCCACATGCGGCCAAAATCGGTAAACACAAAGCCATAGATGTTGGTTCCGCCGGTGGGGCTCAGGCCAAAATCGTAGCCATACTCGAGGGTGCCGTTTAGTACAGTGGTTCCCTTGTCCAGAAAGCGGGGGTCGTAACCGCGCAGGGTGGTGATGTCGGTGCTGTTGCCGCCCAGGCTGAACTTCTGGCTGTCCTGCGCTGTACCCAGAATGGTTCCAAACGAAAGCCTCAGGCTAATGGCCTGGCGGGCCGCTTGGTCAATCTGGAAATAGTTTCTGCCCGTCACCACCACCGGCACATACTGGGTCACATCACCGCCTTTGGGGAAGGTAATACCGTAGCCGGTGCTGAGGTTGACCGAAAAGCCCTGGGTGGGGAAGGTGGGGCTATTCAGGGTGCTGTAGGTGGCTCCTAGATTGAGCGTAATGGCTTGGAACTCACGCACGTTTTGCTCGAATTTGCTCTGCGCATCTTGCAACAACGCATTGCTGCAAGCGGTGTCCTCGGCAACCGCAGGGTTGGCTTTGTTGGCTGAGTCCGGCACCTTGACCAGGCATCGGGGGCGGTTGGCATCGTTAACTTCCAGCAAGGGAACATTCCATTCCCACCCCAAACCTGCCGAAAGCCGTAGGTTAGGGAAGTCGAGGCTCAGAGGACGGGAGATTGTGAAGTTGATGCCGGTTTTGCGTTCGGTGTACTGCCAGATTGAGGTCTGGTCTTTGTCGTCAATAATGCCGTCGCCATTCAGATCAGGGGTATTGCCGTTGTACTGCTGCTGAAGCGGATAGTTGATATTGGCCTGTGGCTGGCTGTACACACTGACCCCAAACGAGGTGCGCACATCCTTGAAGTCGGCAAAATCCAGGTAAACCCAGGGAATTCGGTAGGAGGCACTGAAGGTCAAAAACTGACCTGCATCGTTGGGGTTGATGCCCAGGGTCACGTTGTACTGGTGAGCCAGCCCCCACAGGTTGGTATCGCTGATACCGATATTGCCCTCCCAACCCGTCAAGCTGCTCCACGATACCCCGGGAATAAAACTCCCGGTCTGGGCTTCGCGGAAGCTCAGCACGATGATGATGTCTTCGGGTTTTTCGCCTTGCTGGGGCCGCACCCCTGGGGGCTCGCGCAGCAACCCGGTGCGAAGAATGTTGGTGATGCCCTGCCGCAAGGCGTTCACCGAGAACAGGCTGCCAACAGGGGGCATCTCGCGCAAAAACACGCTGGGGTCTGTGCGGGTCAGGGCGGGCTCGATGCGGTAACCCGCAATGCGGAGCTCGCGCAACCGCTGCACATAGACCCCTTCGCGGAAGGTGATGTCGGGCTGGCCCACCAGGTCGAAACCTGCATCGCGGTATTCCCGCAGGACTCGAGCAAAGTCTTCGTTGGCAAGGGCCGGGTTGTATTCATCGCCGGGTTTGAGGCGAAGCCTGGGTAGCAGTTTATCGGTGGGAATGGCCGTATTGCCTTCAATGCGAACCTCGCGGATGGCCCCAAAGCGCTGCTCGCCCGCTTGGAAGGTCAGGCGCACCCCGTCCTGGCTCACCCGCTCGGGTCGGAAATCGATCACCCGGCTGATGCTACGGGACAGGGTATTAACCCCGTCCAGGATTCGGTCAAGGTTGAAGGGATCACCCACCTTGAGGCCCAGCGAGCTGATGTCCACCCCTCGAGCGTTGATCTCGGCAATCTTGAGCTCACTAAACGCCACCCGAAGCACGCCGTCTACCAGGACAGTGCGGGCCAGGTCTACCCCGCTGCCCCGAAAGCCTGCTGCGGCGTACACATCGCCAGTACGACCTACCGCATCGCGGAAACGCTCGAAGGAGAAGCGCCCATTCTCCACCACCGGTTGAAAGAGGGGCTCGAGGCGCTCTTTGGGCACGTAGGTGGCAGTTCCAACCTCCACCGACCTCAATTCAGGGTTCTCCTCCACGTTGAAGTTGAGTTCCACCCCACCGGCCACATCCCTGGCTTCCGGGGTAATTTTGGGCTCAAATGGAAAACCTTCGTTGCGATAGATACGGGCCAGGGCCTGAGCGGCCTCGGTGGACTTCTTGGGATTGAATACCGAGCCTACCCCAATGGCTTGCTCGGTTTCCAGATATCGCAGCACGTTGGCTTCGGAAAAAGCTTTGGAAGATGCCGTAACCTTGGTGATAGGCGGGTTGGTCGTGACCTCCACTACCAGTTTGTTGCCATCCAGACGAACCCTGGCATCCCGGAAGTAGCCTGTACCCAACACGGCAGCCCTGGCCTGTTCCAGGTCGCCGGGTTCATCGCCCACTCCAAAAGGCAGTGAGATGCGTACCAGTGCTGCCAGCACGGTATCGGTACCCCGCACCTCCACCTCCTCGATGGGGGCGGCCAGGGCCATACCCAGCAACATCACGAGGGGTAATAATCGCTTCATGCTGCCAACCATATGCGAGGCGCGTGAAGCGTGAGTGAGAGCGGATTTTACCCAACGCTCTGGAGCTATCCGCAAGGTTAGAGAGCCATTCTGGTCAAGAGGCATACCACATCAGCTTACTATCATCCAATCCAGGATTAAGATGAAACCCTTTCCAGTGCGACACGGTATGGATGGGCGCGAGGGTATTTTGCGTGAGCAGTGGGAATGTAACGGATGATGCAATCAAGGGGTATATGGGGAATCAAGAGGCAGAGGCGGGAGAGGATTTCAGGGCACTAGGCAGCCGTAGCCGCAATGACCCGCCTACGAGGGGTCAAAGAAAGCTATCGCCTGAAGGCGGAAGAGTGTTCACCTGCCCATATGTGACCACAGCCAGAAACCAATGAAGGCCACGCACAAAAGCAAAAACCCAATCGGCAGCATGAAGGAAAAGTTGCGCCGCCGTACCTGCACCTCAGGCAGGGTGGGGTTGTTGGCTTTGAAAGCCCGTTTGATTGCGCTGGCATCGGCCTCGTTGAACATGGGCTTGCCCGAACGCCAGTCTTTGGCAGTCTTCCAGTCGTCGCGGGCATGGTTAGGTACATCGGGAATGGTTTGTACGGGGGGTAACGAGACCGTTTTGGGTGATTTGGGACGCTGATCAATTTGCAGCTCGAGGGAGTCGGCCAGGCTTTGCAGCTCGAGGTTGTGCGGAGCCAGCCGTAGCGCATGCTTCAGGGTGTATTGGGCTCTGTCCAGCTTTCCTAATTCCTTCAGGGCTTTGATGTGCAACAGGAGCAGGGGCAGGTTGTCGGGGTCTTCTACCAGGCCCTCTTTGGCGCTGCTGGCCGCCTGCTTATGGTCACCCAGCAGCAAGAAAGCCTCGGCCCTGACCCGCCAGTAATCGGGCCAGCCCAAATCCATCCAGGAAACCCTGTCCAGTACCCGTAAAGCCAATAAGGGCTCTCCCCTGGACAGGTGTTGCAACGCGAGTTCAATTCCGCTAGTGGCATCCAGTTGGGTCATGATTAATGCCTGAATCCCCTCCTTACCCTTACCCTAACAAGGACTGGAGGGAAGTCCGGTGATTTCTAAACGCCACCTGGGCAGAGTCTGTTAACAAGGGGTTAGGGTTGGCTGTGCAGGGTTGGGTGCTGGCTTGCCTTAGCAGGCCCTTTTTGATGCAGGCTGTCCTCCTGCTACCATGGCCCAGTGAATGCTTCTTTACTGGTCTTTGATTTTGATGGTTGGAAGCTTAATGGGGTAGCAATAGGCGAGGATATTTCCAGGCTGGCTTTTTTGGGAGAGGAAATTCCTACCGAACGTTCCCGGCCTGGCTGGCTTGAAAAGCTGGTCAACCGCTTCAGGGGGGGCGAGGCACGTTACCTGCAAGACAACATCCTCGAGTACGCCCCCTATGGTCTGGCGGTTGAGTTTCAGGGCAGTACCATTCTTGGCTACACCTTTTTTCTCAAGCACAGCAATCCCTTTGGCTACGATGCCTACAAAGGCCAGTTCATCAACGGCTTGCAACCCCTAAATCTCACCCCTTACACCACCCGTGCCGAGCTCATCGCCCTTTTCGGCCCGCCTACCCCCCTGGAGGGCGAGGAACTGGATTCCGACGATCCCTGGCTGACTTATGCAGAGGCTGACTGGGATTTGACCTTTTCCCTCGATGACGATGGGCAGCTCGAGACCATCGAAGCGCTCTGGTGTGGCGAACCGTCCTGAGAAGCGTGGTTTTGCATACCCTGGCTCGCCGCAATGCAGGTCAGCAGGGTAGTTGCTTGTTCGGTGGCCCCAGGCCCGGCAAAAGGGTAGTTTCCGCACCCTGGCCCAGGTAAAACGGGCTATGATAAATCATGCGGCCCGCAGACAAAACTCTCGATGGGCTGCAGGGCGTCTTGTGTGACCTGGGCTGGCCTGGATTCAGCCCTGGCCGAGAAGCCAGCTCCAAGGGAGGTGCTTTATGAAGCTGGGCTCCAAGGTTCGCAGCGAACTCCTCTCCCGCATCAGCTCCAATCCCGATATTCTGCGCGGCAGGCCGCGACTCAAAGGAACCCGTATTGCGGTGTACATGGTCCTGGAAGCCCTGGCTTCGCAGATGTCCATCGAAGAAGTGCTGGTGCAGTGGCCCGAACTGACCCGCCAGGACATCCAGGCCGCGCTGCTATACGGGGCTCGCGCCACCAACTACGAGTGGATCGCCCTGCACGAGGAGTGATGCGCATTCTGCTCGATGAAAATATTCCCCAGCGGGTGCTGTGGTGGCTGATTGGCGAGGGCCACGAGGTGGTCACGGCGCGGGAGGTGGGCCTGACCGGGCGCTCTGATGCCTTTTTGTATGCCTACGCCGAGCAGCACAACTACGTGCTGGTCACGCTCGACCTGGATTTTTCCGACCCCTTGCGCTTTCCCCTCAGCTTTCCGCGCATCGTGCTGCGCCCTGGGGTAATTGACCCTGAGCTGATGCGCGAAATCCTGCGGGATGTGTTCCGCAAGGGTTACCCTTTGTGGGGCGAACTCTATGTGGTGCAGCCGGAGGGCATCGCTCGGTATAGTGAAGAACTGTGAAATGGGTGGAGTGTCCACGGGATTCCTGGCAGGGGTTTGGCCGGTTTATTCCCACCGAAGAAAAGGTTCGTTATTTGCAGAGGCTCCTCCAGGCCGGTTTTCAGAGCCTCGATCTGACCAGCTTCGTTTCACCCAGATGGGTGCCCCAGCACGCCGATGCAGAGGCGGTGCTGGCGGCCATGCCTGCACCGGAAGGGCACGAGTATCTGGCCATTATCGGCAATCTGAAGGGCCTCGAGCGAGCCCGGCAAGCCCCGCACCTGACCACCGTGGGCTACCCTTTTGCCATCTCGGAGACCTTCCAGCGCAAAAATCTCAACCTGGGCATAGAGGAATCCTGGCCGGTGCTGGAGCAGCTCATTTCAGAGGCAGAGGGTTTGCGGTTTGTGGTCTATCTTTCGATGGCCTTTGGTAACCCCTACGGCGATGCCTGGGAGCCGGGCCTCACGGCAGAGTTTGTGGAGCGCATGCGGCGGCTGCCGGGGCTTTCGGGCGTTGTGCTGGCCGATACCTACGGGGTAGCCTCGGCCTGGACCATTGCCCAGACCCTTCGGGCGGTCACTCAAAGCGGGGGGCTGGACGAGAAGTTGGGCCTTCATCTGCACAGCCGCCCGGAAAACACCCTGGAAAAGGTAGAGGTGGCCCTTCGGGCCGGGGTGCGCTGGCTCGAGGGGGCATTGGGTGGCATTGGCGGCTGCCCCTTTGCGGGCGACGAGCTGGTGGGTAATCTGGCAACCGAGCAGGTGCTTCCTTATCTGGCGAGGCAGGGCGAGCAACTACGCATTGACCTTTATCGGCTGCCGGAACTCTCGAGCCAGGCTCTTCTGCTACGGACCCGGTACGCCTAGCCCCGCCGCAAGCCGAGTAGTAGCCCCGCCACAAAGGCCCCCCCAAAGGGGAGGTTGGTGGTGAGCACCCGCACCAGCGCGTCCCAGGCGTTTTTGATCTGCTCCTGTTGCAGCAGCGGCTCCACATCCCGCTGGATGCGGGTCCAGTCCACGTTGATGTAGCCCATCGAGGCCAGCACCTGCACCACCACAAAAATCAGGCCCAGGATGATGGCGACCCAGCGCCCCACGGTTTTGATTGCGTAGCCTACTGCAAACCCGGCCAGCCCGCCAAAGGTGAGCTGCCCGATGTAAGGTTGAATTACTTCCACGTTTCTATTGTGCCATGCCCGAGCCAGAATACGCGGTCAGGATTTTTTGCGAAGGGCCTCGAGGGCATCCCACTGCTCCTTGGTTACCGCGTCTAGCACATTGAACTCCCCGGCGTTCCAGACCGTTTCGCCGCCGTCAATGGTGATGAGGTCGCCGGTGATGAAGCCCGCATAGTCGGAGATAAGGTAAGCGGCCAGGTTGGCCAGCTCGATGTGCTCCCCCACCCGCCCCAGGGGAATCTTTTTCTCGAACATCTGGGCAATCTCCGGGGTGGGCATCAGGCGGGTCCAGGCGCCCTCGGTGGGGAAGGGCCCCGGCGCAATGGCGTTGAGGCGGATGCCGTACTTGCCCCATTCCGCCGCCAGCGACCTGGTGAGGGTCACGACGCCCGCCTTGGCGGTGGCCGAAGGCACCACATACCCCGAGCCGGACTGGGCATAGGTGGTGGCGATGTTGAGCATGGTGCCTTTCTGTCCCTGGGCAATCCAGCGCTTGCCGACCTCGAGGGTACAGTACACCGTTCCGTGCAGCACAATGTTCAAGACCGCATCGAAAGCCCGGTGGGAGAGCCGCTCGGTAGGCGAGATGAAGTTGCCTGCCGCGTTGTTCACCAGTACGTCAATTCGGCCAAAGTGCGCCTCTACAGCGTCTGTCATGGCTTTGACTGCCTCGGGGTCGCGCACGTCCACGGGCGTGGCGAAGACCTCGCCCCCGGTCTGTTGCATCATCTCCTGGGCGGCTTGCGTGATGGTCTCGGCACGGCGGCTGGTAATGGCCACTTTGGCCCCCAGCTCCAGAAAACGCGTGCTCATCGAGCGGCCCAGACCTGTGCCGCCTCCCGTCACCAGTACCACCTTGTCTTTTAGCAAACCTGGTTGAAACATGCCGCTATTCTATCGCGCTCTTCGCAGAGCTGGCCGCTCGCGAAAACCAGAAGGTCTCTGGGCCCAGACGTATGCAACTCACCCAGGCGTGGGCCGGGCTTGGCTCAGGGATGCTTGGGTTTCGAGTATCCAGGCGGCCACCGCCCATTTCAGGATCAAGGATTCTTGGTCAGGGATGGCTCGAATTTTGTGAAGAGCGCTCTCACGGCATTCCGCCTACAAGCTGAACCCAGATGAAAGCCTTCGATGGTGGGCTCGAGCGGCTTGGTACACCTCCGAATATAGCCTAGTAGAGATGCCCATACACTCCTTCGGTTTCCAAGTGCGATTGCCCTGAAGCTCCCTCCATACCGCGCAGGGAGGGTGGGGGAGGGTATTGGGCAGGGCCCCTCAACCCACCGGCTGTGTGAAGGCGCTGTTCAACAACCCCACCTATTGTCCTCTGTACAACTGTGTCCTGAATGGTTGGGCCTTAAAAACTGACTTTGGGCACCTGACGGGCCGAGTCTTCAACCTCGAAGAAGGGCTTTGGCCTCTTACCCATAGGCTGGGCGATAAAGACACCGGGGATGGTGGTGACGGTGTTGTTGAAGTCCAGCACAGTGTCGTTGAAGAACTGGCGGGAGTAGGCGATTTTGTTTTCGGTTTCCTCGAGCTGCCCTTGCAACTCGCGGAAGTTGGCGTCGGCCTTGAGCTCGGGGTAGGCTTCGGCGATGGCAAACACGCTACGCAGGGCCTGGGTGAGCTGGTTGGAGGCCGCCGACTTTTCCTCGATGCTTCCGGCGGAGAGCATCCGCTCGCGGGCCTGGGTCACGCGGTCGAAGACCCCGGTCTCGTGGGCGGCATAGCCCTTGACGGTATTGACCAGGTTGGGTATCAGGTCGTTGCGTCGCTTGAGCTGCACATCTACCTGGGAAAGCGCGTTGTTGACGCGGTTTTCCAGGGTGATGATGCGGTTGTAGTAAAAGATGAAAAGGGCTACTACCAGCAGAACTAGAATCAACAAAATCTCCATACCTTATCCCTCCTTGTTTACTACCGGGCTCCGCTGGAACCACCGCCGCCGGAGGAGCCCCCGCTCGAGCTGCCCCCAAACCCCCCGCCGGAGCCACTGGAAGAGGGTTTGAGGGCCCGCTCGAGGCTCTCCAGGTTGCGGGTAATCTGCTCGAGGCCCCCGGTCATCCGGCTGATCTGTTCCAGCATGTCGCCGCTGGAGGCCATGACCTGCTCGGCCCGGCCCAGATTTTGCCCAGGAATCCAGCGCGGCGCGGTCATCACGTCGGGTCGCCGTTGGGCGATCTGGCGCAGATTGCGCAGGTAGCGCTCGGCCACGCCCAGAGCGGCGGCGTAGATAAAGTGATAGTCCCACATTTTGAAATGCTCGGGCGGCGCCGATTCCATCTGCGAGAAGTCGGCCAGGAAGTTGCGGTAGGCCTGCCAGCGCCTGGCGTTGAGCAGTTTGTCCGGCATCCAGCGGGTCAGTACGTTGAAGGCCAGCAAGCCCATCACCATCAAGCCAATGCCGCTCAGAAACCCGCTGGCCATCAGAACTGCTACCCAGGCAGGTTCTCCGAGCTGATCCAGGAGGATGGGCCCCAGAATAAGGGACAGCAACAGGAATAAGAAGCCCAGCCCCACCAGCCATCCCCCCCAGCGCATGGCAACCCGCCCACTTTTCTCGTCGAGCAGCTTGCCGTGGGTCGCTTCGTAGATGGCCCTCGGGCGGCGGCTCATGCGGGTCAATAGGCTCGGATGCTGCTGGAAATACTTCTTGAGCTCGTCGGGCCGTACCACCCCATCCTTGCCTGCGGCGGCCCGCAAAAGGTTCCAGACTTCTGTCTCTAGGCCGGTGGCGTTTTCGGGTGGGGCCACCAGTTTGAAATGGGTCTCGGTGCCGCCGAACAGCCCTAGCAGGCCCGGGTTTTCGTGGCGGACGAGCTCTACCGAGCCTCGCCGGGCAAAATCGAGCAGGGTGGCCGAGATCATTCGGCCCAGCATGGATTGCCCGGGGTCGCCCTGGCTCATCACATAGGGCACCATTCCTGGGGGGATTTCCTCGGCGGGTTCGCGGTAGTAGCGGCCTACCTCTTCGGTGCGGGGTTCTTGGCCATACTGTTGAAAGGCGCGGATAAAAAAAGCAAATAACACCAGGAGCAACCCCAGCGGCCCTGCGGCCAGTGCCCAGGCCCATCCGGGCACCCGCTGGTTTTCGATGAGCTGTCGGGAGCGCTCGCGGAAGGTGCGGGTTTCCTCTTCGGTTTCCTGTAGCCACTGCTCGAAGCGGGGCTCGTTCAGGCTGCGGAAACTGAAGGCCCTGGCATCCAAAATCACCCTCGAGCGCACAAACTCATCCTGGCTGACGGGGGCTATCTGCACCGTGGCAACGCGTTTGGCCGGGTCGAACTCGAGGGTTCCAATGCGCCCCCGCCCGGTAAAGATGAACACCCGGAACCGTTCCGGCACAGCCTGCGGGGCATGGATACGCAGCACGTAGCTACCCACTGCCGCGTGCTCGGGTTCCAGGACCTGCCGGTCAAAGAGGGCAGCATCGCTGGCTACCGTGACCTCGCCCGTCAGGGTGTAGCTGATACGAAAAGTGCGGCTCTGGTTTTCGGCCAGTACGGGCAGGTTGCCCGAGCGGTCAGGGGGGCCGGCGGTCAGGCTGATGCGGTTGCCCTG
>CALFDH010000059.1 GCA_937950405.1 uncultured Meiothermus sp.
GAGATGGTGATGCCGGGGGACAACATCACCTTCACGGTGGAGCTAATCAAGCCCATCGCCATGGAAGAAGGTCTGCGCTTTGCCATCCGCGAAGGCGGTCGCACCGTGGGTGCGGGTGTGGTGGCAAAGATTCTCGAGTAACGTGGTACACTATAAGCTTGCTGGCCCGGTCAGGCTCTAGGTCTGGCTGGGCCGAGAGCTGAAAGAGGAATGACATGGCAAGCGATGTACGAATCAAGCTGCTCTTGGAGTGCACCGAGTGCAAGCGCCGCAACTATGCGACGGAGAAAAACCGTCGCAACACTACGGCCAAGCTCGAGCTCAAGAAGTTTTGCCCCTGGTGCAACAAGCACCTGCCCCACAAGGAAGTAAAGGTCTAAGGCGGATAGTATGGCCCAGGAGCAAAACGCCGCCCCCAAGCGTCCCCTAGGCGCTCGGATTGTCAATTACTTCCGCGAGGCCCGCGCCGAGCTTTCCCGTGTCACCTGGTCTACCCGCCAAGAGATCATCGAATCCACCCAGGTCATCCTGGTCTTTGCAGTGGTGGCCATGGTGGTTCTGGGGCTGATTGACACCATCTTCCGCTACATCACGGTGCGCCTGCCCTGAGGTTTTGGTGTGAGCTATGAGCATTGAATGGTACGCCGTCCACACCTATGTAGGCTACGAGGACAAGGTCAAGCAGAACCTCGAGCAACGGGTGAAGGCCCTCGGTATGCAGGACAAGATCTTCCAGGTCTTGATTCCTACCGAGGAGGTCGTGGAGCACCGCGAGGGGGGCAAAAAGGACGTGGTGCGCCGCAAGCTCTACCCCGGCTACATCTACGTGTTGGTGGATCTGGGCGACACCCCTGGCGAGGTCAACGAAGCCTGGGAAGTGGTGCGCAATACCCCAGGTGTAACCGGCTTCGTAGGCACGGCGACCCACCCGGTGCCCCTAACCCCCGACGAGGTGCAGCACCTCCTGGAAATTGCCGGCCTGGCTGGCAAGAAAGAAGCTCCCAAACCCCAGGTCACCTTCAAGGAAGGCGACGTGGTACGGGTGGCCTCCGGTCCCTTTGCCGACTTTACCGGCGTGGTGGGCGAGGTCAACCTCGAGCGCCAGAAGGTCAAGGTGCTGGTATCCATCTTCGGGCGCGAAACCCCGGTGGAACTGGAGTTTTCGCAGGTGGTTCGCGCATAGCACGAGCGCCAATAGCCAATGGCTGATTGCTGATAGCGAAACCCCGTAGCCTCTGGCTACCTGCTATCAGCTAAGAGCAAGCGCGAAAGCGCCAAGGCGATAACACCACGAAGTTCGTGGGAGCCGATCCCCGCAGAACGCGGGTAACGAAAAAGGAGGAAGCATCAATGAAAAAAATAGCTGCTATGGTCAAACTGCAGCTTCCGGCGGGCAAGGCCACGCCTGCGCCCCCGGTAGGCCCGGCCCTAGGTCAACACGGGGCCAACATCATGGAGTTCGTCAAACAGTTCAACGCGGCCAGCGCCAACATGGGCGACGCTATTGTGCCCGTCGAGATCACCATCTACTCCGACCGCTCCTTCACCTTCATCACCAAGACCCCTCCGGCTTCCTACCTGATTCGCAAGGCTGCCGGCATCGAAAAGGGTTCGGGGAAGACCGGGCGTGAAAAGGTGGGCAAACTCACCTGGGAGCAGTGCCTTCAGATCGCCAAGCAGAAAATGGCCGATATGAACGCCAACGATGTGGAAGCTGCGGCCCGCCAGATTGCGGGTTCAGCCCGCGCAATGGGTGTGGAAGTGACGGGGGTGCCCCATGCCTAAGCACGGAAAGCGGTATCGTGCCCTGTTGGAAAAGGTAGACCTGAACAAGGTGTACTCGGTAGAAGAGGCCGCCGCCCTGATTCCCCAGATCAAAAGCGCCAAGTTCGACGAAACCGTCGAGGTTCACGTCAAGCTGGGCATTGATGCCAAGAAGTCTGACCAGAACGTGCGCTCTACCGTGGCCCTGCCCCACGGGACGGGCCGCAGCGTGCGGGTGCTGGCCATTGCCAAAGGGGACAAGATCGCCGAGGCCCGCGACGCAGGGGCCGATATCGCGGCGGGCGAAGAAATTATCCAGGAAATCCTGGACGGGCGTTCCGACTTCGATGCGGTGGTGGCTACCCCCGACGTGATGGGGGCTGTGGGTTCCAAGCTGGGCCGGATCCTGGGCCCCAAAGGCATGCTGCCCAACCCCAAAGCGGGCACGGTGGGCTTCAACATTGGCGATATGGTGCGGGAGATCAAGGCAGGCCGAATCGAGTTCCGCAACGACAAAACCGGCGTGGTACACGGCCCGGTGGGCAAGGCCAGCTTCGCCCCGGAAAAAATCGCCGAGAACGTGCGGGCCTTTATCAAGGCGGTGGAAAGCGCCAAACCCGACAGCGCCAAGGGCACCTACCTACGCTCGGTTTACCTCTCCACCACCATGGGGCCCAGCATCAAGATCAGCACCAGCGCGTCTCAGCAGTCCTGAACTTTCGCAGGCACAAAGGCTCCCTGCAAGGGGAGCTTTTTTTGTGGGACACCTTGCCCGATTCGATTGGTTCGCCGCCGAAGGGTAATGAGCCTGGTCAACCTACAAGAAATCAAAAACCCGGCCTCCAGGCTTTCGCTTTAGTCATCTGCCTCATCGAATCCGTCATTGGGTATTATCAACAGCAATGGATGGACTCTTCCCCAGGACAAACGTTAACTGAAGCCATGAAGCATAACGGCCCCATGAACCCACCCCTAGCAACCCCCCACCAAGACTGATGACCCCCACCCGCGCCCTTAGCTTGAGCCTCGCGGTAGCGGGGGTGGTGTTTGGCCTCAAGTGGTTGGCTTATGCGCTCACCGGTTCAGTAGCCCTGTATTCCGATGCGCTCGAGTCGATCGTCAACATTGTGGCCGCAGGAGTTGCTCTGATTGCGGTGTTGGTTTCGCGTCGACCCGCCGACAGCAATCATCCCTACGGACACACCAAAGCTGAATACTTTTCGGCGGTGCTGGAGGGGGTCTTGATTGTGCTGGCAGCCCTGGCGATTGTGCGCGAGGCCTGGCCCAAACTAATCACGCCGGAACCCATTGCCGAGCTGGGCACGGGAATGTTGGTTTCGCTGGGGGCTTCAGGGCTCAATGCCCTCCTGGGCTGGTTCTTGATCCGAAGTGGGCGCAAAGCGCGTTCGCCCGCCGTTGTAGCCGATGGGCAGCACATTCTGACCGATGTACTGACTTCGGTGGGGGTACTGGTGGGGATTGGGCTGGCCTGGCTGAGCGGCTGGTGGGTGCTCGACCCGTTGCTGGCGATTGCGGTAGCCATCAACATCTTGTGGGTGGGTTGGCGCCTGGTGCGGGATTCTGTGGGCGGTCTGATGGACGAGTCCATTCCTGAGCTAGAGCTGGCCGATATACGCGATGCCCTGAACTATGCCCTGGTTGGCCTGGCTTCCGAAGGTAAGGTCCTCGAGGTTCACGACCTCCGAACCCGCCGGGCAGGGCCTCGCACCTTTGTAGAGTTTCATTTAGTGGTGCCGGGAAGCACCTCGGTGGAGCAGGCCCATCAGATTTGCGACCGCCTCGAGAATGCCCTAAAAGCGCAGATAGACGGGGTTCACACTACTATCCACGTCGAGCCTGACCACAAAGCCAAGCATTCAACCTTCAGAATCGGTTAGGAAAGCTTTTCTGCGTTATTTTCTACACCTGCCCCACTGGTGTCCATTTCGTGACTGCAAAAGGCCTGTTTATTGCATGGGGACCGCAGGCCGATGGAGCAATCCAGGTGGTCACCAACTCCACAGGCGGGCGGAGCAATCTGGATGGCTTCCCCTTCAGCTTGACCTCGAGGTCACCAGGACGGCTCGACTGCGGTATTTTGCTGGGGCAGCCGCCGACGTTTCGGGGAACTCAGCAGTGCTAGGGCATGCTCTTCGTGCAGTTCCCATGATGGCTTTCCGAACGACCCACTAGCCGAGCGCCTACTCTCCAAGTCCTTTTTTGCCCAACCCACGCGAGGATTTGGGTTGCTTGATCTTGCTGTCATTCAGCCCAAATCCCAGGGTTCCAAACACATGGCCGGTGGTGGGCTCAATCAGGTTGCGGTGGTCGCGGTAGAGGCGGGGGGTTTTCCAGAGGTAAAACAGGGCTTTCCAGTGAGGCAGCTCGTTGTAGCGCTCAGGCCAGAGTTCCTTGATTTTTTGCGCCACCAAATGGGCGTATTTAGGGGAGAGCGCCGGAAACACATGGTGTTCGATGTGGTAGCCAAAGCCCAGGGTGAGCCACTCGAGCCACCTGGGGTTGCGAACAGTCAGGCTGTTCATCAACGGATCGTTGGTCTCGGTAATGGGGTTGAGCAGGTGGTTGGTGGCGATGAAGCTCATGGCAATGAAGTTGGCAAGGAGCCAGGGAATCGCAAACACAAATAAGAAGTTGAGGGGCCCCACCATGAAGAGCACCGAGAGCCAAACCAGCACCGGCAAAACTGCCTGAAATACTACGATGGGGCGCTCAGCAGGCTTAAAGTCGGGCAAAAAGCGCCGGAACATCATGTGGGCGTGTAAGGTAAACCAGAAAGTAAAGGAGAAAAACAGGAAGAAGCTACGCAATGCAGGCACCTGACGGAACATCCACTTGACAAAAGGCTTCTGGATTGCTGATTCTAAGGCCCCCATGGCGTCGGGGTCGTCTTCGGGGTGTTGGGTGTGGCCGTGGTGCTCAACATTGTGCCACTTACGCCATAGTCTGGCACCCACCATCAGTGGTAAGAAGGCGATGGTTCCCGTAACCGAGCGCACAATCGGGTTTTTGGTTACCGCGCCATGCAAAATTTCATGCGCCAGAAACCCCAGGCTAATAAACGAGTATCCAACCCCCAACGACAACAACAGTTTGAGCAAAACGTAAGGGGTTGCCACAATACCCCACACGCACAAGCCGAATAGGGCCAGAAATACCGGCAGATAGGCCAGCCGAGCCGGAACAGGCTCAAAAAAGTGGCGGGGCAGTCGGGCCTTTAGGGCTTTGGTGTACTCACGTAGATGCTGTTCTTCAGTCATAGGGGATCCTCACTGATTAGGGTAGGAATGGGGGTAGTATACGACAAACCAATCCCCGGGTTTTCAATACGCTGTTTGAACGCCGTATAAAAAAAGCCCCCCAGTTGTTGGGGGACCTTGGTTTGCGGAACTGTTACGCCACTTTCACATTTTTGGCTTGGGGGCCCTTGCCATTCTTGCCGGGTTCGATCTCGAACTCTACGCGATCTCCCTCGTTAAGGCTCTTGAAGCCCTGACCCTGGATGGCGGTGAAGTGCACAAACACATCGGGGCCACCTTCCTGGGCAATAAAACCGTAACCTTTTTCCGCGTTGAACCACTTGACAGTACCTTTGTTCATTTACTACTCCTAATGTCCTACTGAAACCTGCTGGTTTTAGGGGGACAATGGAGAGTAGCACAGACTACAGGCAAAAGTCAACACAGCCAGGACCGCCCATACACTCTATCACTGCCAAATCTGAACCAGGAGAACCGTTTCTCTAGCGCTATACTTCGCCCAGGTAGGGCTTGATGATTTCTTTTCAACGGTTATCGCTCGAGCAGGTTCCCTGGGATGCCCTCGAGGCTTTTCCAGACAGGGTCATTTTTCAGACCCGACCCTGGCTCGAGTTCCTCCGCCATACCCAGGGCGCCCAGCCGGTGGTGGCAGCCATCCAGGAAGACGGCCAAACCGTTGGCTACTTCACCGGGGCTCTCCTCCACAAATATGGACTGAGGATCCTGGGAAGCCCCTTCAAGGGCTGGGCAACCTCCTACATGGGTTTCAACCTGCCGGAGGGCGTGGCCCGTTCGCGCTATCTGGAAGCCCTGACACACTTTGCCTTCAGGGACTTGGGCGCTGTACATCTGGAACTGGTGGATCGTCATCTTTCGGCCAACCAGGTCCCGTCGGGCTATACCCAGAGCTCTTACATCACCCACGAGATAAACCTACGCCAGGACGAAGACACCCTGTGGGGCAACATGAGCCGCAGTTGTCGGGCTTCGATCCGCAAGGCAGAAAAAAATGGCCTGGTCATTGAAGAAGCCAGCGATCCGGCTTTTGCTCAAGACTACCACGCCCAACTGAGAGCGGTTTTTGCCAAGGTCAAGTTGATACCCACCTACTCGCTCGAGCGGGTGCAGCAGCTCATCCAGCACCTGCAACCCACCGGAAACCTGATGCTGCTACGCGTGCGCACCCCTACTGGCAAGTGCATCGCGACCGCCATCTTTCTGGCCTACCGGGGCTATCTGTACAGTTGGGGTAGTGCGAGTTGGCCCGAAGAAAACCACTGGCGGCCCAACGAGATCGTAGATTGGTACGCCATGCGCAAGTGGAAAGCCAGGGGAGTACATACCTACGATCTGGTAGGGCTGGCCGACTACAAGCGCAAGTATGGCCCCCAGGATGTCTCGATTCCTTACCTGATGCGCCCGCGTTTTGGCTGGGTGATACACCTGCGCGAGGCTGCCAGAAAAGCCCTGCTGATGCGACAACAGCTGGGTGGAAAGTTTAGAAAAACCCAGTGAGGTTGGTGCCTTTTCACATCCTCTTACGCCATTACTCGAGTTCTTCGACTAGCTCTACCGTCTGATTATCTTGGTGGTAGGTGAAACGCATCTTTGGTCTGCTGCCCTGCAACATCTGGGGCAGCCAGTAGGGGGTATCGGGCCACATCTGCTTCAAGGGGAGTTCGTTCAGGCCGAACCATTGGGGCCGAATTTCACTTGTTTCTTGGGGCTCGCCCTCCCAGAACTCGAGGCGAAACACGTGTACAGTGCGGTTCCAATCTGGGCAGGCTGGAAACCAAAACTCCAGTTGGGCCGCATACCAGAGGTTATGCGGCCTGGCCAGCAAGCCCGACTCTTCCTGTAGCTCACGCACGGCAGCCACAGCCAGGGTCTCGCCGGCCTCGAGCGTAAGACGAGGCACCTGTGAAGCACTGTGAACCTGGCCGCCTCTGATGGAATGCTCGCGCCTGCCGGCCTCGAGCTTCCCACCAAAACCCCCGTACTTGCCTGCCCCAAAACCCGTCTTTTTGAAGCCCAGCAAAACACGGTGCTGGGGCCGATCCAGCGGCAGCACCAACACATTAACCTGCATCATTCCCCCGCAGCCTGGCGCTTGCGCAGTAAGGCCTGAAAGGTTTTCATGGCCCCCAGCGCATTGGGAAAGCCCACAAACAGCGCCGACTGAATGATGGTCTCGCGCACTTCCTGCTCAGTGGCACCGTTGCGCAGGGCCCCTTCCAGGTGGGTGGCGATTTCCTTAGGAGCCCCCAGGGCAATCAGGCTGGTAATGGCCAGCAGTTCACGGGTCTTGAGGTCAAGGCCGGGGCGGGCCAGCACCTCTTCATAAGCGAAATCGCGGATGTAAGCATAGAGATCGGGGTCTACCTCGGTAAGGGTTTGCTCGATAGCTTCCAGGTTATCGCCCCATATGGCCTTGCGAACGCTCATGTAGGCCAGTCTGTGGGCTCGAGGGGTTAGCGTCAAGGGTCTTACAGCCAGTCCACCCGGCCAGTGGCATACTCCACCACCCAGGCCAGGTCGCCGATGGCATTGGGGTTTTGCTTGTAGGGGTCGAACAGCACCGGTCGAACCCCGGCGGCCAGGGCACCTTTAACGTCGTCCTCCGAGTCGCCGATATGAATGGCCTGATGGGGTTCAATCTCTAGCTTACTCAGCACAATCTGGAAAAAGCGCGGGTCAGGCTTGGCTACACCTTCCAGGGCCGAAACCCCGATGTAGTCAAAAAAACCTGCCAGCCCTGTGGCCTGTAAGACCCCCGGTAGGGTCCAGTCCCAGTTGGATACCACCCCCAGTTTGAATCCCCCGCCCTTCAGGGCGGCCAGCACCTCTTTGGCTCCGGGGGTAAGGGGCCACACGTGCGGGCTTTGCCAGTGTTCTTTCAGATAATCGGCTACCTCATCGGCATAAGCCCCCAGCCCGATGCCGTTCATGATCTCCCAGTGAAAGGCCCGCCAAAACCTCAGGGCTGTCGCCTCGTCGGTAGCGTTCATGTGATGTTCGGAATAGTGTTCGTAGGCATCTCGGATCGCCTGGGGCAGCCGAGCCAGATCGGCTTTTTGCGCGATGCCTTTGGCTTCCAGAATCGGCCAGAGCCAGAATTTGGGATGCCCCAGAATAAGGGTATCGCCCACATCAAACAAAACCGCATGCACCATGGCACCCATGTTAACCCGGCATTATGAAAATAAAGCCAGCATCTGCATTCTCAGGCTCTTGCCGTTTTCCCCTGTGCAATGGTTGCTGCCCCCTCACCCAACTACACCGGGCTATTGGAAGTGTCCCATTGGGCCAAACAAGTACCGAGTTAGAGGGCGGTGTCGCCACCCTCCCACCCCAGGGGGAGAGGAAAAGGGGAAAGCTATAAAAGCCTGGCCAGCATCTGCATTCCCCTCGAGGTTGCCCCCATCTCCAGGGCGTGATAGTCTCTTGACGTTGCTCACCAGATGGTCCCGTGAGGCCATGAAGAGCAAGGGATTCCGAGTGAAAAAACCGTACCCCATCTCCCCTACCCCACCACGGAGAGGTGTAGCGCCTGACTGGGTTCCAGTCGGGTGCCCTGGTGCTTTGTTCTGGATAGAAAACCATGATTGACCGCTACCAAACCTCCGAGATGCAGGCTTTGTGGAGCGAGGCCCGCAAGTACCAGACCTGGGCCGAGGTGGAGATTCTGACCCTGGAAGCCTGGGAAAGCCTGGGCCAGGTTCCGCCCAAAACCGCCCAGCGCTTGCGCGACGCGCTACACCAGAAACCGATTGATGCCGCTTTCGCAAAACGGGTAGAGGAAATCGAGGCCGAGACCCGCCACGACATTGTGGCCTTTACCCGCGCCCTGACCGAATGGACCGGCGACGCCGAAGTGGCCCGCTGGCTCCACCTGGGCCTGACCAGCACCGATGTGGTGGACACCGCCCAGAACGTCTTGCTCTCGGAGGCCCTGGGCCTGGTCGAGCAGGAACTGGCACAGGCGCAGGAGGCCCTGAAGAACCTGGCCGTCCGGTACAAGCACCTGCCTGCCGTTGGGCGCACCCACGGTGTACATGCCGAGCCCACCAGCTTTGGGTTGCGTTTTTTAGCGTTTTATGCGGCCTTGTTGCGGGACGGCAAACGCCTGCAGAAAGCCCGCGAAGGCATCCGGGTGGCCATGATTTCCGGCTCGGTGGGGAACTATGCCCATGTGGAGCCTGCCGTGGAGGCATGGGTGGCGCAGAAGCTGGGTTTTCAGATCGAGCCGGTCTCCACCCAGGTAGTACCACGCGACCGTCATGCCGAACTGATGGGGGCCCTGGCCATTCTGGGGGCCAACATAGAGCGTATCGCGGTGGAGCTGCGCCATTTGCAGCGTACCGAAGTGCTGGAAGCCCAGGAGCCTTTCAGCTACAAGCAGACCGGCTCCTCCTCCATGCCCCACAAGAAAAACCCGGTGGCGCTGGAAAATATCTCGGGGCTGGCGCGGCTATTGCGCAGCAATCTGCAAGCCGAGCTCGAGAACGTGGCCCTATGGCACGAGCGCGACATCTCGCACAGCTCGGTGGAGCGGGTGATTCTGCCCGACTCCACCACCCTGGCCCACTACATGCTGCGCCGCCTGAAGCGGGTTTTGCAGGGGTTGGTGGTCTACGAAAAGCGCATTGCCCAGAACCTGCACCTGACCCGAGGGCTGGTGTACTCCCAGCGGGTACTGGGCTTTTTGATCGAGTCCGGCCTGGACCGAACCACCGCCTACGAGGTGGTGCAGCGCAACGCCCTCAAAAGCTGGGAGGAGGGGCGGGATTTTCGGGAACTGCTCGAGGCCGACCCGGCCTGCCCACTCAAGGGAGAGGCGCTGGCCCGGGCCTTCGACCCTGGCTATTTTTTGCGGCATGTGGATACCATCTACGCCCGTTTTGGGCTGTAGAGGGGTACTATAAAGTCAGACGACCAAGATTTGCCAGGATAAAGGGAGCGCCCAGACAAAAGAGGTTCAGATGGAAAAACTGTACGAGGGGAAAGCCAAGGTTATCTATCCGGGCCCCGAGGCGGGGGACGATCCCCTATCAGGACAGAGCCCTAGCGGGCCTGTTCACCCGAGGGTGGTGCGGGTCTACTTCAAGGACGACGCCACCGCCTTCAACGGGCAGAAACGGGCCCAAATTGCCGGCAAGGGGGTGGTCAACAACCAGGTTTCGGCGGCCCTGTTCCGCTACCTGGAAGCGCACGGCATCCCCACCCATTTTGTGCGCCAGCTTTCCGAGCGGGAGATGCTGGTGAAGCAGGTGCAGATTGTGCCGCTGGAGGTGATTGTGCGCAACCGCACCGCCGGCAGCTTTGCCCGGCGCTATGGGGTGGAGGAAGGCCGGGTCTTGCCCTATCCACTGGTGGAGTTCTCCCTTAAGAACGATGCCCTGGGCGACCCGCTCATCTACGACGATGCCGTGCTGGCCCTGGGCCTGGTGAACGGCAGCGAGCTGGCGCGCATCAAGGAGCTGGCCCTGAAGGTAAATGCCTTGCTGAAGGCGTATTTTGCCCAGCGCAACCTCGAGCTCGTTGACTTCAAGCTCGAGTTTGGCCGGCTCCTGCACTCCGCCGCCCCCGCCGACGAGCGCGGCGCTATCGTGCTGGCCGATGAAATCTCGCCCGATACGATGCGCCTGTGGGAGATGGGCACGGGCGAAAAAATGGACAAAGACCGCTTCCGCCGCGACTTAGGCGGGGTGGAGGAAGCCTACCAGGAAGTGCTGCGGCGGGTGCAGGCAGAGCCTTCGGCCTGAAACATGTTATGAAATACCATATAACCCTTTTGATCGAGCTGAAAGACGGCATCCTCGACCCCCAGGGGCGGGCGGTGGAGGGCGTTTTGCAGGGGCTACAGTTCAAGGCCCAGAACGTGCGGGTGGGGCGGGTGCTGGAGATGGAAGTGGAGGCCGGTAGCGAGGCGGATGCCTCTGCCATGGCTCACAACATCGGCAAAGCCCTGGCCAACCCGGTAATGGAAGTGTTCGTGGTGGAAGCGGTGAAGGAACTAGCATGAAGGTAGCGGTCATTCAATTCCCAGGCTCCAACTGCGACCAGGATGCGGTCTGGGCGCTAAAGCTTGTGGGGCTCGAGGCCGAGCTGGTATGGCACACCGAGAAAAACCTCGAGGGCTTCCAGGCCGCTATTTTGCCGGGTGGCTTCTCCTATGGCGACTACCTGCGGGCCGGGGCTCTGGCCAAGTTCTCGCCAGTGATGGCGGAGGTGCGCCGGCTGGCCCAGCGGGGGAACCCGGTGGTGGGTATCTGCAATGGCTTTCAGGTGCTCACCGAGGCCGGGCTGTTGCCGGGGGCGCTCCTGGCCAACACCAATCTGCACTTTACCTGCAAGGATGTGTACCTGCGCGTCGAACGCACCGACCTGCCCTTTACCACCGGCTACCAGCCAGGGCAGGTGCTGAAGATTCCCATTGCCCACGGCGAAGGGCGCTACTACTCCGACGCCGAGACCCTGGAAAGGCTCGAGCAAAACCGGCAGGTGGTGTTCCGGTACGCACCGCCCCCCTCTTCGGCAGAGGGCGAGGCGGATGGCTACAATCCCAATGGCTCTTTGAACGACATCGCGGGCATCGTCAACGAACAGGGCAACGTGCTGGGCATGATGCCCCACCCCGAGCGAGCCGTGGAAGGCCTTTTGGGCTATGCCGACGGCCTGCCCTTCTTTACCAGCCTGAAGCAGGCCCTCGAGGCGGTAGGTGCATGAACCCTATGAGCAACGGTTACGTTTACAGTGCTTTACAAGTACCTCGTCTAGCGCTCGAGGTTGTGGCGTAGGCCAGGCAACAAGCTACATGGAGGTAGCGGTATGACCATCAAAGCAATTACCTTCGACTTCTGGGGCACCCTTTTTACGGAAGGCCCGGAGTATGCCGGCCCTATCAAAACCCTGCGCAACGAAATCCTGATGGATGCGGCCTCCGAGGCCGTCGTTCCCGCCGAGCCGGACGCCGTCATGGCGGCCTGGCGGCAAGCCGCCCTCGACTTTGATGCAGCCTGGATGGCCGAGCAGGTCATGACCCCCTTTGACCGGGTGACCCGCATTTTTAGCTACCTGGGCCTGCCTTACGACGAAGGCCACATCGCCCTGACCACCCAGCGCATTGTGGAGGCGGGTCTCGAGGGCAACCTGATTCCCCTTCCGGGGGTGCTGGAGGCCCTGCCCCAACTCGCCAAGCAGTACCGGCTGGGCATTGTTTCGGATACCGGCATCTCCACCGGGCGCATCCTGCGCGAGCAGCTCAAGCGGCACAAACTCCACGACCTTTTCAGCGGCTTTGCCTTCTCCGACGAAACCGGCGTGGTCAAGCCCAAACCCCAGGCTTTCCTGACCGCACTCGACGAGATGGGCGTCAAAGCCCAGGAAGCCCTGCACATCGGGGACATCCCCCGCACCGATATTGGTGGAGCCTTCCAGACCGGCTACCCTTACGCCGTGCTCTATACCGGGCACGCCCACCGCAACGGGCAACCCGAGCCCACCGCCCGCGTGGGCAACCACCTGGAGCTGATCCCCCTCCTCAAAGAAGTCATCGGGCATCCACCGAGGGCCGTGTGATGGAAGGAACCCTGCCCCCCCTGGTTCAGGAAGCCGGCATCCCCCTGCACGAGTACCGGGAGATTGTGCGCCTTCTGGGACGCGAACCGAACCGCCTCGAGCTCTACTTATTCAAGGTGATGTGGAGCGAGCACTGCTCCTACAAGAACTCCCGCCCCCTGCTCAAGCTTTTGCCCAACGAAGGCCCCGCGGTGTTGCAAGGCCCCGGCGAGAATGCCGGGGTGGTGGATATTGGCGAGGGCTGGGCGGTGGCCTTCAAGATTGAGAGCCACAACCATCCTTCGGCGGTCGAGCCTGTACAGGGAGCCGCCACCGGCGTGGGGGGCATCATCCGCGACATCGTGGCCATGGGGGCCTGGCCCATTGCCCTTTTGAACTCGCTGCGTTTTGGCAAACTGGACGGCCCCGAAGGCGACCGCACCCGCTACCTAGTGCGGGGAGTGGTGGAGGGTATTGCCCACTACGGCAACGCCATTGGCGTACCCACGGTGGGCGGCGAGGTCTACTTCCACCCCGATTACCAGGACAACCCCCTGGTGAATGCTATGTGCGTGGGGTTGCTGCGGGCCGATGAACTCAAGCGAAGCCGGGCCACCCTGGCCCGCCCGGTCTACTACGTGGGCTCCAAAACCGGGCGCGACGGCATTGGCGGGGCCGCTTTTGCCTCGGAAGAGCTCTCGGAGGAAAGCGAGTCCAAGCGCCCGAGTGTGCAGGTCGGCGACCCTTTCATGGGCAAACTAACCCTCGAGGTCACCCTGGAAGCCATCCGGCAAGACCTGGTGGAGGGCGTGCAGGACATGGGCGCTGCGGGCCTTACCTCTTCCCTATCGGAGATGGCTCACAAGTCGGGGCTGGGCATCGAGCTGAACCTCGACCGGGTGCCCAAGCGCGAGACTGGGATGAACCCCCTCGAGCTGATGCTCTCCGAGTCGCAGGAGCGCATGGTGCTGGTGCCGCGTCCGGGCCGGGAAAAAGACCTCGAGACCCTCGCGGCCCGCTTTGGCCTGGACGCCGTGCCGGTGGCGCACATGATCGCCGAACCGGTCTTTCGGGTGGTGGCGCGCGGCCAGACGGTGGCCGAAGTGCCCACCCACGCCCTGGCCGATGCCCCCACCTATGTGCGGGAAGGCCAGGAGAACCCCGCCATCGCCCAGCAGCGGGCCAGGGACCTGAACGGCCTGCCCCTACCGCAAAACCTGGAGGAAGTTTTGCTGCGGCTGCTGGCCTCGCCCAACCTGTGCAGCCGCGCCCCCATCTTCGAGCGCTACGACCACCAGGTGGGCACCAACACCGTGCTGGTGCCCGGTAAGGGCGATGCAGCCATCCTTCGCATCAAGGGAACCGGTCGGGGCATTGCGGTCAAGGTGGACGCCAACCCCCGCTACAGCAAACTGGCCCCCCGCTTAGGGGCCATGCACGCCCTGGCCGAGGCCGCCCGCAACGTGAGTGTGGTCGGGGGCAAGCCCCTGGCCTACACCGACGGCCTCAACTGCGGCAACCCCGAAACGCCGGCTGGCTACTTCGAGCTCTCCGAGACCATCGCGGGCCTGGCCGAAGCTTCGGCGGCGCTGGGCCTGCCGGTGGTCTCGGGCAATGTTTCGCTCTACAACGAAGGCCCCAGCTACCGCATTCCCCCCACCCCCATGGTGGGCGTGGTGGGCCTGTTGGAAAACCTCGAGCACCGCGCCGAGCTGGGCTTCCAGAAGGCCGGTGAGTTGGTGGTGCTGATCGGAAGCCCAGAAGGGCACCTGGGCGCTTCCGAGTACCTCTGGGTGGTGCACGGCCTGGAGGCCGGAACCCCCCCGGCCCCCGATCTGGCCCAGGAGGCCAGAGCCCAGGCGGCCATCCGTGAGCTCATCGGGCGGGGCTGGGTCAAGGCTGCTCACGACGTGGCCGAAGGCGGGCTGGCCGTGGCCCTGGCCGAGATGTGCCTCCCCTACAGCCTGGGGGCGACGATTGAGGTTCGCAGCCAGGCCCGCCCCGACGCACTGCTCTTTGGCGAGGCTCCCAGCCGCATCCTGTTCACGGTGGATCAGGCTCTGCTGCAAATGGCCGTGAGGGTCCTCGAGCAGCACGGACTTCCCCACCAGATTCTGGGTCAGGTTGGGGGCGATAGGCTCACCATCCTGATGCCCAAACAGCGCCTGGAGTGGAGCGTGGCGGCCCTGCGAAAGGCCTGGGATGCGCCGCTCAGGGAGGTGTTGCCGTGAAAAACGCCGAAAGCCCTCAGCCGAGGGCTACAAAGCTTGTAGAGCCCAAGGCTTTCGGCCTTCCGCCTTCGGCCTTGAGCGACCCTGACGAGTTGCATGAAGAGTGCGGCGTGCTGGGCCTGTGGTCGCCCGAACCGCTGCCGGTGGCTGACCTGCTGCAACTGGGGCTTTTTGCCCTGCAACACCGGGGCCAGGAAGCCGCCGGGATTTGTGTTTCCAACGGCAAGGATTTGGTGATCGAAAAGGACCTGGGCCTGGTCACGCAGGTTTTCGACGAGGCCCGTATGCAGCGACTGCGCATCCCTGCGGCGAACCTGGGCATCGGGCATACCCGCTACTCCACCACCGGCTCCAACCTGCGCTTCAACGCGCAGCCCCTCAATGTGCGAAGCTCCAAGGGCATTCTGGCCATCGCCCACAACGGCAACTTTGTGAACGCCCTGCAAATCCGCCAGGAACTCCTGGAGCATGGCGCGGTTTTCCAAACCACCAACGACACCGAGGTGATGATTAACCTGATTGCCCGCTACGCCAAGCTCAACCTGGTGGAGGCCACCGCCCGGGCCATGCGCGAGCTCACCGGCGGCTTTAGCGTGGTACTGATGGATCGGCACACCGTGCTGGCCCTGCGGGATGGCAACGGCGTGCGCCCCCTGGTGATTGGCCGCTTGCCCAATGGCGGCTGGGTTTTTGCCTCCGAACCCCCAGCGCTGACTTTGATGGGCGCCGAGTTTGTGCGCGATGTGCGGCCTGGCGAGCTGGTCTGGGTGGAAACAAACGCTCAACAGGGGAAAGGGGCAGAACTGCGCTCCATGCAGGTGCTAAAGCCCCGCCCCACCCCCTGTGCCTTTGAATGGATTTACTTTGCCCGGGCCGACGCCCAGCTCGATGGCATCGGCACCCACGAATCCCGTATTCGCATGGGCGAACGGCTGGCCCAGGAAGCCCCCGCCCAGGCCGATGTGGTGGTGCCGGTACCGGACTCCGGTATAGGCGCCGCCATCGGCTACAGCCGCGCCTCGGGGATTCCCTTCGACTTTGGCCTGCACAAAAACCCCTACGCAGGCCGTACCTTTATCCAGCCCACCCAGGAGATGCGCGATCTGAAGGTCAAGCTAAAGCTCGCAGCCACTCCTGCGGTAGCTGGCAAGCGGGTGGTGCTGGTAGACGACTCTATAGTTCGGGGTACCACCTCGGGGCGCATTGTGCAACTTTTGCGCGAGGCTGGGGCCACCGAGGTGCATGTACGCATCTCCTCGCCCCCCATCAAGTTTCCCTGCTACTACGGCATCGACACCGCCGCCCGCAAGGAACTGGTAGCCTCGACCCACACCCCCGAGCAAATCCGAGCGCTTATCGGGGCCGACTCGCTGGCCTTCCTGAGCGAACCCGGCGTGCGCGAGGCCATTGGCGGCCCGGTCTGTCTGGCCTGCTTCAACGGCCAGTACCCGGCGGGGCAGCCCGAGGAAGAGGTACGGAAAGAGGCGCTCGAGACCGAAGGTGCGAGCATCCCGTAACGTACGGGGCAATTCATAGCCCTATGCGGGTGTCTGTTACTTGGCTCGAGACCGAAGGTGCGAGCCTGCTATAACGTACTGGGCAAATCGCGGCCTGATACAGAGTGCGCTACTAGGCTCGAGCAAGCCTGAGCTGCTTCTGCTATCCTATCCGGCGTGAAGCGCGTTTTTTCTGGCTTTCAGCCTACTGGCGACCTGCACATCGGCAACTACCTGGGCGCAATGGTCAACTACATCGCCCTGGGTGAAAAGCTGGGCCAGGACGCCATCTACTGCATTGTGGACTACCACGCCCCCACCAACCCGGCGGCCTACGACAAAGACCTGCTAGCCCAGCGCACCTTCGACGCGGCCCTGGTAAATATGGCGGCGGGCCTGAACCCGGACAAGGTAATCCTCTTTGTGCAGTCGCACGTGCCCGAGCACACCGAGCTAGCCTGGATCTTCACCACCCAGACCCCCTACGGCGACCTGACCCGCATGACCCAGTTCAAGGACAAAGCCGCCAAGCTCGAGTCGGTGCCCGCAGGGCTGCTCATGTACCCGGTGCTGATGGCCGCCGACATTCTGATCTACAAGGCCGACACCGTGCCGGTCGGCGACGACCAGACCCAGCACCTGGAGCTCACCCGCGAAATTGCCCGCCGCTGGAACCTGGAGTACGGCGAAACCTTCCCCGAACCCAACATTTATCTGAACCCCAATGCCCCCCGCGTACCCGGCATAGATGGCAAGGCCAAGATGTCCAAAAGCGTGGGCAACACCGTCGGGATATTGGAGGACGAGGAGAGCATCTGGGCCAAGATTCGCACCATGCCCGACGACCCCGCCCGTATCCGCCTCTCCGACCCCGGCGACCCCGAACGCAGCGTGGTGTTCAAGTTCTTGCAGTATTTCGCCCCGCCCGAGCTGGTGCAGGTGCTCCGCGAGGAATACCGCCGCCGGGGCATCGGCACGCTGGTGGTCAAGCAGCTTCTGATGCAGGAGATGATGAAAACCCTGCGGCCCATCCGCGAGCGGGCCCAGGAGCTTCGGACCAACCCCGAGCGGGTGCTGGACGCCCTCGAGGACGGCGCGGCCAAAGCCCGCCGCATCGCCCAGGCCACCATGGAAGAGGTGCGGGAGAAGTTTGGCCTGCTCAGGGCCAGAGGCCAGAGGTCAGGGCTCCGGGAACAGGTGAAGGTCGCCTCCAAATAAGCATGATCACCCTCACCTTCGACCGATTTAGCGGAACGCCCAGAGAGCTCTCCGAGCAGGTGCGCAAGGGCAAAATTGCCGCCAAAAACCTGCCCGTACTCACCCTGACCGAGCAAGCCCTGGCCCAGGTGCAGGCCTTGGGGCTTTCCGAACGGAGCGAACTGCTGCCCATCCTGGCCGAGCTGGTGCTTTTCAAGCTGCGGGCGTTTGCCAGGCGGCCCCAGGTGGTGCTGGCCGAAGACGAAGCCGAAGAACCCGAGAGCGCACCGGCTTTCCTCGAGACCCTGATCGCCTTGGAAGAGGCCATTACCTTCCTCGAGCAGCGCTCACGGGAACGGGCCCGGGTGCTGCCAGTGCCCCCCTCTCCCCTCCCCAAGGACCGCCGCCTGCGCCCCATGCCGCTACAGATGCTGGTGCGGGCCGTGGAGCCCTATGCCCGGCGAGCCGAGCTTCACCTCGAGCCCGAAACCTTCGGCCTGCGCGAAGCCTGGGAGCGACTCAAGGGCTTTTTGTGGAGTGTTCGCCGGGCTTTGTTTGCTCGCTTACCTTTTCGCACCTGGAGTGAGCAAACCGTGGCCTTTGCCGCCTTGCTAGAGGCCAAAAAGCAGGGTGAGGTGGAGCTGTTGCAAGAACAAAACTTCGGGGCGCTCGAGGTTGAGCTCAAAAGCAATGAATAGGTCTGGCGCCTGCTTATACCAGATTCGGTTAGTTCGTCGCCGAACGGCGGCGAACTAACCCGACCGAAGGGAGTGCTCTAGGATTCAAAAAGATAGCCTCTGAAAATCTCTGGTTTGGGTGATTATCTTTTTGAATCCGGTATTACAGGCCAGCCTTCAAGTGCTGCGAGTGCCGTAGGCCAAAGGCTTCAAAGCCCCCCAACCTCCGCCAGGGGGCCAGCTTCAGTTATCGCGCCCTACGCAAAAGTTCACCCATCCAGGCGGCCACGGTTCTGTCCAGGACAGAGCTTTCTAAAAGCTACATGGCTCTAAATATGTGCAGAACATTCTGTTGCCTGAAACCGCCCAAGGTCGTGGGCTGGGAGGAATAGCTTTGTCAAACATGGCTCACTACAACTGCTGTTGCGAGTCCTGGGTCGAGTTCAGTAGGGCAGTCTGACCATCGGCTATAGACCATAGACTTTTGACCATCGTCTACTTCGGAATCGGCACATCGGCCTGGAGTTTCATTTTGTCGTCCAGGGTTTCCACATAAATAGAAAGGTTCTCCTCATCAGGAAAGTAGCGCTTCAGCACCGCCAGCAGGTCTTGCTTGAGTTGCTCCACCATGCCTGGTGAGAGATGGGCCCGGTCATAGGCCAGCACCACCTTGAGGCGGTCTTTCAGGGTATCCTTGCTGCTTTTCGCGCCAAAAGGCCACCAGCTCATCATCTACCCCCAAACAGGCGGCGCAGCGTCCCCAAAAAGCCCGGTGCATCGTTCAGGGGAGCGAAGGGCACTTCCTCTCCCCGTACCCGCTGGGCAATCTCCACAAAAGCCTTGCCAGCGCCAGAGCCGTTCTTGAGCACCAGGGGCTCGCCCTGGTTGGACGAGACCAGCACCCCCTCGTCTTCAGGCACGATCCCGATGGGCTTGATGCCCAGAATTTCCACCACGTCCTCCACCGAGAGCATGTCCCCGCGCTGCACCATCTTGGGGCGCAGGCGGTTGATAACCAGGAAGTTCTCGCGGATTTCGCGCGCTTCTAGCATCCCGATGATGCGGTCGGCGTCGCGTACGCTCGAGACCTCCGGGTTCACCACCACCAGGGCCCCCTCAGCAGGCGTGGCCGCGGTCTGGAAGCCCTTCTCGATACCAGCCGGCGAGTCAATCAGCACCCGGTCAAAGCCCTCCTCCTCCAGGAGGGCCCGCACAATCAGGCGGAACTTCTCCGGGTCGAGCGATTCTTTGTCCTTAGTCTGAGAGGCCGCCAGCAGGGCCAGCCCCTCGATGCGTTTGTCGCGGATCAGGGCCTGGCGCAGCTTGCAGCGCCCCTCGATTACGTCAATCAGATCGTAGACCACCCGGCCTTCCAACCCCATCACCACATCCAGGTTGCGCAGCCCTACGTCCACGTCCACCACAGCCACTTTCTCGCCCAACCTGGCCAATGCAGCACCTACATTAGCGGTGGTAGTGGTCTTGCCTACGCCACCTTTCCCCGATGTCACCACAATCGCACGGGCATTCACGCTCAATCCTCCAGGGTTTCAAGCCAAGCTGGCTTGGGCCGCTAAAAGCTTGGGATTAGTATACGGGCAGAGAGGTCTGTGTGTCAGGCTGAGGTCAGACCTTGGTCAAGGCTGGCTGATTGCCAAAGCTGCGTTCCATTTAGCAACGCAAACATCCAAGAACCGGCTTATTTGTACCCTACTTCCATTTACCCACCTTGATAAAGATCTCGTCGGCCCCCAACCCGCAAAGCCACAGCCAGTACAGTGCCAGTCGCGCTCAGGTACAAAACTCTCTACTCACCTCCTGACCCAGATTGAATAGTGGGGACTAGATGAGGCTCATCCAAACGTTACAATCAGGGTATGTACGACCCCAAAAACCAGCAATCGGGTCAAGGCGACCTCGAGCCAGACTGGAAAGACTTTATCGCGCTGGTGATTGCAGCCTACTCCATTCTGCTACCCCCCCTGTTGATGATTATCGGGGCTGCCGTGCTGGTACTGGTGGTGCTGTACGTGGTGTTCTGAATGATTCGAGTTTGGGATCTACATTAGAGCGTTGGGCTGGTTCGCATCTCAGACGATGGTTTTTGGCCCCTGCGGCCTTGAGGTACAAAATTGAGACGAGGAGGGCTTATGCAAGCCACAGCAGAACACCTATTTGAATCACTGCCCGAGGGATATCAGGAGCGCCTGGGCCGCCCTGGGCAGTATCCCTTCACGCGGGGCGTCTACCCCAAAATGTATACTGACCGCCCCTGGACTATGCGCCAGTACGCGGGCTTCAGCAGCGCCGAGGAGTCCAACGCCCGTTACCGCTATTTGCTTTCGCAAGGCCAGACCGGGCTCTCGGTGGCCTTTGATCTGCCCACCCAGCTTGGGATGGATCCCGACCACCCCCTGAGCGTTGGCGAGGTGGGCAAGGTAGGGGTTTCGATTGCTTCCATCGAGGACATGCGAACTTTACTGGATGGCATTCCGCTGGACAAGGTCACTACCAGCATGACCATCAACGCCCCGGCCAACATGCTGCTGGCACTTTACCTGCTGGTTGCCGAAGAACAGGGCGTGGCCTGGGACAAGGTAGGCGGCACCATCCAGAACGATATCCTGAAGGAATACATTGCCCGCGGCACCTATATTTTTCCACCTAGCCCTTCCATGCGACTCATTACCGATGTGTTTGCCTTCTGCGGCGAAAAAGTGCCCCGCTGGAACACCATTAGCATCTCGGGGTATCACATCCGTGAAGCAGGCTCCACCGCCGCCCAGGAAATCGCCTTCACCCTGGCCAACGGCATGGCCTATGTGCGGGCAGCCATCGAGGCCGGGCTGGATGTGGATGCTTTTGCCCCCCGGCTTTCTTTCTTCTTCGCCTCTCACAACGACATCCTCGAGGAAGCCGCCAAGTTCCGGGCAGCCCGGCGTATGTGGGCCCGCATCATGCGCCACGAGTTCAATGCCAAAGACCCCAAGAGCTGGATGCTGCGCTTCCACACCCAGACCGGCGGCTCCACCCTCACCGCCCAGGAACCCCTCAACAACGTGGTGCGCACCGCCTACCAGGCCCTGGCGGCAGTGCTGGGCGGAACCCAGAGCCTGCACACCAACGCCTACGACGAGGCGCTGGGCCTGCCCACCGAGAAAAGTGCCTTGCTGGCCTTACGCACCCAGCAAATTCTGGCCTACGAGTCCGGCGTGACCCACGCCGTAGACCCACTGGGGGGCAGCTTCTACGTGGAGCACCTGACCGATCAGCTCGAGGCCCAGGCCCAGGATTATCTGGATCAGATTGCCAAGCTGGGGGGTGCCGTAGCGGCGGTGGAGGCGGGCTTTTTCCAGCAAGAAATTGAAGAATCGGCCTGGGAGTTCCAGCGCCAGGTCGAGAGTGGTAAACGGGTGATTGTGGGCGTCAATCAGTTCAACAACCCCGAGTCCCCCCTCAACGAACACACCCCGGTGCAAAAGATTGGCGACGAACTGGGCAGCCGCCGCAGGGCCCAGATACAGGCTTTCCGGGCCAGACGGGACGGGCAGTCGGTAGGCAATGCCCTGGAAGCCCTGCGCCAGGCGGCAAGGGGTCGGGATAATCTGATGCCTTACATCCTGGACGGTTTCCGTCGCCACGCCACCCTGGGCGAAATTTGTGGCGTTCTGCGCGAGGAGTGGGGGGAGTATCAGCCCTCTTACTGAGCAGGCGGGCCGATACACCTGGGCAATGGGGTGTTGTCAGGCTCGAGTCCCTCAGGGCACTGGTCTTCTTCGCCCGTGTTCCAGCCCAGCCCCGTTATCTAAAGCCCCCCTTTAGCCAGCCCTCACACCCCGCCCTAACCCGATTGGGCCTAATGATATGAAGATGGCCTGGATTAAGCCGTGGAGGGTCGCGGGGGGGGTTGCCGCCCTTATCGCCCTGGCGATGGGTGGAAGCCTCTGGACGCGAAGCAATAGCAGCCCACAGCCTGCTAGCACCGGCATTCAAAGCCCCTACCGCACCTACACTGCCACCGGTCAGGTGATGAGCGTAAAGGCACAGGAAGCCAATGGTTGTACCGTGCTGGTCAAGCTGCACCAGTGGGTCAGCCTGAGTGATGGCTTTGCCCTGGCCGAGATGCCACAGAAGGGGCAAATCTACACGGTTCGTGCCAACTCCGAGCAGTGCATGGCTTTAGAGGTAGCCCTGGCCTCGCTCGGCGACCCCGAAGATCTCAAAAGCCCACGCCACATCTACTACGAGGCCGGACAACTGCGTTCCGGCGAGTGGCGCATGATCCGGAACCCCTCAGCCCCACTGGGCTGTGGGGGCTTGTAGTTGAGCGGTCAAAGTTTTAAGTGCCTCCCGTCTATGTTTTGGATAATGGCATGATCGAAAATCATTCGGGTATTGCGCCCGGAGCATGATTTTCTAGCACAGCCTGGATTCATCTCTAAACCTTATACGGGCGCAACTTAGCTCGTATAGCGCAACGTGCAAGGGGTATCCCAAACGGGTCAGGTGCTTTTCTCCAACACAGGTAAAACCCAGGCGCTCGTAAAAGCTGCGTAGCCTGGGGCGGTTGAAGTCGGTATCGAGGCGCAGGTAGGAAAGTCCGGCGGCCTTGGCCTGTTCCTTGGCCCAGGCCACCATCGTTGCAGCCACGCCCTGCCCGGCAACCTTGCGCCGAACCGCCACCTTGTGAAGAAAAGCCGAGGTGCCAGCTGGAATTTGAGGCCAGAACAGCAAATCCGAGAGCTGGTATGTACACGTCCCGACCGCCTGTGAGTGCAGGTAGGCCAGGAAGAGTTCGCCTTGTTGGGCCACCGGACGGAAGTGTTCTGGGGTCAGCTCATCGAGATGCCAGAGCGTCTCGCCTCGTGCCATGAGCCATCGGGCGGCCTCTTGCAGGATATCGCAGGCGACCTCAACCTCCTCGAGCGAGGCAGGCTTTATTTCCAAATCTGCGATCTCAATCTTCAACAAGCTCGGCACCCCAGGCTTGAAGAAATAAGACTTGACCCTGGGGGAGCACTGTCCCGAACTCTGGGTTCAGTCCCTGCCCCGCGGGTCGAGCACATCCCGCAAGGCGTCTCCCAACAGATTAAAGGCCAGCACGGTCAGCAGGATACCGATGGCGGGCGCAGTGGGCGCCCAGATGGCCTCGGCAATGTAGCTGCGGGTTTCGGAGACCATGGCCCCCCATTCCGGGGTGGGGGGCTGGGCCCCAAAGCCGATAAACGAGAGGCCGGCGGCGGTAAGAATGGCCCCGCCCACATCGAAACTGGCCTGCACGAAAATTGGGGTGAGGGTGTTGGGCAACAGGTGGCGGAGCATCAGACGGTTCCAGGGGGCCCCCAGCGCGCGGGCCGCCTCCACAAACTCACGTTCACGCAAGGCCAGCACATTGGCCCGCACCAGCCGGGCATAGATGGGCCAGCTTACCAGCGCCACCGCAACGATGGTGTTGTTCAGGTTGGGCCCGAGCGCCGCCGCAATGGCCATTGCTAGAATCAGCGAGGGAAAGGCAAAAAAGATGTCGGTCAGGCGCATCAGCAGGTTGTCCCAGGCGCCCCCCAGCGTGCCGGCCAGCAAACCGACCACCACCCCAATGACCACAGCCAGCATTACCACACCAAACCCCACCCGAAGGGAAATTCCAGCCCCGTGTGCCACCCTGGCCCACACATCGCGGCCCAGCTGGTCGGTGCCGAGCCAGTAGGCGCTCGAGGGAGGCTGAAGGCGCAGGGCAATGTTCTGGCTGATGGGGTCGGGGGCAATGAGGGGAGCCAGCAGGGCTACCAGAATCAGCAGCACCAGCAAAAAAAGCCCAATCAGACCCCCTGGGTTGCGCAAGAAGCGCCGGAGTGGACGGGCAGGACGGTTGGCAGGGACTACAGCAGCCATGAAATCTCCGAGGGATTAGGCATAGCGGATTCTCGGGTCGAGAAAGGCGTACAGCAAGTCCACCACCAGGTTGATGAGGGCATACACCAACCCAACCAGTAGCGTGACCCCCATCACGGCGGGGAAATCCAGGCTGGTCGCGGACTGAGTGACGTAGCGTCCAATGCCCGGCCAGCTAAAGATGGTTTCGGTCAACACTGCGCCGGAAAGCAGACCGCCCAGGAGCCCTCCCAGTAGGGTGAGTACCGGCAGCGACGCGTTTTTGAGGGCATGGCGGAACACCACTGCCCGGCCCGGCACCCCTTTGGCCCTGGCCGTGCGGATGTAGTCTTGCGAAAGCACCTCGAGCATGGTCGCACGGGTCATGCGGGCCAGAATCGCAGCCGAAAACATTCCAAGGACAAAAGCGGGCAGCACCATATGCCGCAGCGAGTCTAAAAAAGCCGCCCAGTCACGGGCCAGTAAGGCATCTATCCCCATCATGCCGGTTACCCTGGGCGGTGGAAAGGTAAACCCGTCCAACCGCCCCTGCACAGGCAAAAGATCCAGTTGTCGAGCAAGTACGAACTGGAGCAACACCGCCAGAAAGAACACCGGCGTTGCGCCGCCGATCAAGGCCAGGATCCGCACCGTGACATCGGAAGCCTTATTTTGCCGAAGAGCCGCCAGAATACCGGCAGGCACCCCTAAAAGCAAGGTGACGAGAAAGGCGGCCACCGAGAGCTCGAGGGTCGCGGGGAAAAACTCCTTTAGGTCCTCGAGTACAGCCCGCCCGGTACGGAGCGAATTGCCCAGGTCGCCCGAAAGCAAGCGGCCCATGTAGATGAGGTACTGCTGCCAGATGGGCTTGTCCAGGCCGTAGTGTTCGCGGAACTCCTTTATTTGCTCTTCACGGGCGTTGTCCCCCAAAGCCGCTATGGCCGGGTCAATTGGTACCACGTTGGCGATAAAGAAGGTTGTAAATGTGACCCCCCAGGCCACAAAAACCACAAAAAACATTCGTCGTATAAAGTATGAAAACATAGTCAGGGCTTAGGGTTCAGAGCCCAGAGCGCCGCAGCCCGGTGCCCTGAACCCTGAACCCCTGGCTCACTCAAGGCAGTTTGCTGATGTTCTCGAAGCGCACCTGGCCCTGGGCATTGCGTACATAGCCCTCGACCTTCACCGAGAGGCCCAATGGAACAGCGGGCTGGTAAAGCACCGCGTAGGGGCCGTTTTTGAGTACGTAATCGGTCAGGAGGCGATAGAGCGCAACCCGCTTGGCCGGCTCGGTTTCCAGCGCGGCCTGGTTGGCCAGCCTGATGGCTGTGGGATCGTTCCAGACGTTGCGCCAGGCCAGACTGCGGGCGTTGAAGTCGGCCCAGGGGGTGGCGTTGCCGTCGGGGTCGGGGAAGTCGGGGCTCCAGCCGACCAGCACCATCTGGTGGTTCTGGGCCCGGTAGGTACGCAGCACTTCGGCGTTAGCGATGGCCTTAACGTTGGCCTTGAAACCCCCCTTGGCCAGGTCGGATTGAATCTTGGCGGCGATGTCCGCGCAGGGGATACCGCCCCCGCAGATGCCCGTGCTGACCAGGAGTTCGAACTCGAGGCCATTCGGATACCCGGCCTGGGCCAGCAAGCGCTTGGCCCTTGCGGGGTCAAAGGTATATGGAGTACGGGGGTCGTAGCCCAGCAGGCCCTTGGGAATCAGGGTCTGGATCTTGGTACCGTTGCCCTGCACCAGCCCGTTCACCAGCTCGTCCTGGTTGATGCTGTAGCGCACCGCATCGCGTACCAGTTTGTTAGCGAAGGGGCTGCCTTCCTTGACGTTCATGCCCAGATAGTTCAGGCGCAGGCTGTCGGCTTTGAGGGTGCGGAAGCGAGGGTTATTGGAGAGCGCCCGCAAAGCCTCGGGGGTCAACCCTTCGGCAATGTCAATCTCGCCGGACTCGAGGGCCGTACGCAAAACCGCCGGTTCCTTGATCTCGCGCAGAATCACCCGTTGCAGCTTGGGCTTGATGCGGGCATTGGGGTTGGCTTCCAAAAGCACCTGCGACCCCCGATCCCAACGCACCAGACGGAAGGGGCCCGAGCCTGCCGAGTTATTGGTGAGCCATTCCTTGCCAAAGTCGTTGCCCTTGGCGTTTTTCTGCACCGTTTCGGAGTCCACGATACCGCCGATGTTGAAGGTCAGAATCGAGAGGAAGGAGCCCGGCGAGGCGGTTTTGGGAATGCTGACCACCACCGTGTAGTTATCCACCGCCCTGGTGGCCCCCGGCTTGAGCTGGGCAATTTCGGTAAAGAGGAAAGAGCCCGGCCCCTTAATCGCCAGGGCCCGTTCAAAGGTGTACACCACGTCCTTGGCCGTTACCTCGTTGCCGCTGGAAAACTTGCTGCCCCGGCGCAAACGGAAGGTGATGTCCCAGGTATCCCGGCCCCGATCCACCTTCCAGCTTTCGGCCAGACCTGGCTTCAGGGTAGAGAGGTCGGCCCCCTCGTACTTGACCAGGGTTTCATACAGGTTGTCGGTAACCAGACCGCCAGAAAATTCGTAGGAGACCTGCGGATCCATGGTGATCAGGTCGGACCAGTCCCCACCATAAATCAGGGTCTGGGTGCGGTCTTGGGCCAGGGCACTGCCCAGGCTTATGGCCGCTATAAGCCCCACTGCTTTTAAAAGCTTCATGAAACCTCCTTTCGATACGTCGCAAACAATACCGATATTCTCGAGGCTGGTCAAGATACTGCAATGGAACGAATTCAAGCGAAACGCGTGAATAATCAAAACTACAACAGACTGTCTTTTTGAATCCCAGTTGCGCCCTTCACAGGGATAGCTGCCCACGAAAACGAGATTGGACATGCAGACGTGCCTTGCCGACCCCATCGGGAGACAAACCAGCCGAAGCTGGCTTGACACGGGGTAATACACTTGGGAAGTGCTCTGGCTCATTCTCCGAACCTTTGCCTGGCTGGGTCTGACCGCTTTTGGAGGCCCTGCAGCTCATTTTGCAATCTTTCAGCGTTTGCTGGTGGGTGAGGGCAAGTGGGTCAGCAAAGAGCAGTACCTGAAGATGCTGGCCGCCGTCAACCTGATTCCCGGCCCCAACTCCACCGAAACGGCTATGCTACTGGGTCATGCCAGAGGTGGACCCTGGGGTTTGTTGCTGGCGGGCCTGGGTTTTATTGTGCCAGCCGCACTGGTCACCTTGTTGCTGGTGGCGTTGTACCAGGAGGTCGCCTCGCTTCCACTGGCACAGGGCGCTTTTTTAGGGCTCAAGCTAGGCGTGATAGCCCTGATTGCCCAGGCGCTGTGGGACTTGTTACCAGAACCCCAAAAACAACCCCAGACCTGGCTGCTGGCGCTGGCGGGCCTGGCGCTGGCCGCGCTGGGTCTGGTGGAGTGGGCCGTGGTGCTTCTGGTGGGCTTGATATGGATGTTGAGGAGGGTTCCCGCACTGAGTGTGGAACCCATCAGCCTATTCTGGTTTTTCTTGCTGGTGGGTTCGACCCTGTTTGGTTCGGGGTATGTGCTGATTGGCCTGATGCAGGACATGGTAACCCGGGGGTGGCTCTCCTCGAGCGAACTACTCAACGCCCTGGCCCTGGGGCAAATCACCCCCGGCCCCCTGCTCACCACGGCCACTGCCGCTGGCTACCTGGCGGCGGGCGTTCCCGGCGCACTGCTTTCAACCCTTGGCATTTTCCTGCCGTCTTTTGTGTTTACCTTCCTGGTGGCCGGCATCCTGAGTCGCTTACAGGGGCATCCCCTGGCCGAAGCCTTCCTGACCGGTGCCTCCGGAGCAGCCCTGGGGCTAATTGGCTGGGCGCTCTGGCTGCTGGGACAGCAAACCCTGGTGGGATGGGCAGAGTGGCTGTTCACGCTGCTGGCCCTGGGACTTTTGCTACGAAAATTGCCTCCCCTCCCCCTGCTAGGCTTGTTTGGGCTGGGGGGTGCGCTCTGGAGGATTTGGATGGCTTAACTGATGGCTTGCACCTCTGCATTTCACACATAAATTGCAGCCCACGATGGTCATTCCGAGCACAGCAAAGAATCCCGTGCACTCTGAATACCCTTCTCCGGCCCATAGGGTTATCAGATTCTTCGTCGGCTATGCCTCCTCGGAATGGCGATTTTTTTGGCATGAGAACGTCTCTGACAAACAACTGGTAGGGTTAGTGTTCCCTAATCTTCTTCTTGATAGGCCTTATACCGGATTCAAAAAGATAATCACCCAAACCAGAGATTTTCAGAGGCTATCTTTTTGAATCCTAGAGCACTCCCTTCGGTCGGGTTAGTTCGCCGCCGTTCGGCGACGAACTAACCGAATCTGGTATTATTTGGTACCACAATTTCAGTGGCCAGGCCTGATTCCAGGTGCGCTAAAAAACGAAAATCCGAGGCGCCGACCCTCGGATTTTTACCGTTCTGGACTTGGTGGAGCCGAGGGGATTCGAACCCCCGACCTCTTGAGTGCGATTCAAGCGCGCTCCCAACTGCGCCACGGCCCCAAGCGTTAGTTAGTGTAGCCGGGAGCGCTTCTGGTGTCTAGCCTTCCTTCACCCGCACCTCAACCCGGCCCCGACGGTCACGCACTTCCAGCTTGGCCTTGGCCCGACCCCGGCGGTACTCTGACTTGTAGCGGCCATCGCTAGCCTGGAACTTGACCCTGGTCCAACCCCGGGCTACCAGGTCGCGGTGATGATAGTCATGCACCTCGGCTACCCGGCTGCTGCGGTACACCACCAGAATCCCCTGGGGTTCGGGAACCCGTTCCACTACCACAGTGCCCGGCACCAGGGCAATCCGCACATCCGCGCTGATGACTAGGGTGGGCGGGGGCGGGGCCTCGAGGGTAACCCGAATCTGGGCAAAGGCCACCGAACCCAACACAAGCAAGGCAACAAACCACTTCATAGCACCTACATTAGCCCCTGGATGTCCAGGCTCGCATGTGAGGGATGTTAAAGAGGGCCTTTCACCTTCGACCAAAGCCCCGCTGGGCGGGCTGCTAGAATGAAGCCCAATGAACGATGTCTGGGATATGTTGAGCGAGCCCTTCCCGCCAGAAGAACTAGCGTGGCGCGTGGAGGCTCTATCCAAAGACAAAAGGCGGGCCCTGGTAGCGCCATATCTGGACGCCCAGGCGGTGCTGGATCGGCTGGATGAGGTGGTCGGCGTCCACGGCTGGCAGGACACCTACGAGGTGCTCCACACCCCTACCAGTGCAGCAGGCCATTATGCGGTGAAGTGCAGGCTTACCGTGATGGATATTTCCAAGGAAGACGTGGGGGAGGGCGATAGTTTCAAGGCGGCTTTTGCCGATGCCCTCCTGCGGACCGCGATTAAATTTGGCCTGGGTCGGCACCTGTACCACCTCGAGAAGCAGTGGGTTGACCACGACCCCGAGACCGGGAAATTCAACCCCCCCCAGGTGCACGTGGAGGCTGGTGTGCATAGAAGCCTGGCTTCTGAGGTTCCATCACCCCCTGAAGTCCGTCCAGAAAACACTCCCTCCTCCCCTGAGGCCAAACCCGAACCCCAGGAACTGATTGACCGCTTGATCGAGCGCCTGAAGGAGGCGGGTTTGGGCAAGCAAGCGGCCCAGATTGTGATGAAATATGGAGGGTATGGTAAACACCCGGACGAAACCCGTAAACTCTACGGCGAGCTACGCGCTTTGCTGAAAGGGCAGGCTTCGTGAACAAAGGACGCCCGTGATCAAGGTTATTGCCATTGGAGACCTGCACGCCGACTTTCCCAAGCTGTGGCGGGCCTTGAAGAACTCGTACGCGGTGGGCGAGGACTGGCTACCTTCCGACCCCCTCAGACGCGGCACCTACCGGGTGGTGCTGATGGGCGACCTGGTGCACCCCAAGCTGCTGGCTGACTACCGCCGACTGACCGGCCTCGAGGACTACGACCCCAACAACCCCGACCACCTGCGCATGGCGGCCAGGGCACAAATCCGCGAGCTGATGCGCATCAAACGCTTCCAGGAGGCGGCCCCCGAGCACATCACCATCCTGATGGGCAACCACGACCACGCCGCCATCACCGGCGAGATGGTTCTGGGAAATGCCCAGCTCGAGCACAAGGAGTTTCACCCCGAGCTGGGGGGGGTGGAGTTTCCCGAGGACTTGAAGAACTGGTTTCAAACCTTTCCGGCCCAGGTCAATCTGTACGGGGTGAATTTTGCCCATGTGGGGCCGGTACCGTGGCTACAAACCTACGACGAAATGTTCTACAACGGACGCGAAGCCAAGGAGTGGTGGCTTCACAACGCCGATTACGTCGAGCGCATGGGACACCGCTTTGGCGTGTACGGGCACACCGTAATGAAAAACGGTATTCTCATCAAAGACAAGCTGGCCCTGATTGACGCCCTGGATAAGGATCAGTACCTGGAACTGATTCTCGATGAGGACAAGCTGGACTGGGAAATAGTGGAAATACCGCCGGTGGGCGCAACTTTTCAATAATGGGATTACAAAGAAAAGCCTGCTAACAGCGGGAAAACGTTTGGGTCCTTCCAACACCCATGAACCTCGCCTCGCCTAAAGTTGTCCGGGATCTGCTGGAGCGCTACGGCCTACGGGCGGATAAGCGTTTTGGGCAGAATTTCCTGGTAGAGAAGGGCTACCTGGATAAAATAGTCGAAACCGTTGGCTTTACTCCCGGCGAAACCGTGTACGAGGTGGGGCCTGGGCTGGGAACCCTGACCCGGGCGCTGGCCGAGGC